>DATJXO010000100.1:0-17614 GCA_035500055.1 Burkholderiales bacterium | reverse complement strand
GCTGGCGGGCGCGGGCGTGCTCGGCCTCGCGATCAGCTTCGGCGCGCAGACGCTGGTGAAGGACATCATCACCGGGGCGTTCTTCCTGGTCGACGACGCCTTCCGCGTCGGCGAGTACATCGTCAGCGGCAACTACAAGGGCAACGTCGAGGCGATCACGCTGCGCTCGGTCAAGCTGCGCCACCACCGCGGCCCGGTCTACACGGTGCCGTTCGGCGAGCTGCGCGCGATCCAGAACATGAGCCGCGACTGGGTGATCGACAAGTTCAGCGTCGGCATCACCTACGACAGCGACATAGAGAAGGCGCGCAAGCTGATCAAGGAGATCGGCAAGACGCTCGCCGCCGATCCCGAGCACGCGCGGCACATCCTCGAGCCGCTCAAGATGCAGGGCGTGGAGCAGTTCGGCGACTTCGCGGTGCAGGTGCGCGTCAAGATGAAGACCCGCCCGGGCGAGCAATTCGTCATCCGCCGGAAAGCGAACGCCATGATCAAGAAGGCGTTCGACGAGAACGGCGTCAAGTTCGCCTTCCCCACCGTGCAGGTCGCCGGCGGCGCGAACGGGGGCGACGCCATCGCCGCCGCCGCGAAGCAGGGGCTCGGCCTGACGCGGCCGTCGGCGGACCCCGGCTAAGCGTGCGCCTAGGAGAGCGAGTCCCAGTATTCGGCGATGCGCCGCCGCATCGCGGCGTCCGGCATCGGACCGCGCCCGGCCTCAAGGTTGTCGAGCATGTATTCCGGCTTGTCCGTGCCGGGAATGACTGCCGTGACCGCCGGGTGCGAAAGAATGAACTTCAGGAACAGCTGCGCCCAGCTGCGCGCGCCGAACTCGGCGGCGAAGTCCGGCAGCGGCCTGCGGCCGGCTTTGCGGAAGAGCGAGTTGCGCCCGAACGGCAGATTGACGAGCACCGCCGTGCCCGCGTCCATCGCCGCCGGCAACACGCGGCTCTCGGATTCGCGGTCGCCGAGCGAGTAATTGACCTGCACGAAGTCGGGCTTCTCGCGCGCCAGCACCTTCGCGATCGCGTCGTACTGCCGGGCGAAGCTCGTCGTCATGCCGATGTAGCGGCACAAGCCCTGTTGCTTCCATTCGCGCAGCAGGTCGAGCCTGTAGTCCGGGTCGCCGACGTTCCAGGCCTGCATCAGGTCGACGCGGTCCGTGCGCAGCCGCTTCAGGGAGGCGCGCATCGACGCTTCGGCCGCGGCGCGGTCCGCCGCGTACGAGAACTTGGTCGCCAGGAACAGCCGGTCCCTCAATCCCAGCCCCGCCACTATCTCCCCCACCTTTTCCTCGGCGTGGCCGTACGCCGCCGCCGTGTCGATCAGGCGCCCGCCGCCCGCCGCGAGCGTCGCAACGACCTCGCGGCGCTCGGCGAGCTTCGCCGGATCGTCCTCGAAGTCGAAGATGATCGCGGTGCCGATGCCGACGATCGGCAGCGGCTCGCCGCCGTGCGGGATCGGCCGCGTCGCGATCGGCTGCGGTGCCGCGCCCGCGAGCCGCGGCAGGAGCGCGGACAAAGTGCCTCCGGCGGCCGTCAGCAGCGCGCGCCGGCGGGAAAGATCGGTCTCTAGCTTCATGGTCTCGACTAGGTCAATGGGTCAGCGCATCTGGAGTGGGCCGGGTTGGATTCGAACCAACGACCAAGGGATTATGAGTCCCCTGCTCTGACCGGCTGAGCTACCGGCCCGCCGCCGGAAACGTGGTCTGACCCCGTTTCCGGCACGACTTTACTGCAAAAAAGAAGGGCCGCTCGCGCGGCCCCGTCTCGCCCTCATCCTCCGGTAATCTAGTTTTCCTGGTCGAGGAAGGACTTCAGCCGCTCCGAGCGCGAGGGGTGCCGCAGCTTCCTCAGCGCCTTGGCCTCGATCTGCCTTATGCGCTCGCGCGTGACGTCAAACTGCTTGCCGACTTCCTCCAGCGTGTGGTCGGTGCTCATCTCGATGCCGAAGCGCATGCGCAGCACCTTCGCCTCGCGCGGCGTCAGCGTGTCGAGCACTTCCTTGGTCACGTCGCGCAGGCTGGCGTAGGTCGCCGCGTCCGACGGCGCCATGGTCGACTGGTCCTCGATGAAGTCGCCGAGGTGCGAGTCGTCGTCGTCGCCGATCGGCGTCTCCATCGAGATCGGCTCCTTGGAGATCTTGAGTATCTTGCGGATCTTCTCCTCCGGCATCTCCATCTTCTGTGCCAGCGTCTGCGGGTCCGGCTCGGCGCCGGTCTCCTGCAGGATCTGGCGCGAGATGCGGTTCATCTTGTTTATGGTCTCGATCATGTGCACCGGGATGCGGATGGTGCGCGCCTGGTCGGCGATCGAGCGGGTGATCGCCTGCCGGATCCACCACGTGGCGTAGGTCGAAAACTTGTAGCCGCGGCGGTACTCGAACTTGTCGACCGCCTTCATCAGGCCGATGTTGCCCTCCTGGATGAGGTCGAGGAACTGCAGCCCGCGGTTGGTGTACTTCTTGGCGATCGAGATCACCAGCCGCAGGTTGGCCTCGGTCATCTCGCGCTTCGCGCGCCGCGCCTTGGCCTCGCCCGTGGACATCTGCTTGTTGATCTCCTTCAGCTCGCGGATCGGGATGCCGATCTTCTGCTGCACCGTCTGGATCTTGCCGAGCAGCTCGAGGACCGAGGGCTCGACGCGCGCGAGCTGCTCGCTCCAGGGGTTGGAGGCGTTGACCTCGGCCGTCAGCCAGCGCTTCGAGCCCTCGGCGCCGGCGTAGACCTTGATGAAGTGCTGGCGCGGCATCTGCGCCTTGTCGACGCAGATGTCGTGGATCGCGCGCTCGTGCGAGCGGACCTCGTCGACCAAACCGCGCACGCTGTCGCACAGGCGCTCGACGGTGCGCGCGGTGAACCGGATCAGCATCAGCTCGGCGCCGATGTGGTCGCGCACCCGCAGGTAGTCCTTGTCGCGCGAGCCCTTGTTCTCGAGCGCGCGCTTGAGGCGCTCGTAGAGCCGCCGGATGCGCGCGAACTTCTCCAGCGCGTCGGCGCGGAGCTTCATCAGGCTCGCGGTCTGCGCCGCGCTGACATCCTCCTCGGACTCGCTCTCCTCTTCCTCGATCTGCTCCTCCTCCTCGTCCTCGGTCGCCTCGGCGGCGCCCTTCGGATCGAAGTCGTCCTTCGCGTCGGGGTCGATCAGGCCGTCGACGACCTCGTCGACGCGCATCTCCTCCTTCTCGACCTTCTGCGCAAGGTCCAGGATCTCCTGCACCGTGGTCGGGCAGGCGCTGATCGCCTGGATCATGTGGCGCAGGCCTTCCTCGATGCGCTTCGCGATCTCGATCTCGCCTTCGCGCGTCAGCAGCTCCACCGAGCCCATCTCGCGCATGTACATGCGCACCGGGTCGGTGGTGCGGCCGAACTCCGAGTCGACGGTGGAGAGCGCGGCTTCCGCCTGCTCCTCGACGTCGTCGTCGGTCGGCGCGGCGGTCGGCTGGTCGGAGCTGATCAGCAGCTGCTCCTGGTCGGGCGCCTGGTCGTAGACCTGGATGCCCATGTCGCCGAAGGTGGAGATGATCGCCTCGATCTGCTCGGCGTCGACCAGGTCGTCCGGCAGGTGGTCGTTGATCTCCGAGTAGGTGAGGAAGCCGCGGTCCTTGCCGAGCTTGATCAGGTTCTTGAGCCGCGCGCGCCGGGTTTCGGCGTCCTCCTTCGGCAGCTCGGGCGGGATCAGCCACGCGTCCTTCTTGCCCTTGCGCCCCGGCCGCCCCTTGCCCTTCGCCTTGACCGCGGCGACGTTGGCCTCGAGGAGCTCGAGCGCCTGCTTCGCGCTCTTGATGCTGGGCTTGCCGCCCTTGGCTTTCTTGTCTTCCGCCCTCGCCCTGGCCGACGCAGGCCGGCCGGCCGGCTTCCTCGCAGCGGCCGCTTTCGCGACCTTCTTCTTCAGCGGCTTCGTCTTCCTCGCCGCCGGACGCGCGCGCAGCCCGGCCTTCTTCTTTTTCAGGAGATTGATTTGCTTGGCTTTTTTCTTTGCCTTGGGGTTGCGGCTGGGTTTCGCCTTGCGCTTCGGTTTGGCCATCGTGCCTCGCTGATGCCGGTTAGACGCCCGGGACCGGAAAAAAGTGCGGGATTCTACCCTAGGAAAACAGACTTGCGTCCGGAAAAATCCATTCCAGCCGCCGGCGCGGCCGTCGGCGCGTTACGCCCGCTCGGGGCGAAGCTTGGACTCGAAGGCGCGGCGCTCCTCGGCCGAGGCGGTGCCTTTGAGGATCTTCTGCCGCAGCAGCCGCTCGGCCTCGGGCACTCGGGTACGCAGCTTGTCGAGCGTTTCCCGGAACTCGCTGACCGCCAGATCCACGGGCAGCTTGAGTTCCATGTGGAGGTTGGCATGCGCGCTTTCAAGCAGGCCGGCATGCCGCGCGCCCTGGATCAGCTCCGCGACCTGCCCGTCGGCGATCGCCGCGGCATCGTCCGCCCGCTGGACGATCTCGATCCATTCCAGCAGCGCCTGCGACTCGGCGAGCTCCGGGTCGAGCAGCGATGCGTCGATCTCGAGCGCCACCTCGGGGCGGGCGAACGTGCGCGTCAGGAGCCGCCACTCGAGCGAGGCCGGCGGGGCGCCGCTCGGGCGCGCCGGCGCGGGCCGCCGGAAGGCCGGTGCCGCGGCGGCCACTTCCAGCAGCCGCTCGGCCTCCTCCTGCGACACCCGCGCCAGCTCGGCGACTTCCTTGACGAGCTGCAGCCGCAGCGCCGGCGCCGCGACCTTCTGCAGCAGCGGCTTCGCGGTCACCAGCAGCCGCGAGCGCCCCTCCGCGGTGCCAAGGTCCGCGCCCGCCCGCAGCTCGGCCAGCAGGAAGCCCGACAGCGTCGGCGCCTCGCGCACCAGCCGCTCGAACGCGTCCTTGCCGTGCGCGCGCACGAAGCTGTCGGGATCGTCGCCCTCGGGCAGGAACAGGAACCGCACCGGCTTCGCGTCGGTGGCGAGCGGCAGGCTTACCTCGAGCGCGCGCCATGCCGCCTTGCGGCCCGCGGCGTCGCCGTCAAAGGCGAACACCAGCTCGTCGGCAAGGCGCAGCAGCTTGGTGACGTGCACCGGCGTGGTCGCGGTGCCGAGCGTCGCCACGGCGTAGCCGACGCCGTACTGCGCCAGCGCCACCGCGTCCATGTAGCCCTCGACCACCAGAGCGCGGCCCGAGGCGCGCACCGCGTCGCGCGCCTGCACCAGGCCGTAGATCTCGCGCCCCTTCTCGAACAGCGGCGTCTCGGGCGAGTTGAGATACTTCGGCTCGCCCTCTCCCAGCACCCGCCCGCCGAAGCCGATCACCGCGCCGCGCGCGCTCTGGATCGGGAACATGACACGGTCGCGGAAGCGGTCGTAGCGCTTGCCGTCCTGGTCGACGACCAGGCCGGACTCCACCAGCGCGGCGTCCGAGTAGTCGCGGAAGCAGCCCTTCAGCGCCTGCCAGTCGTCCGGCGCGTAGCCGATGCGAAAGCGCGCCGCAATCTCTCCGGTGAGGCCGCGCCCCTTCAGATAGGCGATCGCGCGCTGCGACTTCTTCAGCTCGGCACGGTAGAAATCCATCGCCGCCTCGAGCGCCGCGCCGAGGCTGCTATCCTGCTCGCGCCGCTCGGCCTCGCGCTGCGCCTCGGCCGGCGAGCGCGGTCGCCACTCCGGCATCTGCAGCCCGACCTGGGACGCGAGGTCGGTCACGGCCTCGATGTAGCCGAGGCCGCCGTAGGCCATGAGGAAGCCGATTGCGTTGCCGTGCGCGCCGCAGCCGAAGCAGTGGTAGAACTGCTTCGTCGGGCTGACCGTGAACGACGGCGTCTTCTCGGCGTGGAACGGGCACAGGCCCTGGTAGTTCGCGCCGCTCTTCTTCAGCCGCACGTAGCGCGAGACGACCTCGACCACGTCGACGCGACTGAGCAGGTCCTGCTTGAACGAGTCCGGTATCACCGCGAGGGGCCGCGCTCCGCCCCCATTCTAGGGCTTCAGCCCGCCAGTTTGGCCTTCACCAGCGCCGACACCTTCGCCATGTCGGCGCGCCCGGCCAGCCGGCCCTTGAGCAGCGCCATGACCTTGCCCATGTCCTTCGCGCCCGCCGCCCCCGATTCGGCGATCGCCGCGGCGACCGCCTGCGCGAGCTCGGCTTCGGGGAGCTGCTGCGGCAGATACGCCGCGAGCACGCCGAGCTCGAATTTCTCGCCCTCGGCGAGGTCGTTGCGGCCGGCCTGCTCGAACTGCGCGATCGACTCGCGCCGCTGCTTGCCCATGCGCTCGATCACCGCGATCACCTCGGCGTCGCCGAGCGCGGTGCGCTCGTCGATCTCCCTCTGCTTGATCGCCGCCGCGAGCAGCCGCAGCGCCGACAGGCGCGCGCCGTCGCGCGCGCGCATCGCCGCTTTGATGTCGTCCTGGATTTTGTCTTTTAGGGTCAGTACAGCTTCTGCGGCAGCATCTGGCTGCGCAGGCGCTTGTGGTGCCGCTTCACGGCCGCGGCGAGCTTGCGCTTGCGCTCGGCGGTCGGCTTCTCGTAGTACTCTCGCGCCCGCAGCTCGGTCAGTAGGCCGGTCTTCTCGACGGTGCGCTTGAAGCGGCGCATCGCCACCTCGAACGGCTCGTTCTCCTTGACGCGAACTGTCGGCATCAAAACTCCGCGGCTAACTATCGGAAAGACCGCGAGTATATCAGAATCGACCCAGCCCATGCTCATCCTCGGGATCGAGACCTCCTGCGACGAGACCGGGGTCGCGCTGTACGACGCGGCCAGGCGCGCACTGCTCGGCCACGCCGTGCACTCGCAGGTGGCGATGCACGAGGCCTACGGCGGGGTGGTCCCGGAGCTCGCCTCGCGCGATCATCTGCGCAGGCTCGTGCCGCTGACGCGCCGGGTCCTCTCTCTATCCAAGAGACGCCTCGAGGAGCTCGGCTGCGTGGCCTATACCGAAGGTCCCGGCCTCGCCGGCGCGCTGCTCGCCGGCGCCGCTTTCGCGCGCTCCCTCGCCTGCGCGCTCGGCGTGCGCGCGATCGGCATCCACCATCTCGAGGGGCACCTGCTTTCCCCGCTGCTGTCGGCGCGGCCGCCGCGGTTCCCCTTCGTCGCGCTGCTCGTCTCGGGCGGGCATACGCAGCTGATGCGCGTCGACGACGTCGGCCGCTACGCGCTGCTCGGCGAGACCCAGGACGACGCTGCGGGCGAGGCCTTCGACAAGACGGCGCAGCTCCTCGGGCTCGGCTATCCCGGCGGCCCCGCGCTCTCGGCGCTCGCCGAGCGCGGGCAGCCGGGGCGCTGCCGCCTGCCGCGGCCGATGCTCGAGCGCGGGGACGCCGCCTCGCTCGACTTCAGCTTCTCGGGCCTGAAAACCGCGGTGCGCACCGTGCTCGCCGGCGGCAGCGTCGCCCCGGAGGACCTGGCGCGCGAATTCGTCGACGCCGTGGTCGAAGTGCTGACGGCCAAGTGCCTGCGGGCGATGGCGGCGACCGGCCTCGATCGCCTGGTCGTCGCGGGCGGCGTCGGCGCCAACCGCCAGCTGCGCGCCGCGCTCGACGCGGCCGGGCGCGCCCGGCGCTTCGACGTCTACTACCCGGAGCCGGAACTGTGCACCGACAACGGCGCCATGATCGCGCTCGCCGCCGCGCTGCGCCTGGAGCGCGGGCTCGCCGCCGGCGGCTCGCACGCCTTCTCGGCGCGCCCGCGCTGGGAACTCGGCGCTACGGCGTAGCCTTCTTCTGCCCGAGCCGGCTCTCCTCGCCGCGGGCGAGGCGCAGCATGTTCTCGCGGTGGCGCCAGAGCACGAGCAGCGCCATCGCGCCGACGAGGCAGGTCACGGGCGCGTCATGAAAGAGCAGGAAGGACCAGAACACCGCGAATACCGCGGCGATCATCGACGCGAGCGAGACGAGGCGGAAGAACGCGACGATGACGGCGAACGTCGCCAGGGTTCCCAGGCCGAGCAGCCAGTGCACCGCCAGCAGCACCCCGGCCGCGGTGGCCACCCCCTTGCCGCCCCGGAACCCGTAATAGACCGGGTAGAGGTGGCCGAGCAGCGCCATGGCGCCTGCGAGCGGCGCCTCGAGCCCGTGGGCCGGCGCTTCGCCGCTATAGAGCGCCGCCAGCGCCACGGCGAGCGCGCCTTTGCCCACGTCGCCGGCGAGCGTGAGCGCGGCGGCGGCGCGGCTGCCCGAGCGCAGCACGTTGGTGGCGCCCGGGTTCCTCGAGCCGTAGCTGCGCGGGTCCGGCAGCCCCATGGCGCGGCTTACCAGCACGGCGAAGGACACCGAGCCCAGCAGGTACGCGGCCGCGGCGATGACGGCAGTCTCGGCGAGTGCGGGCGGCATGCTGGCCGGATTCTATAATCGCTCCACGCCATGGACTCGATTTTGATCCGCGACCTGCGCGTGGAAGTGCTGATCGGCATCCACAAGCGCGAGCGCCACGTGCCGCAGACGGTGTCGGTCGACCTCGAGATCGGCATTCCCGGCACCGCGGTGTTCGCGAGCGACAGGGTCGCCGATACCATCGACTACGAGCAGGTGGCGCTGCGGATCGGGGCGCTCGGCGCCTCGCAGCATTACCGGCTGGTCGAGACCTTCGCCGACCGCATCGCGACGCTGCTGCTCGACGAGTTCAAGGCGCCGTGGGTGCGCGTGAGCGCTGCGAAGATCGGCATCCTGCCGAACGCGAAATTCGTGGGCGTATCAATCCAGCGCGGCATCGACAAGGGTCGGCGCTAGGTTCTGGCGCGCCAGGCTCCGGGTCGACAGCTTGCGGTCGCCGTGCATCAGCACGACCAGCGGCTGCCGGTTTCGTCCTGCATCACCAGGGAAGGTGGTCGCAGGCGTATCGGCCATCAGCCGCGCGGGTGGTGCCTGGCGTGCAGCGCCTTCAGGCGCTCGCGCGCGACGTGGGTGTAGATCTGGGTGGTCGAGATGTCGGCGTGCCCGAGCAGCATCTGCACCACGCGCAGGTCGGCGCCGTGGTTGATCAGGTGGGTGGCGAAGGCATGGCGCAGCACGTGCGGCGAGAGCGCCTTGCCCGGCACCGCGCGCGCGCCGATGCGCTTCAGGTTGTGCCAGAACGCCTGGCGCGTCATGCCCGCGCCGCGCGCCGTGACGAAGAGGCTTGCGGAGGCTTTTCTTCCCAGAAGCTCTCCCCTGGGCTTCTTCAGATAGCGGCGCACCCGATCGACCGCTTCCTCGCCGAGCGGCACCAGCCGCTCCTTCGAGCCCTTGCCGAGCACGCGCACCACGCCCGCCTCGAGGTCGACCTCGTAGAGCTTCAGCCCCACCAGCTCCGAGACGCGCAGTCCGGTGGCGTAGAGCACCTCCAGCATGGCGCGGTCGCGCGACCCGAGCGCGCTCGCGTCGTCGGGCGCGGCGAGCAGCGCCTCGACATCGGCCTCCGAGAGCGTCTTGGGGAAGCGCGGCGCGCGCTTCGGCGGGTCGAGCCTGAGCGTCGGATCGCGGGCGGCGCGCCGCTCGCGCACCGCCCAGCCGTAGAAGCGCTTCAGGCTGGAGAGCATGCGCGCGGCGCTCGAGGCGCGGCCGCGCCGCGCGGCGAGAAACGCGAACAGGTCCGCCTCGTCCGCGTCCGCGAGCGGCGTTCCCTTCAGGAACGCGGCGAGCTGCTCCAGGTCGCGGCGATAGGAGGCGAGCGTGTTCTTCGACAGTCCGTCTTCGAGCCAGAGCGCGTCGCAGAACGCATCCAGCAGCGCCGCATCCGCCGCCGCGACGGGCTTCATCCGCGCGCGAGCGCCTCGATCTTCGCCAGCAGCTCGTCGCCGACCTCGATGCCCTCGGCCTGCGCGCGCTTCTCGCCGGCGAAGCGCCGCGCGCCGGGCAATCGCACGCCCGCGTCGGCCAGCATCGCCGCGACCACGGTCTCGACGCGCTCGAGGTAGCGCTCGAGCCCGGCAAGCGCGCCGGGATCGATCGCCAGGAAGGCGTGGCCGATCCGCGGCTTGTTGCCCTGGTCGGAGAAGAACGAGTCCGCCTCGGCGCCGATCGCCGCGCCGGTGAGGGCGGCGCACACCAGCTCGAACGCGAGCGCGAGCATCGCGCCCTTGGCGCCGCCGATCGGGAACAGGCTGCCGCGCTCGATCGCCTCCTTCGGATCGGTGGTCGGCTTGCCGTCGCGGTCGAGCGCCCAGCCCTCGGGAATCTTCTCGCCTTTCTGCATCGCCAGCATGATCTTGCCTCGCACCACGGTCGTCAGCGCGAGGTCGATCACCAGCGGATCGCCCGACCGGCGCGGGAAGGCGAACGCCACCGGGTTGGTGCCGAAGAGCGCCTTCCTGCCGCCCCAGGCCGGGATCGCCGCGGGGGAATTGGTGAAGGCGACGCCGGCCATGCCCGCCTGCGCCACCGGCAGCAGGTGGATGCCGAGCACGCCGACGTGCGCGCTGTGCGTGATGCCGGCGAACGCGACGCCGTTGCGCCGCGCGCGCTGGATGACCTCGGCGATCGCCCATTCCGCCGACTCGTACGGCAGCCCGTCGCGGTTGTCGATCAGGCAGGCGCCGCCGCGCTCGGCCGCCATCGCCGGCCGCGCCGCGCCGTCGGCGCGGCCGTTCCGCAGGAAGCCGCAATAGAAGGGCACCCGCGACATGCCGTGCGTCGGCAGCCCCTGCTCCTCCGCGCGCACCAGGTGCCGGGCCGCGGCCTCGGCCATCGCCGCGTTGGCGCCCGCGCGCTCGAGCGCGTTTCGCGCCAGTTGCTGCAGCTCGCGCGCGTTTTTCTTCATAATGACGATTCTAACCGCTGGTCTTTTTTCCACGAGGAGGCAACCCCATGGGCAAATTCATCGAGCTGACCGCGTCCGACGGCCACAAGCTCGCCGCCTGGCTCGCCGAGCCGGCCGGCAAGGCGCGCGGCGGCGTGGTCGTGATTCCGGAGATCTTCGGCGTCAACAGCCACGTCAAGGCGGTCACCGACGGCTTCGCGGCCGACGGCTACCGCGCCGTGTCGCCGGCGATGTTCGACCGCGTGCAGCGCGACTACGACACCGGATACTCCGCGCCCGAGATCGAGGCGGGCCGCGCCATCATGGGCAAGCTCGACTGGACGAAGAGCATGCTCGACGTCGAGGCCGCGATCGGCGAGGCGAAGAAGGGCGGCAAGGTCGGCATCGTCGGCTACTGCTACGGCGGTACCGTCACCTGGCTCGCGTCGGCGCGCGTCGCCGGCCTCGCCTGCGCCGTGCCCTACTACGGCGGAGGCATGCCGAACTTCAAGAACGAGAAGCCGAAGTGCCCGACGATGTGCCACTTCGGCGAGCTCGACCAGTCGCCGACGCTGGCGCAGGCGAAGGAGATCGCCGGCCTGCACCCCGGGATCGCGGCGCACTTCTACGCCGGCGCCGGGCACGGCTTCAACTGCGACCAGCGCGGCTCCTGGAACGCGGACGCATCGAAGCTCGCGCGCGGCCGCACCATCGAGTTCTTCCGCAAGCACCTCGGCTAGGCCGCCTACTTCAGCAGCGTCTCGCCGGGCCTCACCCGGCTGAACGCAACGGGCTTGAACGCGAGTTCCAGCCCGTTTTCGCCCGCCGTCACGCTGGTGAAGGCGGAGCTCTCGAGCGGCCCGGCCTCGGGACAGTCCTCGCGGAAGTGCGCGCCGCGCGAGTCGGTGCGCGCCAGCGCGGCCTGCGCGATGACGCGGCTCGTCGTCACCAGACTCTGCAGGTTCAGCCAGTCGTGCCAAGTCAGGTTGAAGGCGCGGTTGCCGCCGGCGACTCCGCTGCGGTCGAGCTCGTCCTGCAAAGCTCCCAGCTCGGCGAGCGCCGAGCGCAAGCCGCCGTCGTCGCGGATGATGCCGACCTTCTGCCACATCACCTCGTAGAGCCGCTCGCGCAGCGGCTCCAGCGACGCGGCCCCGGCGCCGAAGGGCCTTTCGCATCCGGCAATTCCCTCCTCGAGCCGGGCCGGGTCCGGCTCGGCCAGTCCCTTTCCCCTGACCCACTCCGCCATGGCGTCCCCCGCCACGGCGCCGAAGACCGTCGAGTTGGCGACGCCGTTGCCGCCGAGGCGGTTCGCGCCGTGCACGCCGCCCGCGTCCTCGCCGGCGACGTAGAGACCCGCGAGCGCAGTGCTGCAGTCGGGCGCGAACTCCACGCCGCCCATCATGTAGTGCGCCGTGGGGACGACTTCTACCAGGCCGCCCGCGAGATCGAAGCCGCAGTCGGCGCAGCGCTCGACCATGCCTCGAAATTGCCTTCTCACTTCGGCCTGATTCAAATGACTCATTGAAATGAACAACCCCCCATTGGGGCTGGTGTTGCCCTTGCGGATCTCCTGATACATCGCCCGCGAGACGAAATCCCGCGTCGCGCGCTCGGCCCTCGGGTCGTAGCGCGGCATGAAGCGCTCCCTGGCGCCGTTCAGCAGCCAGCCGCCGGCGCCGCGCAGGCCTTCCTCCAGCACGGTGCCGGTCATTCGCGTGTGGCTGCCGGCGAGCAGTCCCGTGGGATGGAACTGCACCATCTCCATGTCGCGCAGCGGCAGGCCGGCGCGCAGCGCCATCGCCAGGCCGTCGCAGCTCTTGTCGCCCGAGGGCGTGTGGTACCTGTACATCGTCGGGCCGCCGCCGGTGGCGAGCAGCACCGCCTTGGCGCGCACGAACACATACTCGCCCGTTCGCATGTCGACGAAGAGAACGCCCGCGATGGCGGAGCCGTCCTTGTTCGCCACCAGCTGGACCGCCCTGAATTCCTCCAGCCGGCCGATCCTGCGCGCCCAGACCTGCTCGGCGAGGCGGTTGATGATCTCGATGCCGGTGAGATCGCCCTTGTGCACCGTGCGGTCGAAGGTCTGGCCGGCGAACGCCTTCTGATGCACGCTGCCGTCGGGATTGCGGTCGAAGAAGCAACCCAGCTCGTTTTCCAGCTCCCTGATTCTTTCAATCGCCAGAACGACCAGCTTCCACGCGAGCTCCTGGTCCGGCAGCCACTTGCCGCCCTCGATGGTGTCCATGAAATGGCGCTCGACCGAATCCTCCTTCGCCAGCGCCACGTTGTAGCCGCCCTGCACCATGCGCGTGCAGCCGCACTTGCCGAGCAGCCCCTTCACCGCGACAGTGATCGAGAGCGACGGGTCGGCCTGATGCGCGTGCAGCGCGGCGAACAGCCCCGCGCCGCCCGAGCCGAGGATCAGGATGTCGGTCTGGAGCTCGCGCACGCGGGAGATAACGTGGTCTGACCCCGTTCCGGGCTCCTCGCCCGGGGCCTAGCGCGCCTTCACGCCGAGCGCGGCGAGCGCCGCGGCGCGGCGCGCCGCGGCGGCGCTTCTGACTTCCGAGTACAGGCTGCCGCCGTGGCTGTCCATCGCGACCACCAGCGGCCCGAAGCCGCGGACGCGGAATTTCCACAGCGACTCGGGGTGCAGATCGTCCAGGTCCACGTCTTCGATCGCTTCCACCCAGGTCGTCTCCAGCGCCGCCGCGCCGCCGATGATCGCGAGGTACGCGCCCCCGAATTCGGCGAACGCCTTCGAGGAGGCCTCCCTCAAGCCGCCCTTGCCGATGATCAGCCTGGCGCCGTACTGCTGCAGCAGCGGCCGCGTGAAGCGCTCCATGCGATCGCTGGTGGTGGTGCCGACGCAGAGCGGCGCGTAGCCGGCCGGATTGGCGGCGTCCTTCGCCACCTTCCTCACGCTCGGCGCGGTGTGGATGAACGCCTGGCCGGCGAGGTCGAAGCGCGTCTTGCGGCCGCGGTCGAACATGTGGATCTGGGTGGCGTCGCGAATGCCGTAGAGCGTCCCCTGCAGGGTCACGGTGTCGTTCACCTTGAGGGCGCGCGCCTGCGCCTCGGTGATCGGCGGCGTCAGCTCGTAGTGGGCCACGGCTAGGGCCTGCCTCCGAGCAGCGCCTTCTTCAGGTCCTGCTGCACCGGGTTTTCGCCGAGCCAGATGCGGAGCAGCCCGCGGTAGAAGTCCTCGCCGGGTATCGGCGCGCCGACAGCCTTCCCGTCCACGCTCACCAGGGTGCCGCTGCCCGGCACCCAGTCGAGCGCGATGCGCATTCCTTCCTTCGCTTCCTTCATCGACGCCATGATCGCGACCAGCTGCCGCGCCCGCGGCTCCAGCGACTTCATCTCCGCCTCGCCGTTGTTGTCGCGCCGATCGCCGCGGCGGCGTCGGCCGTCCTCGCGGCAAGGTACAAGCCCATCGCGTAGACCTTGAAGACGAACTTGGTGCGCAGGCCGGCACCGTTCAGGACCAGATCGGCGCTGCCGACCCGCTCCATGTCGTCCAGCTTGACGCCCGCGACCTCCGCTCCCGGTGAAAGGGAAGCAAACGCAAGCAAGGCCGACAGCAGCAGAAGCCTAGAACCCATATTCGACGCCGCCGGGCCGGAACGTGGCGCGCGCGCGGCGCGCCGAGTGGCACTGCATGTTGACCGCCACCGGGTTCATGGTGATGTGCGTCGCCGCGGTCTCGACGTGCACCGCGAACGAGGTCGAGTCGCCGCCCAGCCCCTGCGGGCCGACGCCGAGCGTGTTGACCGCGGGCGTCAGTGCCCGCTCTAGCTTCGCGCCCTCCGGGTCGGCGCAGCGACTGCCGAGCGCGCGCGTCGCCGCAGTCTTGGCGAGGTGCAGGCACAGGTCGGCGGTGCCGCCGATGCCGACGCCGACGATGGTCGGGGGGCAGGTCTTGCCGCCCGCCTCCAGCACGCAGTCGATGACGAAGGACTTGATCGCATCCTCGCCTTCGGCGGGGATCGCCATCCTGAGCCAGGAATTGTTCTCCGAGCCGGAGCCCTTCGGCACCATCTCGATCTCCAGCACCTCGCGCTCGCCGGAGAAGTCGAAGTTCACGATCGGCACGCCGCGCCCGGTGGAATCGCCCTCGTTGCGCCGCGTCACCGGGTGCACGATCGAGGAGCGGAACGAGTTCTCGCGCGTGGAGCGCGCGCAGCCGCGGCGGATCGCCTCCTTCAGCTCCGCGCCGTCGACCTCGACGCCGCGACCGATGGTGACGTTGTAGATCGGGATCCCGGTGTCCTGGCACAGCAGGCTGGAGCGGTCCTCCGCGACTTTGATGTTGGCGATCATGGTGCCGAGCACCCGCTTCGCGCCGGCGTCGGACTCGCCCGCCGCGAGCGCGTCGAACCCCTGCTTCACATCCGGCGGCAGCAGCTTCAGCGCGCGGATGTAGAGCTCGCAGGCCGCGTCCTCGATCGCGCGCGTGTCGACTCTCATCGCCTCACCGCACCGCGATCTTGCGCTCCCGCACCACGACGGCCCACAGCTTGCTCTCCTCCCGCATGTCCTTCGCCATCTGCTCGGGCGAGTTGCCGACGGGCGAGAGCCCCATGGCGTAGAAGCGCGCCCGCATCTCGCTCGAGTCGAGCGCCTTGCGCACGTCGCGGTTGAGCTTCGCGATCACCGGCTTCGGCGTGCCCGCCGGCGCCACGATGCCGAACCAGCCGGTGTTCTCGAAGCCCGCCACGGTCTTCGCGACCGGCGGCACGCCCGGCAGCTGCGGCGCCTCGGTCTTGCTCGTGACGCCCAGCGCGCGCAGGCGTCCGGCGTTGATGTGGCTGATCGCCGCGGCCATGTTGGTCACCATGAACGTGGTCTCGCCCGCCACCAGGCCTACCAGCGCCGGGCCCTCGCCCTTGTACGGCACCGAGACGGCGTCGATCTTCGCCTGATAGACGAAGTTCTCCGCCGCGAGGTGAATCTGCGAGCCGATGCCGGCGTGGCCGAAGGTAAGCTGCCCCGGGTGCGCGCGCGCCGCCTCGACCAGGTCCTTGACCGTCTTGTAGGGCGAGTCGGCTTTCACCACCAGCACCTGCGGGCCGCTCACCACGCTGGTCACCGGGACGAAGTCCTTCACCGGATCGTAGTTCAGCTTGGCGTAGATATGCTGGTTCGCCGTGATCACGGACCCCGACGGGAAGAAGAAGTTGTAGCCGTCGGCCGGCCCCTTGGCCGCTTCCGCCGCGCCCACGCCGCCGCCGGCGCCGCCGCGGTTGTCGATGATCACCTGCTGGCCCCACAGGTCGGAGAGCTTCTGCGCCAGCAGCCGCGCCGAGATGTCGGTCGCGCCGCCCGGCGGGAACGGCACCACGAAGCGCACCGGCTTCTGCGGCCAGTTCTGCGCCTGCGCGGCCGCGGCGAGCAGCAGGCCCGCCGCGAACAACATGATCTTGGCAATCTTCATTCGTCACATCCTCCCGTTCGAAATTCTACAGCGCGAGGGCGAACGCCAAGCCGATCGCGATCGAAATTCCCGCGGCGATCGCCGCCATCGTCTTGTGCCCGCTGCGCCACGGCAGGAGCTCGAGCGCGAGCAGGCGCAGGCCGCCGCTCAGGTGCGCCGCGAGCAGCAGGACGATGCCCCACTCCGCGACCTTGACCAGCGGCTGCTCGGTCCAGGCGAGGAACTGGTCCAGCCGCGCCGCGCC
The DNA here is from genome assembly GCA_035500055.1 of Burkholderiales bacterium. Taxonomy (GTDB): domain Bacteria; phylum Pseudomonadota; class Gammaproteobacteria; order Burkholderiales; family SG8-39; genus RBG-16-66-20. The sequence continues at coordinate 1,265 of DATJXO010000100.1, read as the reverse complement.
GCGCAGCGCCTGCCCGAGCGCCCAGAAATGCAGGGGCAGGAACAGCGCCAGCGCGATCCCGGAGAGCCGGTGCACGAGCGCCGCCCAGTAGCCGGCGTGGCCGCGGCTGCGCGGCGCGCTCATGCGAACACCGCCGCCACCGCGCGCAGGCCCATCCAGGTGATCAGCATGGCGAACCCGAGCAGCGCCGCGTCGCTCGAGCGGCCGCGCCAGCCGGCCCATTCCGCGAGCACCGGGCGCAGCCCGATCGGCACGTGCACCGCCGCGGCGAGCACGAACACGGTGTAGAAGACGAGCCACACCACGTTGGCGTGCGTGCGCGCGAGGATCTCGGCCGCACTCAAGCCGCCGCGCACGGCGTAGATCAGGGTCGCCAGGTGCACGGCGACGCACAGCGCCAGCACCGCGGCGCTGGCGCGCTGCGCCACCCACAGCAGCGTCTGCTGCCGGACGCTGCCCTGCGGCGCGCTCACAGCTCGCCTCGCAGCGCAGCGCGCGCGGTTTCGCGCTTCAGGCCCGCGATCGCCGCGGTCGGCGAGAGCTGCTTGGGGCAGCGCTCGGTGCAGCTGACGTGCGTGTGGCAGGCATGGCAGCCGGCGTCGCCCGCGACCGCGCGCAGGCGCTCGGCCCGCGCCGCGTCGCGCTCGTCGTTCACCAGCGTCCAGGCCCGATTGAGCGCGGCGGGCCCGAGGTAGCCGGGGTTGCGCGCCACGACGTCGCAGGCGCTGTAGCACACGGCGCAGCCGATGCACTCGATCGCCGCATCGATCCGTTTTCTGCTTTCCTTTTCAGGCGCTATGGCATGGAAGGGTTCGCGGCGAGTCCTCGAGCCCTGAAAGCCTCCCTTGGCCTGCGCCCACTTGTCGAAGAATGCGGTCATGTCGGTGACCAGGTCGCGGATCACCGGCAGGTTCCTGAGCGGCGCGATGGCGAGCTCGCCGCGGTCCTTGAGCGCGACATCGACGTGCGTCCGGCATGTCCAGCGCGGGATTCCGTTCACCGTCATGGCGCAGGAGCCGCACATGCCCACGCGGCAGGCGAAGCGGTAGGCGAGCGTCGGGTCGAGCACGCGCTGGATGTAGGTGACCACGTCGAGCACCGTCTGGCTGGCGTGGCGCGGAACCTCGAAGGACTCGAAGCGGCCCTCGCCGCTTCCCCGCCACACGCGCACCTTGAGCCGGCTCAAGCGAACTCCAGCAGCAGCTGCGCGGTTTCCTCGGGCGCGCTCACCATCGCGTCGTGGCCCGTCGCGAGGCGCACGAACG
>DATJXO010000099.1:0-17921 GCA_035500055.1 Burkholderiales bacterium | reverse complement strand
CTCGAGCTGAGAAATTCCCCGAGCGCGCGGTCGAACGCCTCCGGCTGCTCGAGGTTCGCAAGGTGCGCAGCCTGCGGCAGGATCGCGAGCTTCGATCCCGGGGCGTTGTCGTGGATCTCGCGCGCCATCGCCACCGGCGTGCCGGGGTCCTGCTCGCCCACGATCACCAGGATCGGGCACTTGATCTCCTTCAGGCGCGCCGTCAGGTTGATCTTCGGGATGGCGTGGCAGCAGCCGACGTAGCCCGCCACCGGGGTGGCGAGGATCAGCTTGCGAACGCCCTCCACGACCGCCGGGCTGCTCTTGCGGAATGGCTCGGTGAACCAACGCTCCAGCGTCGGCTGCGCAAGCGGCGCCATACCCTTGGTTTCCGCGGTCTTGATGCGCTCCTGCCAGACCGGCCATGCCTCCGCCGGGTAGCGGCTGGTCGTGTCGGCGAGCGCAAGGGTCTTGAAGATGCCCGGGTACTTGAGCGCGAAGGTCTGTCCGATCATTCCGCCCATCGACAGGCCGCAATAGTGCGCCGCCGTGATCTTCAGTTCCCGGAAGAGGGAATGCACGTCGTCGGCGAGCATCTCGAGGGTGTAGGGACCTGTCGGCGCCTCGCTCCCGCCGTGGCCGCGCGTGTCGAACGCGAGCACCCGGTAGCGGTCCTTAAAGGACGCGATCTGGGGGTCCCACATGCGCATGCTGCAGGCGAGGGAATGGCTGAGCACCAGCCACGGCGCGCCCTCGCGGCCGTACGCCTCGTAGTTGATCCCGATTCCGTTCGCGCGCGCCTTCATGGCTGCGCCACTACCAGGGGTATCCGCATCTCGTCCTCGCTCGTGCCGCCGTGATTGCCGATGTGTAGGTGCCGCGATTCGCCCGCGACCCAGTCCTTTACCGTGGCGCGGCCGCGCATCAGCAGCGCGACGTCGCCGATTCGCTCCGCGAAACGCGCGTGCGGCCGCCCGTCGCCGAACCAGCCTTCGGCGGCGAGCTCGCGGCTCGGCCGCACCTCGGCGCGCGTGCCGAGGAACGCCGCCGCCTCCCGGGCGAAGCGCTGCGGCTCGTGCACGTGGCAGAACGCCACGCGGCGCTCGCCACAGAGCGGAAAGCGGAGCTGCGCCGCGAGCGCCGCCGGCAGCTCGACCGCGTCCTCCAGCGGGCAGTCGAGGAAGCCGTGGTCCGCGGTCGCGACCACGACCGTGTCGGTTGCGGCAAGGCGCGCCAGCAGCCCGCCGAAGGCGGCGTCGATCGCCTCGAACTGCGCCTGCACCTCCGCGCTCGCCACGCCGTGCTGGTGCGCGAGGCGGTCGAACTCGGGCCAGTAGGCGTAGACCAGCTTGCGGCCGCGGCCGGATTTCACCGCGGCCACGGTCTGCGCCACCAGGCCGGCGAGATCGTCGTAGGCGAGCCGCTCGGCGCGCCCGCAGTGGTGGCGGTTGTACGGCGAATCGATGATGCCGCGCCACGACACCACGATGACGCGCGACGCGACGCCGTCGAAGAGCGAGGGCTCGGCGAACAGCGCCTCCGGCGAGAGCGCGAGCAGCCGCCTGTCGCCGCGCCGCTCGAAGGGCAGCGGCGCCGCGACGCAGGCGGTCTCGGAGAAATAGGTGAACCAGCCGGTGAGGCCGTGCTCCAGCGGGGTAGCGCCGGTGAAGGACGTGGTGATCGCGCTTGCCGTGGTCGAGGGGAACACCGCGCTGATCGCGCCGCGGCCGCCGTGCTCGCGCAAGTAGCCGTCGCCCAGCCCGTCGACGATGAGGAGCACCAGGTTCTCGGCGCGCTCCAGCGTCGCCGGCGGCAGCGCCGCGAGCGGCGCATGACGCGGTGCGCCGCCGCGCGCCGCGGTGATCGAGGCGATCAGGTTAACGAAGCCGCCGCCGGAGTAGTCGGGCCGCACCATGGCCCGATGCTAGCCGATTCGCGGCGCCGCTAGTGCAGCAGGAGGGAGTGCGTCAGCAACGCCTCGTAGGTGCCGAGGAACTCGTCGACCGACTCGGCGCTGGGCGCGCGCGCGGCGAGGTTGGCCATCGAGGCGCGGAAGCGCGATTCCACCGCGCCCTCCAGGAACGCCGCGCGGCAGGCGGATTTGTCGACCAGCTCGATACCGCCGCGGCCGGGATATTCCGCCACGTAGTAGTTGTCGCTGTCGTAGAGCACGTTCATCGCGACCTCCATCGGTAGCCGCGTACGACCCATTAGACTGCGGCGGCGCTGCGCGGTGCTGTGAACATTTGTGCATTCCAGTCGCCGGCAGGCGCATGCGCCCGACCGCAAGTCGCTCTCGAAGAACGCGAATCCCCGATGGTCGGTTGACCGCCGCCGCCGGTCGGACGGCGCGGCGCGCGTGATAAAATGCACGCCCAATCCCCGCGGAACGCCGTCATGCGAATCGAAGTGCACGTGCACGCCGACATCCCGATTCTCGAGGGCGTGTCGAAGAAGCAGATCGAGCAGGCGCTGGCGCCGTGGCTCGAGTACCTCGACGCGGAAGGTCTCGCCGACGTGAAGAGCCTCGAGCCCGAGGAGCCGGGCGTGCGCTTCGAGGAGAAGGACCTGATGCTGGTGGTGTGCTGGACCGGCGAGACCGGGCGCAGCTTCCAGCCGGTGCTGGAGTCGGCGCTCGAGGCGCTCGGGCCGCTGTGCTACGAGGCGGTCGAGGTCGAGCTGACGCTGTACCACCCGAACGGCGAGCAGGAGTCGAGACTGCTGTTCGTCGGACCCACCGCGCACGCCATCCACGAGGCGCAACGGCGCTGCATGATCGAGGACGTCTCGGCGCTGCTCGCGCGCCAGTTCGGCAAGGACCGGGTCGCCGAGGTCGCGGCGCTGGTCAACCGGCTGTTCGACCAGGACTGGAAGGAGCGCGCGGCCGACTCGCGCAAGCCCGAGCGCGCCTTCGAAACCGCGACCCGGCCGTCCCGCAAGCACCTGCACTGATCTTCTCTGGCCGCGCCTGCCTTTAGCCGGACGCTCTGATGTCCGGTCCCAGGTACCCGGGCTTCGATACGCTCGCGCTGCATGCCGGCCAGTCGCCCGACCCGGCGACCGGCGCGCGCGCGGTACCGGTCTACCAGACCACTTCCTTCGTCTTCCGCGACGCGGCGCATGCGGCCTCGCTGTTCAACATGGAGCGCGCGGGGCACGTCTACTCGCGCATTTCCAACCCGACGGTGGCGGTGCTGGAGGAGCGCATGGCGGCGCTCGAGGGCGGCGTCGGCGCGGTCGCCACGGCGAGCGGCCAGGCCGCGCTGCACCTAGCCGTCGCGACGCTGATGGACGCGGGCGGCCACATCGTGGCTTCGACCGCGCTCTACGGCGGCTCGCATAACCTGCTCGGCTACACGCTCAGGCGATTCGGCATCGAGACGACCTTCGTCTCGCCCCGGGATCCGAAGAACTTCCAGCGGGAGATAAAGGGCAATACCCGCCTTCTGTTCGGCGAGACGCTCGGCAACCCGGGCCTCGACGTGCTCGACGTACCGGCGGTGGCGGAGATCGCGCACGCGGCCGGCGTGCCGCTGCTGGTCGACGCGACCTTCACCACGCCGTACCTGATGAAGCCGTTCGAGCTCGGCGCCGACCTGCTCTACCACTCGGCGACCAAGTTCCTCGGCGGGCACGGCGTCGCCATCGGCGGCGTGCTGGTGGACTCGGGCCGCTTCGATTGGGAGAAGAGCGGCAAATTCCCGCAGCTCACCTCGCCCTACGAGGGCTTCCACGACATGGACTTCGAGGAAGAGTCGGGCACGCGCGCCTTCCTGCTGCGCGCGCGCCGGGAAGGGCTGAGGGACTTCGGCGCCTGCATGTCGCCGATGACCGCGTTCCAGATCCTGCAGGGCATCGAGACGCTCCACCTGCGCATGCCGCGGCACGTGGAGAACGCGAGGAAGGTGGTCGCCTTCCTCGCGTCGAACCCTGCGGTCGGGAAGATCCTCTATCCGGAGCTTCCGCAGCACCCGGACCACGAGCTCGCCGCGCGCCTGCTGCCGCGCGGCTGCGGCGCGGTGTTCTCGTTCGACCTGAACGGCGGGCGAGAGGCGGGACGCCGGTTCATCGAGGCGCTGCGCGTGTTCTCGCATCTTGCAAACGTGGGCGACGCGAAGTCGCTCGTCATCCATCCGGCAAGCACCACTCACTACCGCATGTCGGACGAGGACCTGGCGCGCTCCGGCATCGGCCCCGGCACCGTGAGGCTGTCGATCGGCCTCGAAGACGCGGCCGACCTCGTCGAGGACCTCGGCCGGGCGCTCGCCGCGGCGTCGAAGGCCAGGTAGTGGAGCTGGTGGTCGGCGGCGCGAAAGCCTTCGCCTATACGGCGGGGCGCGAGATCGACCCGGCGCGGCCGAGCGTCGCCTTCGTGCACGGCGCCGGGCTCGACCACTCGTGGTGGGGGCTGCAGAGCCGGTACTTCGCCTATCACGGCAGCAACGTGCTGGCGGTGGACCTTCCCGCGCACGGCAGGTCGGAGGGCAAGCCCCTCGAGTCGATCGCCGCGATCGCCGACTGGGTCTTTGCCCTATTGAGCGCCTTGAAGCTGGACAAGGCGGCCGTGGTCGGGCATTCGATGGGCGCGCTCGCAGCGCTCGAGTTCGCTGCGCGCCATCCCCAGGCGGCCGAGCGCATCGCGCTGATCGGCATCGCGTATCCGATGAAGGTGTCGGACGCCTTCCTCGATGCGGCGCGCCGCAACGACCACGCCGCGTACGACATGGAGACCATCTGGGGCCACGCGCCGCAGGTGCCGCTCGGCGGCAACCCGAATCCGGGGATGTGGATGTACGGCGACACGCTGGCGCGGCTCGAGCGGCTTGCGCCCGGCGTGCTCTACGCCGACCTCAAGGCGTGCAACGACTACGCCGCCGGCTTCGAGAGCGCGGCCAGGGTGGAGTGCCCGGCGCTGTTCGTGCTCGGGGCGCGCGACATGATGACGCCGCCGCGCGCCGCCGAGGGCCTGGTGCGGGCGATCCGGAATTCCTCGAGCGTTCGCGTCGCGCACTCGGGCCATTCGCTCATGGCCGAGGGGCCGGACGCGACGCTGGACGCGCTGATCGGCTTCCTCGCCGCCTGAACGCTCAGAAGAGCCGCATCTGGCCGCCCGGCGCGGGCGGCGGGGCGGGCGCGCGGAACCGGCTGCAGTCGAGGCCGCCGCGCGGGGCCATGTGGTCGTCCTCGCGGTTCAGGCCGAGGCGCCGGCAGGCGAGCTCGAAGCGTTGCCCGATGAGCTCGACGAACCTGCCGCTTCCGGTCATGCGCGAGCCGAAGCGGGGATCGTTCTCGCGGCCGCCGCGCGATTGCCGCACGATGCTGATGACGTGCTCGGCGCGCTGCGGGTAGTGCTCGGCGAGCCATTCCCTGAACAGCGGCCGCACCTCGTTGGGCAGCCGCAGCAGGATCCAGCCGGCCATTGTCGCTCCTGCCGCCGCGCCTGCTTCGAGCACCTCCTCGATCGATTTGTCGTTCAGGCCCGGGATGACCGGGGCGGTCAGCACGCCGCAGGGCACCCCGGCCGCGGCGAGCGCCCGCAGCGCGTCCACCCGTCGCCGCGGGCTCGCAGCGCGCGGCTCCATCGCGCGCGCGAGCTTCGCGTCCAGGGTGGTGATGGAGACGAACGCCTTGACGAGGCCCCTCTTCGCCATCGGCGCGAGCAGGTCGATGTCGCGCTCGATCAGCGCCGACTTGGTGACGAGGGTGAGCGGGTGGTCGCAGGCCGCGAGCACCTCGAGCAGGCCGCGCATGATGCGGTAGCGCCGCTCGACCGGCTGATAGCAGTCCGTGTTGGTGCCGAAGGCGAGCGGCTTCGGCACGTACCCGGGCCTCGAGAGCTCGGCGGTCAGCAGCTCCGCCGCGTTGGTCTTGGCGAACAGCCGTGTCTCGAAGTCGAGCCCGGGCGAGAGCTCGAGATAGGCGTGGCTCGGCCGCGCATAGCAGTAGATGCAGCCGTGCTCGCAGCCGCGGTAGGGGTTCACCGACTGCTCGAACGGGACGTCGGGCGAGTCGTTGCGCGCGACGATCGAGCGCGCCCGCTCCTCGGTCACACGCGTCGCCAGGGGCGGCAACGGCTCTTCCTCCCGCGCCCAGCCGTCGTCGAACGGCGCGCGCTCGGCGCGTTCGAAACGGCCCTGGATGTGCGAAAGCGCGCCGCGCAGCTTGTTCATTTCAATCTAGAATGGCCGGGTTCCCGGTACTGTATACACATCCAGCATGACCGGCAATACGCCGCACTCCGCGCGCCGCACCGTAGGCCTGCTCGCCGCCTGCCAGGCGATGCTGCTCTCCAACAACTCGACCCTGATAGCGATCAACGGGTTGGCGGGCCTCGCGCTCGCGCCCACCGCGGCGCTGGCGACGCTGCCGGTCACCTGCTGGGTGGTCGGCGGCGCGCTTTCGACGATGCGGGCGTCGCTCTACATGAGGCGGGTGGGGCGGCGGCGCGGGCTGATGCGCGCGACCGGCGTCGGCATGGCGGGGGCGCTGGTCTGCGCGGCCGCGGTATCGATGTCCAGCTTCTGGCTGCTGTGCCTCGGGACCCTGATCTTCGGCACCTACAACGCCTTCGGCCAGTACTACCGCTTCGTCGCCGCCGAGGTGGCGAGCGCCGATTTCCGCGCCACCGCGGTGTCGCTGGTGCTGGCGGGGGGGCTGGTCGGCGGCGTGGTCGGCCCGACCACCAGCCGCTTCACGATCGACCTGATCCGCCCGCACTTTGCCGGCGGCTACCTTGCGCTGATCGGCTTCGCGCTGGTGACTCTGGCGCTGCTCAGCCGGCTCCGCCTGCCGGCGACGCACGGCGACGCGGACGCGGCGAGCGGCCGCCCGCTGTCCGAGATCGCGGCGCAGCCGAAGTTCTTCGTCGCAGTGCTCTCGGGCGCGATCGGCTACGGCGTCATGAATTTCCTCATGACCTCGACTCCGCTCGCCATGCGCGCCTGCGGTTATCCGTACGGCGACGCCGCGTTCGTCATCTCCTCGCACGTGGTGGCGATGTTCGCGCCCTCGTTCGTCACCGGCGGGCTGATCCGGCGCTTCGGCGTGCTGCGCGTGATGCTCGCCGGCGCGCTGCTGAACGTGGCCTGCATCGGCATCGCGCTCTCCGGCGTCGAGGTGGCGCACTTCTGGCTGTCGCTGGTGATGCTCGGGGTGGGCTGGAATTTCCTCTATATCGGCGGTACCACGCTGCTCACCGAGAGCTACCGGCCCGAGGAGCGGGCGCGCGCCCAGGGCGCGAACGAGTCGGCCGTGTTCGCGATGATGGTGATGTCGTCGCTCGGCTCGGGCGCGATCGTGACGCACGGCGGCTGGGAGAAGGTGAACCTCGCGGCGCTGCCGCTGGTCGGCATCGTGATCGCCGCGCTGGCGTGGCTCGCCCTAAAGCAGCGGCCGGCGGCGGCATGAGCACGCGGCGGCCGGCGGAGCCGGGCATGCGCCTGGAGCAGGTCGATACCCCGGCGCTGGTACTCGAGCTCGACGCCTTCGAGGCGAACCTGAGGCGGCTCGCCGACGCGGTGGGCGGGAAGGTTCGCGTGCGCGCGCATGCCAAGTCGCACAAGTGCCCGGAGATCGCACGGCGCCAGGTCGCGGCCGGCGCGGTAGGAGTTTGCTGCCAGAAGGTGTCCGAGGCCGAGGCGATGATCGAGGGCGGCATCGGCGACGTGCTCGTCACCAACGAGGTCGTGGGGGCGCCGAAGCTGGAGCGCCTGGCGGCGCTGGCAAAGCGCGCCCGGCTCGGAGTCTGCGTAGACCATCCCGCGCAAATCGCGCCGCTCGCCGCCGCAATGCGCGGTGCCGGCGCGCGCGTTGACGTCTACCTCGAGCTGGAAGTCGGCATGGGGCGCTGCGGCGTGGCGCCGGGCGAGCCCGCGCTGGCGCTCGCACGCGCGGTCGCGGCGGCGGCGCCGGAGCTGACCCTGGCGGGCCTGCAGGCCTACCACGGCCGCGCCCAGCACATGCGCTCGCTCGACGAGCGCCGCGCGGTCATCCGGAACGCCGCGGTGATCGTGAAGAACGCGCGCACGCTGCTGCTCGAATCGGGCCTCGCCTGCCCGCGGGTCACCGGCGCCGGGAGCGGCACCTTCATGCTCGAGGTCGAAGCGGGCGCCTGGGACGAGATCCAGCCGGGCTCGTACGTCTTCATGGACTGGGACTATGCGAAGAACGAGTGGGCGCCGCCGCTGCCGCGGTTCGAGCACTCGCTCTTCATCCTCGCCACGGTGATGAGCCGGCCGCGCCCGGCGCTCGCGATCGTCGATGCGGGCCTCAAGGCGTCGAGCGTGGATTCGGGGATGCCGGCGGTGTGGGAGCGGCCCGGGCTCGCGTATACGCGCGCCTCGGACGAGCACGGCTGGATCGAGCCCGTGGCGCGCGCCGGCACGGCCGCCGCGCTTCCCGGACTCGGCGATAAGCTGCTGCTGGTTCCCGGGCATTGCGATCCCACGGTCAACCTCTACGACTGGTATGTTTGCGTGCGAGGCGGCGTGGTGGAGGCGCTTTGGCCGATCACCGCGCGCGGCGCGGTGCTCTAGGGGCGGACAGGGGAGCCATGAAGACCCAGCACATCAATCCGAAGGAGATCTTCCAGTCGCCGTTCTTCACGCACACGGTCGGCGTGGCCGGGCCGGTGAAGCTCGTCTACGTTTCGGGGCAGGTAAGCTACGACCGCGACGGGTTCGTCATCGGCAAGGACGACATGCGCGCGCAGGCGGAGCAGGTGTTCAAGTGCCTCACGCACAACCTGCGCGCGGCCGGCGCCACCTGGAGCGACGTCGTCAAGATGAACAGCTACATGGTGCGCATGAGCGCCGAGGCGCTGAACCTGTACCGCGAGGTGCGCTCGCGCTACCTCGACCCGAAGCGCATGCCGGCGAGCACGCTGGTGGGCGTAAAGCGCCTGGTGCACGAAGACCTGCTGCTCGAGGTCGAGGTAGTGGCAGCGGTCGCGGCGCGCGAGGCGCCGAAGAAGGCGAAAAAGAAGAAGCGTTGAGCAACGCCGCCGCCCGTTCCGCCGGCTACGGCTGGGTGGTGGTGGCCGCCGCCTTCACCCTGATGTTCGTCGGCTTCGGCGCCGCGTACTCTTTCGCCGCGTTCTTCGGCGCCTTCCAGCGGGAATTCGGCGCCTCGCGGGCACACGTTTCGCTCGTTTTTTCGGTGTGCGCCTTCCTCTGGTTTACGCTCGGAGCGCCGGGCGGCATGCTTGCCGACCGCTTCGGGCCGCGCCGCGTCGCGCTCTTGGGCGTGGCGTGCATGGCGGCGGCGCTCGCGCTCGCAAGCCTTGCCGGCTCCGTGACGGCGCTTTATGTGACCTACAGCGTCGGCCTCGGCGTGGGCATCGGCCTGACGTACGTGCCCTCGGTCGGCGCGGTGCAGCCGTGGTTCGTGGCGAATCGCGCCTTTGCTTCCGGGCTCGCGATCGCGGGCATCGGCGCGGGAAACTTTCTCGTGCCGCTCGCCGCCACCTGGCTGATCGGGCAGCTCGGCTGGCGCGGAGCCTACCAGGTGCTGGCCCTGGCGACGCTGATCCTCGCGGGCGCCGCCGCACTCGCGATCGACGACGATCCGGCACGGCACGGCGCGGCCGGCGCGGCGCGCACCGACCGGGCGAAGCTGCCGGGGGCGACACTCGGCGAGGCGCTGCGCTCGGAGCCCTTCTGGCTGCTCTACGCCTCCAGCCTGCTCGCGTGCTTCGGGCTGTTCGTGCCGATGGTGCATCTGGCGAGCTATGCGCGCGACGCGGGATACAGCGACGCGCAGGGCGTGACGCTGGTCAGCCTGATCGGCCTGGGAAGCCTCCTTGGGCGCTTCGGCATCGGTGGGCTCGCGGACAGGGCCGGCCGCGTGCCGTCGTTTGCCGCGATGTACCTCGGACTGGGGGTGATGCAGATAGTCTGGTGGCTCGCGACGGGGTATTGGACGCTGGCGGCTTTCGCGCTGCTTTTCGGAGCGTTCTACGGCGGCTTCGTGGCGCTCGCGCCGACGCTGATCATGGATTTCTACGGGCCGCGCGCGGTGTCGGGGATCATCGGCGTGCTCTACACGGCGCCCGGCATCAGCACGCTGTTCGGGCCGGCGCTGGCCGGCGCCGCGTATGACGCGACCGGCAGCTACGCTGCGCCGATTCTGGGCAGCGCGGCGCTGTCGTTTGCCGGAGCAGCGCTGGTCGGGGTCCTGATCCGACGCGGCCACCCGTCGCGCGCGTGAAGCGGCGGCCCGCCATTACCGTGAGCGAGGAGCGCGGCGTGCGCCACCTCCACATCGGCGGCGAGGCGATCCAGAGCGCGATGCGCCTGGACGACCCCTTCGCGCTCGAGCTCGACTACACGCGCTGCATGCTGAGCTTCCTGCTGTTCCATCTCGAGCCGCGGCGCGCCCTGATGATCGGCCTGGGCGGCGGCTCGCTCGCCAAGTTCTTCCACCACCGGCTCGCGGCCGTGCGCACGCACGTGGTCGAGTCCGACGAGCGCGTGATCGCGGCGGCGCGCGCGTTGTTCCATGTGCCGGCGGACGACGCGCGCCTCGCCATCGAGCACGGCGACGGCGTCGAGGCGCTGGCGCCGGAGTGCTGCGATACTCTGGTGGTGGACGGGTTCGACGACGAGGCGACGCCGGCGACGCTGGTGTCGCAGGCCTTCTTCGACGCCGCCTGGTGCGCGCTCGAGGCGCCCGGCGCGCTGGTGATGAACTTCATGGACGACGACCGCGACCTCGACCGCAGGCTGCAGCGGCTGGAGCGCGCTTTCGGCGGCGCGGTGGTGGCGCTGCACGCGCCGCGCGACCCCAACGTGATCGCGATCGCGCTGAAGGGAGCGGCGGCGTCGGTCGAGTGGCGCGAGCTGCGCGCGCGCGCCGGCGCGCTGGCGCAGCGCCTCGGCCTGCCGTTCCCGCGCTACGTCGAGCGCCTGCGCGCGATGAACCGCTGGAACGCGCGCGAGCTGTTCGTCGTGCCGCCGCGCTGGGCGACGGCGTGATGCCGCCGGCCGCCGAGGTCGCCGCGCTCGCCGCGATCGGCTTCGCCGGCTCGGTGATCTTCGGCGTCACCGGCTTCGGCGCCGCGCTGGTCACGATCCCGCTCGCGACGCACCTGGTCCCTCTCAAGTTCGCGCTTGCCCTCTACGTGCTGATGGACCTCGCCAACGCCTTCCGCATCGGCTTCGAGAACCCGAGGAACGCCGTGAAGGGGGAGTGGACCCGGCTGGTGCCGGCGATCCTGGCGGGCACGGTGGCGGGAATGACGCTGCTGGTGAGCCTGCCGCGGCGCGCCGCCACGTTCGCGCTCGGCGCGTTCGTGCTCGCCTTCGCGCTCTACAGCCTGGTGCGCCGCGGCGACGCCCGCGCGCCGGTGGCCGCGCGCTGGGGCTACGTCGCCGGGTTAATCGGCGGTCTCACCAGCACGCTGTTCGGCGCCGGCGGCCCGCCTTACGCGATGTACCTGTCGCACCGCGACTTGAGCAAGGAGCAGTACCGCGCGACTCTCGGCTTCGCCACGCTCACCAGCATCTCGCTGCGCGCGGCCGCGTTCCTCGTGGCCGGGATGCTGCTCGACGCCCGCGTCTGGCTGTGCGCGGCGGCGGTGGTTCCGGCGGGCCTGGCCGGGCTGTGGGCCGCCGGGCATCTCTTCCGCCGCATCTCGCGCGAGGGGCTGATGCGCGCGGTGGCGCTGCTGCTGCTCGCCAGCGGCGCCTCGCTCGTCGTGCGCGCGCTCGGCGGCTAGCCGGCGCCGCCTAGCCCTGCGGATAGATGTAGCCGCGCGTCAGCGGCAGCGGACTGCGCTCCGGATTCGAGGACTTCACCGCGAGCACCTGCTGGACGGTGACCCAGTTGCGCGCGAAGGCGTGCGCGCAGCCCGCCAGGTACAGGCGCCAGATGCGCGCCCGCTTCTCGCCCGCGGCGGCGCGCGCCGCCTCCAGGTTCGCCTCGAAGCGGCGCGACCATTCGGCGAGCGTGCGCGCGTAGTGCAGCCGCAGGGTCTCGACGTCCATCACCTCGAGCCCCGCCGCGGCCATCTCCTTCACCACCAGCGACAGGTGCGGCAGCTCGCCGTGCGGGAATACGTACTTCTCGATGAAGGCGCCCGCGCCCAGCCCCACTTCGCGGCTCTCCGGGTCGACCGAGGTGATGCCGTGGTTCATCGCGATGCCGCCATCGGCGAGCAGCCGGCGCATGGTGGCGAAGTACAGCGGCAGGTTCTTCAGCCCGACGTGCTCGAACATCCCCACCGACGCGATCTTGTCGAACACGCCGTCGCCCGGCAGGTCGCGGTAGTCGAGCTTGAGCACCTTGCAGCGCTCGGCGAGCCCGGCGGCGCGGATGCGCTCGCCGGCGAGCGCGTGCTGGTTCTCGGAGAGCGTGATGCCGGTGGCGTTGACCCCGTAGCGCTCGGCCGCGCGCATCACCAGCGCCCCCCAGCCGCAGCCGATGTCGAGGAAGCGGTCGCCCGGCTGCAGCCGGAGCTTGCGGCAGATGTGATCGAGCTTTTGCAGCTGCGCCGTCGCCAGGTCCTCGGTGCCGCTGCGGAAATACGCGCACGAGTACACCATGCGCGGGTCGAGCCACAGCGCGTAGAAGTCGTTGGAGACATCGTAGTGGTAGCGGATCGCCTCGGCGTCCACGCCCCGGGCGTGCCGCACCAGCCGGTGCAGTCCGCCCTTGTCGCTCTTGTGCCAGCTGCGCGCCAGCGCCTCGGCCGCGCGCAGCGCCTCGTCGATCGGGCCCTCGACGTCGATCTCGCCCTCGACGTAGGCCTCGCCGAGCGTCGCCAGGTCGGGCCTGGCGAAGCGCCGCGCCGCGCTGGTGCCCGGCACGCGCAGCGTGACGGTGGGGTGCTCGCCCAGCTCGAAGCGCTTGCCGTTCCAGAGCTCGATGGCGAGCGGCAGCTCGCCGTGCGACTTCAGCTCGGCGATCTTCTTCTCGATACGCGACTCGAACAGCATGCGGCCTCCCGCTAGGCGGCCCTCTCCCGCAGGGTAACGAATTCCTCGGCGGCGGTGGGGTGGATTCCGATCGTGGCGTCGAACTGCGCCTTGGTGGCGCCGAGCTTCACCGCGATGGCGATGCCTTGGATGATCTCGCCGGCATCCGGCCCGATCATGTGGGCGCCGACCACGCGCTGGCTCGCGGCGTCGACCACCAGCTTCATGAAGATCTTCTCCTCGCTGTCGCCCATGGCGTGCTTCAGGGAACGGAACGCGGTGCGGTAGAGGTCGACCCGGCCGCAGCGCTCGCGCGCCTGCTCTTCGGACAGCCCGACCGTGGCGAGGTTCGGGTTGGCGAACACGGCGGTCGGCACGTTCTCGTGGTCCACCGGCGTGGGCGGGCCGCCGAAGAGCGTCTTTGCCAGCGCCATGCCCTCGGAGGTCGCCACCGGCGTCAGGTTGATGCGGTTGGTGACGTCGCCGATGGCGTGGATCGACTCGACCGAGCTGCGCGAGTACTCGTCGACCCGCACTGCGCCGTCCGGCGCCAGCGCCACGCCCGCGGCCTCGAGGCCGAGGCCGGCGGTGTTCGGCTGGCGGCCGGTGGCGAGCAGGACCAGGTCGTACTCCTCTGCACGGCCGTCTTCGAAGGTCACCTTCAAACCCTGCTCGATACGGGCCGGGTTCATCTTGAGGTGGATCAAAATCCCCTTTCGACGCATCTCGTCGGCCATGCGCTCGCCAAGCTCCCCATCGAAGCCGCGCAGCAGGCGCGCGCCGCGGTAGGCGAGCGTCGTCTCGACGCCGAGGCCGTTGAAGATGGAGGCGAACTCGAGCGCGATGTAGCCGCCGCCCACCACCAGCGCGCGCCGCGGCAGTGCCGGGAGCGAGAACGCCTCGTTCGAGGTGATGCCGAGGCCGGCGCCGGGGATCGCGGGCTTGTGCGGCCGCGACCCCGTTGCGAGCAGGATGTGCCGGGCGGTGACGCTGCGCTCCCCGACCCTCACCGCGTGCGCATCGAGCACCGTCGCGCGGTCGCGGAAGATGGCGACGCCGTTGTCCGCCAGCGCGCGCTCGTACACCCCGTTCAGCCGCGCCACTTCGCGGTCCTTGTTGGCGAGCAGCGTCGGCCAGTCGAACGCCGGCGGCGCCACGCGCCAGCCGAAGCCCGCCGCGTCCTGCAGCTCGTCGCGGAAATGCGCCGCGTAGGAGAACAGCTTCTTCGGAATGCAGCCGACGTTGACGCAGGTGCCGCCGAAGCGGCCCGGCTCCGCGACCGCGACGCGCGCGCCGAGCGCGGCCGAAAAACGGCTGGCCCGCACGCCCCCGGAGCCGCCCCCGATCGTGAAGAGGTCGTAGTCGTACTGCAGGGGCGGTGTACTACTTCAGGTTCTTGAGATTCATCCCGACGAGATCCAGGATCGAGGCGAGCTTCACGTGCTCGGGCTTGTCGGCGAGCCACTTGGTGGCGCTGCTGACGCGCTGCTCGATCTGCGCCGCGGGCATCCCCTGGATGCCGATGAACATCTTCGCCAGATCGGTGAGGCCGGCCGCGGCCGCCGCCGAACCGACTTCCTGGAGCTTCGCCTCGATCGCGGCGCGGTCGAGGTTGGTGACCAGCTTCATCGTGGGCTCGTGGCTCATGACGCGCTCCTTTCGCCGGCTAGTATATAGCGTCCCGCCGCGACCCGGGCGCGCCCGTCGGCGACGAGTTTCGCGAGGTGCGCGGCGAGCGAGCGCGCGGCGACCGGATGCAGGCGCGCCGGCACGTCGTCGTACACCAGCGGCACGAGATCCTCCGGCGTCGCTTCGGGACGCCGCGCGAGTGCGGCGGCGACTTTCGCTTCGCGCGCCAGCCGGTGCGCGATCAGGCGCTTCACTTCCTTGTGCGGCGCGCCAATGAGATAGCCGTGGCCGGGCGCGAAGATCTTTACGTCCTCGGCGAGCAGCATCTCGAGCGCGGCGAGGTAGGCGCGCATGTCGCCGTCGGGCGGATTGATCACCACGGTCGAGCCCTGCATCACGTGGTCGCCCGTGAACAGCATCCTCGTCTCCTCGAGCAGATAGCAGAGGTGGTTCGAGGCGTGGCCCGGCGTGTGGATCGCGCGCAGGGTCACGCCGCCGAAGGCGAGCGCGTCGCCGTGCCCGAGCACGCGCTCGGGCGCGAAGCTGTGGTCCTGGTTGCCGTGCGGCGGGCGCGGGCGGCCCAGTACCTGCGCGCCGGTGCGCGCCTTGAGCAGCGCCGCGCCGGGCGAATGGTCGACGTGCGTGTGCGTGGCGAGGATCCAGCGGATGCGCCCCGCGCCGGCGGCGACGAGGCGCTCGATGTGCGAGTCGATCGCCGGGCCGGGGTCGATCACCGCGAGCTCGCCGCCTTCGCGCCCGACGAGGTAGGCGTTGGTACCCGGCCCGGTCATGGCGCCGGGGTTGGGCGCGGTGATCCGCGTCACCAGCGCGTCGAGGCGCTTCGGCACGCCGGGCTGGATCACGAAGCAGGTATCGCCGCGCTCCTCCGGATCGCTCCAGTGGATCTCGTGGTACGGCGGATCGGTGCGGCGGAACAGCCGCTTCGATCCCTCATGGTCCACGGCCCAGCATGCCGCGTCGGTCTCGATGTCCCCGAGGTTCCTGGCGTGATCGAGCGCGGCGCGCGGCGTGCCGAACGCCGCGAGGTCGGTCAGCGTGCTGCGCGTGGGAAAGATCAGCTCGAGCTCCTTGCGCTGCGCGCGCTCGAGCGCATCGCGCGGGCCGATCCAGACGCTGTGCACGGTCTCGGAGCGGTCGTGCGCGCCGTGCTGGCCCTGCGGCGCGCAGGCGACGAAGAAGCGCGTGCTGAAGCGCCGCGGCCGCCCGGGCGCGGTGATCCAGTGGCTGTAGTAGGCGATGTCCTGCGCCGGTACGTAGAGATCGTGCCTCTCGAGGAATTCGCTGAATGCCAGGTCCCCCGCGTTGAGCGGCCCCCGGAATTCTTCCAGAGCGGAAGCCTTGTCCGCCGAGACCGGGGCGCCGCCCGAATCGCAGGCGAGGAGGATGCCGGCCTCCTCGAAGCATTCGCGTGCCGCGGCGACCCAGTAGGCGAGGCCGCCGGCAGCGATCCCCAGCCGCGCGCTCGCCTGCGCGTCGTCCAGGCCGCGCACCCGGCTCGCGGCGCGCCCGCCGGCGTCGTCCGCGTCGAGGGCGCCGCCGGGAAATACGTAGGCGCCGGGCAGGAACGCCGCGCTCGCGGTCCGCTGCAGCATGAACACCTCGAGCGCGCTGCCCGCCGCCGCCGGCGCCTCGCGCAGCAGCACCAGAGTCGCCGCGGGGCGCGGCTCGAGCCTCGCGCTCATCTCAGGCCGAGCGCCCCGCGCGATCCTTCTCGTTCTGCGCCTTGATCATGTCGCGCATGCGCTGCCAGTCCGCGTCGGTGAGCTTGTCGAGATCGGTGAACCCGGCGCCGTTGGCGAGGTAGCCGGCGCCGTCGATGGCGATGGTCTCGCCGGTCAGCCATTCGCAGCCGTCGGCCATGAGGAAGGTCGCCAGGTTCTGCAGCTCCGGCATCTGCCCGACGCGGCGCATAGGATTGACCGCGTTCGCGTCCTCGAAGCTGCCGCCGGGGCGCAGCCGCTTGGAGGCGCCCTCGGTGGGGAAGGGTCCGGGTGCGATCGCGTTCAGGCGGATGCCGTGCTTGCCCCATTCCACCGCCAGCGACTTGGTCATGATGTGCAGGCCGGCCTTCGACATGGCCGAGGGGACCACGTAGGGCGAACCGGTGTGCACCCAGGTCACCAGGATCGAGATCACCGAGCCCTTGTGGCCGCCGGCGATCCAGCGCCGGCCGACGGCGTGTGTGACGTAGAAGCTGCCGTGGAACACGATGTTGGCGATGGCGTTGAAGCCGTTCGGCGTCAGGTCCTTGGTCGGGCTGATGAAGTTGCCGGCGGCGTTGTTGATCAGCCCGGTGAGCGGCCCGGCCTCGTCCCAGATGCGCTGCGCCATCGCATCCACCGCCTGCGCGTCGCGGATATCGACGGCATGCGTGCGCACGACGCCGCCGTGCCTTTGCGTCAATTCCCTGGCACAGGACTCCAGGACGGCGCCGCGCCGCCCCGCAATCCAGACCTCGGCGCCGAGCTCGAGGTAGCGGGTTGCGATCTCCTTGCCGAGGCCCGTGCCCCCGCCCGTGATCAGAATGCGCTTGCCTTTGAGGATGCCGTCCTGGAACATGCGCGCGCTCCGCGAGAGGAGCGCGCATTGTAATCAACTAATCAGGCCGCGACCGTCTCCTGCGGCGCGTACGAGGCGACGCCGTTGCCGAAGGACCAGTCCTCGCGCGTGTTCTCGACGAGGCTGATCAGGACGTCCTCGGACCGCAGCTGCGCCGCGCCGCCGAGCCGCGAAGCGATCGCGCGGTACAGCGCGCGCTTCTGCGCCAGCGAGCGTCCGGTGCTGAGCGTGATTTGCACCATCACCAGGTCCCGCGAGCGGCGGATGCCGAGGAACTCGCGGTCGAAGACGAAGTCCTCCGGGTCGTGCTCGGTCACGATCTGGAAGCGGTCGTCCGGCGGGACGTTGATCGTCTCCACCATTGCCTGGTGCACCGCGTCGCCCACCTTGCGGCGATAAGACGCGGGCTTGCCTTTCAGCAGCGAAATGCGCACGAGCGGCATCGCGTTCTCCTGGAGTGGCGTTTCAGTTGACCTGCAGCGAGGCGTCGTCGAACGCCTGCACCAGCGCGAGCCCGCCGGCGGTGAGCCGGAAGCACTGGCCCGCGCGCAGCACCACGTCGTCGCGGCCGTTTTCCTCGGTGATCCAGAGCGTGCCGGCCTGCGCGCAGAGCGTGCTGCCCGCGCCGCCGTGCACCCTGAGCGTCTGCCCGCGGCCGAGCCGCACCGCGCCTTGCCTGAGTTCGAGCGTCATTGTCTGCTCCTTTGTAGTTTCGCTTGCGTTTGGCATGCGCATCTTGCATCCTTACACTCCCGTCCTCAAACGGAAAATTCTCAGGCATAGCATGCAAGAAAGGAATGCAACCGGCGCGCTGCGGCC
>DATJXO010000098.1:0-19417 GCA_035500055.1 Burkholderiales bacterium | reverse complement strand
GAACATGTGGGCGAACTTCGACCACGGCACGCCGCCGAACAGCACCGTCGTGGCGAGGATGTAGCGGTAGAACAGCACGCCCGTGCCGGCGCCGGCCGCGGCCCAGACGAGGCCGAGCGTCGCGCTCGCGAGCAGCGAAAGGATGAAAAGATCCGCGCGCATCACGCGCCACGGCGAGCTACCCTCGGCTGCGACGTCGACCCGGATGAAGAACCAGAACCAGTAGCCGCCGGCGCATACCATCAGCCCGCCGATCCACCAGAGCCGCGGCCATATCGCGCCCACCGAGGCATCGAACACCATCACCGCGGTCGACAGCGCGTAGAGCACGAAGCCGTACATGCCCAGGAGGTGCGCGATCCGGCGGCGCGGGTTGCAGAACTCGCCGGAGGCGAGAACGTCGACCACGGCGGTCTGCACCGCGATCGACGCCAGCTCGGCGCCGCCGGGCCGGCGCGCGCCCTTGCTCCTCGAGTTGCGCCAGTTGGCGAAGAAATACCTGGCGCTGCCCTTGTGCACGACGTCGAACAGCGTCCCGGCGATCACCGCCAGCACCATCAGGGCGACGTAATATTGCATCACGACAGGCGGCAAGGCGCCGCCCAGCGTGGCGAACGGATTGGTGGCGAACATCGAAGGATTTCCTCCCGCGTGCAGATTCTACGGGCGGACGCGCGGCGAACCGCAAAAAAAGGACTATGCCGCCATAGACGGGGCATATGCGGATTGCGCCTGCCTTGACCTGCCTCAAGGAACCGCATCCGGAGCGGTTCAATCTGTAGCGTCCATGTCCCGCCAGACGCCCGCCAGTGGAATTGCTTGAGTTCGCACGCGGTCCCGCGCTTGCCGCCTCGGCGGCGGTCTGCGTGCTGGGACTGGCCTGGCGGCTCTACGTCGTGCTCGGGCGCCCGGCGCGCGCGGACTATTCCGAGCCGCGCCGCAGCGACCTCGTCGCCGGCGCGATGCGCACGATCTTCGCGAAGATGCTGCCGCCGCGCGGCGTCAAGGTCAGGGGCGTGGCGATGGCGAACGCCTACCTCTACCACGCCGGCCTCGCGCTGGTGGCCTTCGGGTTCGCCCCCCATATCCGGTTCATCGAGCGCTACACGGGGATCGGCTGGCCGGCGCTTCCGGACCCTGTGATGTACGTGGCGAGCGGCGTCGCCATCGTCGGGCTGGTCATCGCCCTGATCGACCGCCTGAGCGACCGGGTGCTGCGGCTGCTGTCCGGATTCGACGATTACTTCAGCTGGGCCGTGGTGATGCTGCCGCTGCTGACCGGGATGGCGCTCATCGACCGGCCCTATCAGCCGGCGCCGCAGGCGGCGACGCCAGTTTCGCCTGGGCTGCTCGCGATCCACCTTCTCAGCCTCGAGCTGCTCCTCGTCTGGCTGCCTTTCGGCAAGCTCGCGCACGCCGCGCTCGTGTTCGTGTCGCGCTGGCGCACCGGCGCCGATTTCACGCGCAAGGGCGCGGCGATATGAGCGGCCCGGATCTCGACCCGCTCGACTTCGACGCGCCGCGCTTCACGATCAGGAAGCCGGCGGTGCGCTACGACCAGCAAGGCGACGCGAGCGACGCGGAGCGCTCGGCGGCCGCGGTCCGGGCGTTCGTGCGCGACATGTCCCGCACCGCGGCGACGTACATGGAGTCGTGCATCCGGTGCGGGCATTGCGCCGAGGCGTGCCACTTCTACCTGGCGAGCGGCGATCCGGCGCACACGCCGATCTGGAAGCTCGAGCCGTTCCGGCAGGCGTACCGCCGCGAGGCCGGGCCGTTTCGCTGGCTCTACCGGAAATTGAACCTGGCGCCGGAGCCGGCGGCGCGCGAGCTGCGCGAGTGGCAGGAGCTGCTCTACGACAGTTGCTCGATGTGCGGGCGCTGCACCCTCGCCTGCCCGATGGGCATCGACATCGCCGGCCTGGTGGCGCAGGCGCGCCACGGCATGTTCGCCGCCGGCCTGGTGCCGCACGAGCTGCACGCGGTCGCCGAGCGCGCCGAGCGCGAGGGCAGCCCGCTCGGCGCGACGCCGAAGGTGCTCAAGGAGCGCATCGAGTGGCTCTGCGACGAGCACGCGGTCGAGATCCCGCTCGATCTGCCCCGGGCCGAAGTGCTGGTCACCCTGTCCTCGATCGAGATCATGAAGTACCCGAAATCGATCGTCGCGACTGCGCGCATCCTCAAGCACCTCGGCGTCTCGTGGACGCTGCGGTCAGAGGGCTATGAGGCGACGAACTTCGGCCTGTTCTCGGGGAACGCCGATTGGCAGCGCGACATGAGCCTGCGCGTGATCAATGCCGCGCTCGCGTGCGGCGCGCGGACGCTGCTGCTGCCCGAGTGCGGCCACGCCTACGGCGCGATGCGCTGGCAGGGCGCCAACATGTACGGCAAGCCGCTGCCGTTCCGCGTGCTGCACGTCACCGAGTTCCTCGCCGACGCCGTGCGCGGCGGCCGCCTGAAGCTGAAGCCGCTCGCCGGGTCGATCACCTTTCACGATCCCTGCCAGGTGTCGCGCCGCGGCGGCGCGACCCAGGCGCCGCGCGAGGTGCTCGCCGCGCTGGGCGCCGAGCTGCGCGAGATGCCCGCGGCGGGGAACGCCAACTGGTGCTGCGGCGGGGGCGGCGGCGTAGTGACGCTGCACCGCGCGGACGAGCACCGCTACCGGGCGTTCGAGATCAAGATGAAGCAGGTCGAGGCGACCGGCGCGCAGCGCCTGGCGACGAGCTGCTCGAACTGCCGCCTGACCTTCGACGACGGCCAGGCGCACTACAAGTGGGACCACAGGATCGAGAGCCTGCTCGAGCTGGTCGCCGAGCAGCTCCCGACCTAGCGGGGCGCCCGCGGGCTACGGCCGCACGTAGGCCCAGCCCTCGCGCTCGCGCTTCATGATGTGGACGACCCCGGCGTCGACGTAGCCGATGCCGTTGTACATGTCGGCCTTGGTGGTCTTGGTGTTGCGCATGGTGTTCTCGCAGGCAAGCAGTCCGATGCTGTGATCGAGCGCCTCGGCAAGGCGCGGCGCCACCTTGGAGTCTCCCTTCAGCATGCCCAGGCCCGGGCCGTAGGCGACGATCTCGATCTGCACGTTGTCCTTGCCGAGATCGTGCTGGATGTTCTTCGCGTTGTTCAGAGCCAGGTTCCACTTCGCCGGGTCGGCGTCGCTCACCTGCAGCACCACCTTGTAATGCTGCGACTGGGCCTGCGAGACGCCGGGCGCCAGTATGAAAAGGCCTGCCAGCAACGCCGCCGCCAGCGTCCGAACGGACGATCCGAGCTTGAGCATCATCTCCTCCAAGAGTGGGTTACATCTTCCAGCCGAATGCTACTCCCAGCGAGTCCTGGTACATGCGCAGGTTCGCCTCGCCGGGGCCGAACAGCAGGGCGGGAATCGAGCCCGAGCCGTTCACCGTCTGCTTGAACGCGTGCATGTAGCCCGCCGTGATCTCCATCGAGTCGAGCGCCCACGTCGCGCCGAGCGTGATGTGGTTCTGCACCACGGCCGGAAAGATGATGTTGAGCAGCGTTTCGTTCGCCGGGATCGGCTGCTTGCCGGTCGCAAAGCCGGCGCGCAGCGTCAGCGTCCTGGAATAGGCGTAGCTGGCGCCGATCTTGTATGCGGTCATGTTGTTCCAGCCGAAGCCCGGGCCGTTGGCCGCGCCCAGCTGGCAGGTGCCGGCGAACAGGCAAGCCGAGGAGGTGCCGATCGAGGCGACCTTGGCGTAGTCGATCCGCTGCACGTCGGCCGCGATCGTCAGCTTCGGCGTCGCCGCGACGGCGATGCCGACGCCGTAGGTCGCGGGGATATCGAGGTCGCCCTGGTTGCGGAACAGGCCGCTGTAGTCGCCGAGCTTGCCCATGTTGGTCTTCGGCTGGTACATCGCGCCCAGCGTCACGCGGTCCGACACCTTGCCGGTCCAGCCGACGCGGAACCCGAGCCCGGTCGAGTGGTCCCGGCCCCGGTTGGTCAGGTTGGCCGGGTTCGACGAGAACCCGAATGCGCCGAACGCCTCCAGGCCCTGCGCGCTGAACTGATGGTAGGCGAAGTTGATCGAGAGGCCGATCGAGTTGCGGTCGTTGGGCTTCCACGCGACCGTCGGCGCGACGAACAGCTGCATGTAGTCCACGCCACCCGGATTGCTTCCGGCGCCGCCGAGACGGAACGGGTTCGAGCTGAAGGTGGTGTTCATGCCGCCGTTGCCGTAGAGCAGCAGCCCGACGGCGAGATCGGGGCGGATCATGCGGTTGAACGCTGCCCCGGGGATGAGGAAGTCCTTGCGCCCGTTGGCATCCCAGGTCCCGGTGAAGGCGTTGGCGCCGTTGACGTCGGCATTGCGCACCGGCCGGAACCATTCGAGCTGGACGTCCAGCCGGTTGCCGACGAAGCCGAGGTTGGCCGGGTTGGTGATGCCGCTCATCGCGTCCTGCGGCAGCGCGATCGCCACTCCCCCCATGCCCTCCGCCTTGAGGCCATAGCCGTCCGAGAAGTAGCCCAGCGTGGCAAGCGCCGTCGCGGGCGCGAGTACAGCCGCGGCGAGCGCCGCCCCAATCACCTTCTTCATTGCGATCTCCCCTTTTATGCTCTAGATGAACAGGCTTACGTCGGCATCGCGCGCCATCGGCAGGAAGGTCGCGGCGCCGACGTATTCCTTGACCTCCGGAATGAAGTCGTCGTGCGTGAAACCGAACAGGTCCACCGTCATCTGGCAGCCGATCAGCTTGACGTCGCCCTCGACGCAGGCTTGGCGCAGCTCGGCCACGCTGGCGACCCCCTTGTTGTGGATGGTCTGCTTCATCAGCGTCGTGGCCATGGTCTCGAACCCGGGCACCACCGACTGGACCACGTTCGGAATGTTCCAGTTGATCCCCTTGAACCACTCCGGGCCGAAGGGCATCTTCATCGGCATGCCGGGGTTGCCGAGCGGGCTCACCTTCAGGTCGGAGATGTCCTTCTTCAGCAGGTTCAGCCCGTAGAAGGTGAAGAACACCGCCACGTTCCAGCCGAGCGCGGCGGCGGTCGAGGCCAGGATGAAGGGCGGGTACGCCCAGTCGAGGGTGCCTTTGGTGGCGATGATGGTGAGCGAGGGCGCCTGCTTCTCGCGCAGCGCTGCGAGCTTCTGCGGCAGCAGCGCCTCGAGGCGCTCGTTGATCAACCGGTCGAGATCGCTTGCGTCGGACATGGCGGTTCCTCTGGGTGGATGACGCTAATACTGGAGCAGAGTATGCGCCACTTCGTTCCGCTGATAGCCCCGTGAGGCCGGCTTATGGTGCGGCGCAATACCCTGGCAACGTTGAGGACCGGATACCCCGTGCCGTATATTGGCGGCATGAGCGCTCCCCGCATGCACGATCCCCAACACAAGAAGGCGATGGACGCGCGCCTTGCGCGCATCGAAGGCCAGGTGCGCGCGGTGCGGCGCATGATCGGCGAGGATCGCCCCTGCGAGAGCATCGCGCAGCAGCTGGCCGCCGCCCGCAAGGCGCTCGACCGGGCCTTCTACGAGATGGTGGCGTGCATGATCCGCAGTGAGCTCCCCGGCGCGGCGCCGGAACGCAGCGAGCATGCCGGGCGGGTGGCCGAGCTGCTCGCGCGCTTCGGCTGAAACGCAGACACTTCAACGCAAAACGACTAGGGTTTCGCCATGAACTTCGACAAAGACCTCGACGCCCGCGGGCTGAACTGCCCGCTCCCCATCCTGCGCGCCAAGAAGGCGCTGAACGACATGCAATCCGGGCAGGTGCTGCGCATTGTCGCCACCGACCCCGGCTCGGTGAAGGACTTCCAGGCATTCTCCAAGCAGACCGGCAACGAGCTGCTGTCGCACAGCGAAGCCGGCAAGGAATTCACCTTCTTCATGAAGCGCAAGTAGCGGGCCGCGGCCGCGATGGACTGGCTGCGGAAGGTCGCGGCGCTCGAGCCGCTCGAGGATGCGGCGCTCGACGCCGCGCTGGTGGCGGAATTCGAGCGCGCGCCGGGCACGGCGGAACGGGAGATCCGTTTCTCGACGCCCAGCTTCAAGGCGTATTCCAGCTGCGAGCTGGAAGGCTGCGGCAAGAACAGCTTCCCCGCGTTCTCGGTCACGGCCGGCGGCTGCGCGCTGATGTGCGACCACTGCCAGGCGAAGATCCTCGAGCCGATGATCCCGGCGACCAGCCCCGGGATGCTGGAAGCCAAGGTGCGCCGCATGATCGCCGCGGAGAACCTGCAGGGGTTTCTGCTTTCCGGCGGCTCGACGCGCCGCAACGAGATCCGCTACGAGCGCTATTACCCCGTGATCGAGCGCCTGAAGCGCGACCATCCGGGCCTCAGGATCGCCATCCACTCCGCGCTGCTCGACGCGCCGCGCGCGCGCGCCATGGCGGATGCCGGGGTCGACACGGCGATGATGGACGTGATCGGCGCGGAGGAAACGATCCGCGAGGTCTACCACCTCGAGCGCCCGGTCGCGGACTTCGAGGCGACGCTGGCGGCGCTGTGCGCGACCTCGATGCAGGTGGTGCCGCACGTCGTCATCGGCCTGCACTACGGCCGGATCCTCGGCGAGCCGGCGGCGCTCGACATCGTCGGCCGGCATCGCGTGCATTCCCTGGTGCTGGTGGTGATCATGCCGTTCTACGCCAGGCCCGGCACCTTCGCTACGCCGGACGCCGCCGACGTCGGCCGCATCTTCCTCGAGGCGAGGCGGCGCATCCCGGACCGCGAGGTGCTGCTCGGCTGCGCGCGGCCGCCGGGCATGCACCGGCGCGTGACCGACGCCTACGCCGTCATGGCGGGCCTGGACGGCGTCGCGTTCCCGGCAGACGGCGCGGTCGGCGTCGCGCGGGCGATCGGACGGCCCGTCTACCAGGAGCACGCCTGCTGCTCGATGAAGACCGGCCGCACCATCAAGATTCACCGCAGCGAGGCGCTGGTCGCGTGAGCGCCGCCGGACGGATCGACGTCCTCGTGCTCGGGCTCGGGCCGGCCGGCGCGAGCGCGGCGGCGGAGGCCGCGCGGCGCGGCTGCAACGTCGTCGCGCTCGATCGCAAGCGCGAGGCGGGGCGCCCGGTGCAATGCGCGGAGCTCGTGCCCGCGATGCTGGACGTCGAGGGCGCCACGGTGCGCCAGCGTATCGACGCCATGGCTACCTTCGTCGAGGACGATCCGGCGGATCTGGAGCCGGCGTTTCCCGGGCGGATGCTCGACCGTGCCGCGTTCGATGCCGCGCTGGTGAAGCGGGCCGAAGGCCTCGGGGTGCGCTGCGTCTTTTCGAAGGGCGTCCGGAAGGTGCGGCGCGATGGCGGCGTGGAACTGACCGACGGGACGACGCTGCAGGCGCGCGTGCTGATCGGCGCCGACGGGCCTCGCTCCAAGGTCGGCGCCGCGATCGACAGCGTCAACACGGAGCTGGTAGAGACGCGCCAGGTCACCGTGGCGCTCGGGGCGCCCCATGCGGCGACCGATATCTTCCTTTCCGCGGCGATCCCGGGCGGCTACGGCTGGCTGTTCCCGAAGGGTGCCGTCGCCAACCTCGGCGCCGGAGTAAGCCCCGCCCACAAGGGCCGGTTGAAGGCGATCGTCGACCGCCTTCACCGCCAGGGGATCCGGGAGGGCAGGCTGGGGAGGGAGGTGCACGCGAGGACGGGCGGCGCGATTCCGGTCGGCGGCATGCTCAAGCCCTGGGGCCGGCTCGGGGAAACGTTGGCGCTGCTCGCGGGCGACGCGGCGGGCCTCGCCAACCCAGTCACAGGCGCCGGCATCGCCGCCGCGGTTCATTCCGGGCGGCTCGCGGGCGAAGCGGCCGCGCATACTGCGCCGGACGCGTTCGAGGAAGAGCTGCAGGACGTGTTCGGCGCTGCGCTGGCGCGCGCGCTGCGGCGCCGGCGCGAGCTGCTCGAATCCGTTCCGGACAAGGCCGCGCTGCGCCGCGCCTGGATCGCGTACCCGGAGTACTGGCGATGAGCTGCTACGAGCAACCCGCGGAGATGGCGCCGCGCGCGCCGGGCGTGATCCCGATCGCGCTGCGCAACGGCGGCCGCGTCAAGGCGAACGACGTGCCGCCGCACGGCGTGTACCGGCCGAACTACAACATCCTGACGCCGAACATGCGCTCGCCGGAGTACGTGCAGATGTCGACCGCAGCCGCGATCACGCTCGGCGTCATGGAAGGGCGCATGCACCGCACCTCCTGCACCAGGTGCCTCAACCTGCTGCTCACCTATCCGGAGGGCTGCCGCGCCAACTGCGCCTATTGCGGCCTGGCGCGCCACCGCGAGGCCGAGCGCGACTACGCCGACCGCAACTTCATCCGCGTCGACTGGCCCGCGGTGCCGCTGGAAACGACGATCGGCATCGTGGCGAAAGATCCCGCGGCGAGCCCGTTCCACCGCATGTGCATCTCGATGATCACGCACCCGAATTCGGATGCGGACACGCGCACGGTGCTCAAGGCTTGGACCGACCGCATCGACCCGGCTGCGATCCCGGTCTCGATCCTGTCCAACCCGACCACGATGACGCGCGAGGACGTGAAGCGGCTGAAGGACCTCGGCGCCGACATCTTCACCGTGGCGCTGGACGCGGCGACCCCCGAAATATTCGACCGCACGCGCGGCAGGGGCGTGCAGTCGCCGCACAGCTGGGCGAAGTACTGGGAGATCCTGATGGCGGCGCGCGACATCTTCGGGTCGCAGAAATTCGGTGCCCACATCATCGTCGGCATGGGCGAGACCGAGCGCGACGTGCTGGCGCTGGTGCAGAAGCTCGTCGACCTCGGCGGCCACAGCCACATGTTCTGCTTCTTCCCGGAGAAGGGCTCGCTGATGGACCACCTGCCCGCGACGCCACGCGACCAATGGCGGCGCGTGCAGCTGGCCCGGTATCTGATCGATTACCGGGAGGCCAGGGTTGAAGACATGAAGTTTGACGGGTCGGGGCGGGTGCTCGATTACGGCATTGCAGAATCTGAATTGCAAACCGTGATCGGCGAAGGCGTTGCCTTCCGGACCTCCGGCTGCCCGGGCAAGTTCCGCGACGACGTCTCGGCCTGCGACCGGCCCTACGGCGACTCGCCGCCGTCGAACATCGCGAGCTACCCGTTCCAGCCGAACGGCCACGACCTGCGCACGATCCGCAAACAGCTGAAGCCGGTCCGCCGCTAGTGGCGGTCCACGTCCTGCAGCACACCTCGGCCGAGTACCTCGGCCTGATCGAGGACCACCTCGAGGGCCGCAACATCCGCTTCCACTACGTCCGGCCGTTCACCGGCAAGGTGCCGCTGCCCAGGCCCGAAGCGATCGACCAGGGGCTCGTCCTGCTGGGCGGCGGCCCCTGGGGCAGCGCGGGCGCGCGCGATGTGCCGACGCTCGCCGCGGAGGTCGCGCTCGCGAAAGCCGTGCTCGCCGCGGACAAGCCCGTGGTCGGCATCGGGCTCGGCGCGCAAATTCTCTCGCTCGCGGCGGGGGGCGGGGTAGAGCCCGCGCCGCTCGAGTTCACGGTGGGCGCCGCGACTCGAGCGCTGGACGACGCGTTGCACGGCTACCTTCCGGCGACGTTCCCGCTCGTCGTCTACATGCGCGACCGTCCGCTGCCGCCGCCGGGCGCGCAGGTGCTCGCGCGGGACGCGGGCGGACGCCCGGCGTTGTGGCAATACGGGCGAGCTGCCTTCGGCTTCTCGGGTCATCCGGGGATGAAGGTGGCGATGGTCGAGGACCTGATCATGGAGTTCGAGGAGGCTCCGCCCTCGGTCGAGCCTGCGCTAGCGCAGCTGCGCGTGATGCAACGCAGCATCGAGGACGCGCTGGTGCCGGTCATGACCGGCCTCGTGCAGTGCGCGCGCTGGATGGATTGACCGAGCGCAATAAGCCGGCTCACTCGCGCGCGTACGATTTTTTATCGGGCTGCACGCGCAATCGCAGTTTAGAAATTGCTAATATCTCTTTTTGCGCCGGCCGCAGAGGAGGGGACCCGTGGCGAAGAAGCTGGTGATCGTGATGGCCAACACCGACCCGCGGCACGGCGAGGAGCTCGGCGCGCCGATCTTCCAGGCGTCGGTCGCCGCGGCGATGGACTACGAAGTCGAGGTGATCTGCACCGCGACCTCCGGCCGCCTGATGAAGAAGGGCGTCGCCGAGAAGCTGCATGTCAAGGAGGGTTCCCCCAAGTCCGTGTACGACTTCATCAAGGACGCGCACGAGGCGGGCGTCAAGTTCTATTGCTGCTCGCCGAACCTCGACCTGTTCGACATGAAGGCCGAGGACCTGATCCCCGAGTGCTCGGGCATCGTCGGCGGCGCGCACCTGATCGAGGAGGTGATGGAGGGCGACTGCAAGGTGATGACGTACTGACATGTCGCAGGCCGAAGCCACCCGCGTGCAGACGGTCATCGGCGACCCGGTCGGCGACAAGGCGCCGCT
Source organism: Burkholderiales bacterium (assembly GCA_035500055.1). Classification (GTDB taxonomy): domain Bacteria; phylum Pseudomonadota; class Gammaproteobacteria; order Burkholderiales; family SG8-39; genus RBG-16-66-20. The sequence goes on along the minus strand of DATJXO010000098.1, from coordinate 9,025 downwards.
GCCGCGCGCGAAGCTGGAGGCGATCTTCGCCGACATCCAGGCGGACCTGCGCTACGACCACGAGCTGAACGGCTGCCTCAATTGCGGCATCTGCACCGCCACCTGCCCGGCGGCGCACTACTACGATTTTTCGCCGCGCGAGATCGTGCAGCTGCTCTGGACCGAGAACCTCGAGGGCATCTACGACGCGATGCAGGAAAAGATCTGGGCCTGCGCCCAGTGCTACACCTGCGCCGCGCGCTGCCCCTTCGGCAACTCGCCGGGGGGGCTGGTGATGCTGATGCGCGAGACCGCGATCAAGCACCAGATGGAGTCGGCCAAGAACGTGCTGCGCCCCTTCAGCCGGGTGATGCTCAAGCTCATCTCCACCGGCAACCAGCTCGCGCCGGACATGATCAACAAGGACCATTTCGTCGACTGGGGGCCGAACATCTCCAAGGTGGACGCGCCGCTGAAGCTGCTGCGCAAGGCGATCCCCGTGCCGACGCTGAACACCACGGCGACGGCCTGGGAGGTGAACCTCAAGACCTCGGTCGAGCTCTACACGATCTGGGAGATGACCGGGGTGCTGAAGCAGCTGGAAGGGATCGACGAGAACCTGTTCGACGTGATCCAGGACATCATGGACGAGAAGCGCGAGGACTGGAAGGACTTCCTCGCCGACACGCAGCAAGGAGGCAGCGATGACTGAGCGATTCACCGGGCACGGCGCCGAATGGCGCGATTCCAACCTGACGCCGGTCGAGGCGAAGATCGCTACCTCGTGGGTCGAGCTGAAGGTCGACAAGCGCTCGATGCTGACGCAGAAGGATCGCGTCGAGGATGTCAGGGACGCGATGTGGCAGCTGGAAAAGGAGGGCGAGATCGTCGTGCACCGCATCGACGACGGCCACGCGCCCGTGAGGGTGAAGACGCTCTACGGCTGGGACAAGAAGATCCCGACGCAGCGCCTGTGGCACCACAAGTCCTGCGGCCAGTGCGGCAACATCCCCGGCTACCCGGCCTCGCTGCTGTGGCTCATGAACCGCATGGACATCGAGTACCTGGACGAGACTGACCAGACCTCGTGCACGGCGTGGAACTACCACGGCTCGGGCATCGGCAACCTGGAGAGCCTGGCGGCGGTATTCCTCAGGAATTTCCACCAGGCCTACGTCGCCGCGAAGGCGCAGGGCCTGCCGGAGGCCTACTACTACCCGCTGGTCCATTGCGGCACCTCCTTCGGCAACTACAAGGAAGTGCGTTCTTACCTGCTGCATTCGGCCAAGCTGCGCGAGAGCGTGAAGAAGATCCTCGGCAAGCTCGGGCGCCTGGTGGACGGCAAGCTGCTCATCCCCGAGGAGATCGTGCACTACTCGGAGTGGCTGCACGTGATGCGCGAGCGCATCGCCTCGATGCGCGAGATCGACTGCAGCGGCATCCGCGCCACCATTCATCCCGCCTGCCACGTCTACAAGATGGTGCCGGAGGACGCGATCTACGACGACAACATCAACGGCGGCAACCGGCTGGCGGTGTCGACCGGCCTCATGCAGTCGCTCGGCGCGCAGGTGATCGATTACTCGACCTGGTACGACTGCTGCGGCTTCGGCTTTCGCCACATCATCTCCGAGCGCGAGTTCACCCGCTCGTTCGCCATCGACCGCAAGATCCGCGTCGCGGTCGAGGAAGCGCACGCCGACGTCATGATCGGCCACGACACCGGCTGCATCACCACGCTCGACAAGAACCAGTGGATCAGCAAGTCCGGCGCGAAACCCGTGGAGCTCGCGGTGCTGGCCGACTGCCAGTTCGCCGCGCTGGTGTGCGGCGCGCACCCCTACAAGATCGTGCAGTCGCACTGGCACGCCTCGCCTACCGAGACGCTGATGGAAAAGCTCGGCATCGACTGGGAAGCGAAGAAGGCCGAATTCGAGGCCTACCTCGAGCAAATCAAGACCGGCCAGCAGGACAATCTCTACGATCCGCGCCGCATGATTACCTCCGGCCCGGGCTATATCCCGATCAAGGCGCAATGAAGCCCGTCCTGGTGGTGGGCGCCGGCCCGTCCGGCCTCGCGGCGGCGCACGCGCTGGCGAGCGCCGGGCAGCGCGTCGTGCTGGTCGAAAAGGAGGCCATGCTCGGCGGCGCCCCGATTCTCTCGGGCTACGCCAAGCTCGTGCCCTCTGGCGAGTGGGCCAGGGACGCGATCGGCGGGATGGTGAAGAGAGTCGAGGACAATGCGCTGGTTTCCGTGCTGAAGGATTCAAGAATCGAGGAGTTCAAGGGGGAACCGGGCAATTTCACTGCCAGACTTGCGAACGGAGGCAGCCTCGAGGCCGGGGCGGCCATCCTGGCCACCGGCTTCACGCATTTCGACTCGGTGAACAAGCCCGAGTGGGGCTTCGGCACTTTTCCCGACGTCGTTACCACGACGCAGGTCGAGCAGATGATCTCCACCGGCAAGGGCATCCGCTGTCCGTCGGACGGCCGCAAGCCCCAGCGCGTGGCGATCCTGCTGTGCGTGGGCTCGCGCGACCGGCAGATCGGCCGCGAATGGTGCTCGAAGATCTGCTGCACGGTGTCCTGCAACATCGCGATGGAGATCCGCGAGGAGCTGCCGGACTGCCACGTCTACATCTACTACATGGACATCCGTACCTACGGCCTGAACGAGACTTACTACTGGAAGAGCCAGGAAGAATACAAGGTCAAGTACATCAAAGCGCGCATCGCGGAAGTCACCTCCGACGGCCAGAAGCTCATCGTCAAGGGCGAGGACACGCTGGTGAAGCGCCCGATCACCATCCCCTTCGACATGGTGGTGCACGCCATCGGCATGGACCCGAACGTCGAGAACAAGTCGATCGCCGCCGTCTTCGGCGTGAACCTGCAGGAGCATGGCCATATCGCGCGCGGCAGCTACGGTGCCTCGGGCGAGACCTCGCGCGCGGGCGTGTTCGTCGCCGGCGCCGCCACAGGCCCAGAGACCATCGACGACTCGATCGCGCAGGGCAACGCGGCGGCGATGTCGGCCTACGCGCTGGTCAACCGCCGGGACGTGGTCGCGGCGTGACGCTGGAGCTTTCGGGACCGAAGCTGCGCCTGGCCTTCGAGGGCCTGGTGGCGCGCGCCGAGGAGCAGGGCGGCGTCGAGGCCTACGTTGAGGCGCTGAAGATCAAGTCGGCGCTGTTCCGCGACGCCCTGCCGAGTCTCGAGCCCAAGGCGCTGCGCACGCTGTGCGCCCACATGGCGACTGTGCGCCGGCGCGTCGGACGCTACGTGGAGCCGTCGTTGATCGACGGCATGCGGTCCCGCATCGAGGCGCTCCTGACGGGAAGCGAGGATACCGCGACGACGGACGCGCGCGTCGCGGCGTTCTGCGCCGCCTTTCCCGGGGACCGCGCGCACCGCTGGGTGCGGGATTTCGCCGCCGAGATCCTGCACAACGCCGACCCCGAGCGCTATCCCCTGATGCAGCGCTGGGTGTGGGACGCGCGCGCCAACACCGGCGTGATCCGCGAAATCTGGCACGGCGACGACGTCGATTCGACGACGCTCGACGTGCCCGACGGCTACGCGACCTTCCTCGAGCTGCGCTCGGAGCTGGCGCAGTACCTGAGCCAGAATGGCGTGTTCCGCGACGTGCTGTGGTACGTCGACGTGCTCACCGCGCAGGTGTACGCGGACTACATCGGCGAGCGCGGCGGCACCTATCTGCGCACCGACTTCGCCACGCCCGAGGATCCGATGCTGCACACGCGCCGCATCCTCGGCCTGGACGGGGTCGATGCGTCGGGGCGTACGCGCCTCAAGGCCGTCGACGGCGTCGCCGAGATCGTGGGCGGGCACTGACATGCCGATCCACGAGAAATCGCTGATCCGCCCGGAAAACCTGAAGACGCACGAAAACCTCGTGGTCGACGGGGTGGACGTCTCGGGGCACTGGAGCACCTTCATCCAGTCGCGCGTGGTCACCGACTACAACGAGGCGATCGAGGACGAGATCGCGGCGCTGCCGGGCGGCGAGCACATCAACCGCTGCTGGCAGTGCGGCTCGTGCACCAATTCGTGCACCGTGAACGCGGTGAACCCCGACTTCAACCCGCGCTACTGGATCTATCTCATCCGCATGGGGATGGAGTCCGAGCTGCTGCGCGACAAGGACATTATCTGGCAGTGCGTGTCGTGCAACAAGTGCACCTACGCCTGCCCGCGTGACGTTTTCCCGGAAGGCGTGATGAAGGCGACCGCGCACTGGCTCGAGCTGAAGGGCCACACTCCGAAGTCGAAGTCGACGCTGTTCGACGAGGAGTTCACCGAGCAGGTGGTGGCCACCGGCAAGATCGAGGAGGGGCGCGTCATCCGCAACTTCTTCGCCCGCACCGGCCAGCCGCTGCTGCAGGACTGGCTGGTCGAGATGGCTAGGCGCGTCGCGCGCCGGCTGCCGTTCAAGCAGGGGCTGATGATGGGCTGGTCGGCGCTGTTCAAGCCGCGCACGCGCCGGTGGGCGAAGGCGTCCGCCGCCCTCGACGAATACGTGCACGAGCAGGAAGCGCGGCACAGAAAGGCGCTCAACCTTGAGTAAATACCGGAAAGTCGCCTACTACCCCGGCTGCGCGCTGGAGGGCACCGGGCATGCCTACAACGCGTCGACGAAGGCCGTCGGCAAGGCGCTCGGCCTCGAGCTCGACGAGGTGAAGGACTGGAACTGCTGCGGGGCGATGGAGGTGAAGAACATCGATCCCAAGGTGCAGACGTACCTGTCCAGCCGCGTCCTTTCGATTGCGGCGAACGAAATGAAGGCGAAGGTGGTGATGGCGCCGTGCAACGGCTGCTACCACAACCTGAAGAAGGCCGAGTACGACCTGGCGCATGACGAGGGCTCGCGCCAGACCGTCGAGCGGATCTCGAAGAAGGCCGGGCACCCAACCTACCGCGCGGGCAGCCTGGAGACGATCCACGCGCTCGACTGGATCAAGGACGGCGTCGGCGAGGAGGCGCTGAAGCAGCGCCTGAAGAGCTCGCTCAAGGGCCTCAAGGTCGCCAACTACTATGGCTGCATGTACACGCGCCCGCGCCACATCTTCCCGGAGAAGGACCGCGGCGCGGGCAGCGAGTCGACCTCGCAGCCGCATTTCATGGACGACCTGCTGGCCGCGGCCGGGGCCGAGAACGTGGATTTCCCTCTCAAGACCGCCTGCTGCGGCGGCGCGCACACGCTCTCGGACAGCGATACCTCGACCAAGCTCGTGCTCAACATCCTGCGCGCGGCGGAGGCCGCGGGAGCGGACGTGATCGCGACCGAGTGCCCGACCTGCCACTCGGGCCTGGAGATGCACCAGGTGCGCGCGGAGAAGGTCCTGGGCGAGAGGACCAGGGTGCGCATGATGTACTTCACCCAGCTCCTCGGCGTCGCCCTCGGCGTCGGGCCGCGGAAGCTCGGCGTGCACGAGAACGTCTCGGACGGGCTCGCGCTGCTGAAGGAAAAGGGCATGGCGTGAGGCAGGTTCTGCTCAAGAGGGCGGAAGAGTCGCTGGAAAGCTGGATCCGCGCGCGCGGCGAGGAGCCGACCGCCGAGCGCGTGGAGACCTTCCGCCTGCTCGCGCTGCACCGGCAGGGCGCGCGCGGCGTGCCGAGCTTCAACGCCTGCCGCGAGACCTGCCGGGAGATCGCGTACCACTACAACCTGCTCGAGGCGTCGGAGGACGAGCGCACCGTGGGCATGATGCGCATGCTGGTGACGCACCTGGAGCTCTTCGTGCATGGCAAGATGGAAGTGGAGGGGCTGGGCGAGTTCTGCTGCGCCTCGCGCCCTTTGCGACAACAACCCGCGGTGGAGGAAAGAAGCGATGGCTAACGTGCGCGGCTGCAACCTGCCCGACGAGCTGCTCTACGACGTCGACAATCACATCTGGTACCAGGAGACCGGCGACGGCAACGTCAAGCTGGGCATGACCGCGGTCGCGACCGCCATGGCCGGGCAGCTTGTCGCCTACACGCCCAAGAAGGCGGGCCGCAGCGTCGAAGCGGGCAAGTCCTGCGCCACGGTCGAGTCCGGCAAGTGGGTGGGCCCGGCCAAATCGGCCTTCAACGGCACGGTGGTCTCGGTGAACGAGGACCTCGCCGCGAAGCCGTCGCTCGCCAACGAGGATCCCTACGGCGCGGGCTGGCTGGTGGTCCTGAAGCCCGCCGACTGGGCGGCGGCCAGGGCGGCGCTCACCCCGGGCGCGCAGGTCGCGGCCAAGTACGAGGCGAAGATGGCGGCGGACAACTTCAAGGGCTGCGCGTGAGCCGCGCCGAGGCGATCGCGCAGATGAACATGGGCGAGCTGCAGGCGCGGGCGCTGCGCGCCGCGCGGCTGCTGAAAGCGATGTCGAACCCGGTGCGGCTGATGGTGCTGTGCCAGCTTGCCGAAGGCGAGAAATCGGTGGGCGAGCTGGAAGAGACGGTCGACGTCAGCCAATCGGCGCTGTCGCAGCACCTCGCGCTGCTGCGCGAGCGCGGCCTGGTGCGCTGCCGCCGCGACGGGCAGTCGGTGCTCTACGACCTGCACGGGGCGGAGGCGCCGGCGCTGCTCGCGGCGCTCTACGAGGTCTACTGCCGCAACGTGCGCCGGGCCCGCGCCTAGTCCGCGGGCTTCGGAACCGGGGTGGAAAGGCAGCCGAGGAGCCGCTCCATGCGCACCCGGTGCAGCGTGTTCCAGGCGCGCACGACGCCGTCCTCGTCCCGCGCATACACCGCGCCGAGAAAAGGCTCGAGCGCTTCGCGCAGCTCCGCGGTGCGCGCGTCGCCCGGGGTCCAGCCGACCCGCATGCCGGCGCGCATGAACGCGCCGGCGTCCGACGCAGTCCTCGCGAGCTGCTGCAGCCGCCGCAGCCGCGCGATGTCCTCGCGCAGGAGCTGCGCCCGGAACAGGCTCGCCTCGCCCTCCAGCCGGCGCTCGAGCTCCGCGATCAGCCGCATGCCCGCATTCTATAGGCGCGCAAGGTGACCGACGCCGATATCGCGCGGCTCGTTCCCCAGGTCGCCTGGGGCGCGTTCGCGCTCGCGTTCGTCTTCGGCGCCGTCGGCAACAGGACGAATTTCTGCACCATGGGCGCGGTGTCCGACTGGGTCAACATGGGCGACCTGAGGCGCATGCGCATGTGGCTGCTGGCGATCGCGGTGGCGCTGCTCGGCTCGAGCGGCCTGCAGCTCGCAGGCGTGGTGGACCTCTCGAAATCGATCTACCCGGGCCCGAACTTCACCTGGCTCTCCTATCTCGTCGGCGGCTTCCTCTTCGGCGTCGGCATGACGCTCGGCTCCGGCTGCGGCTCGAAGACGCTGATCCGGATAGGCGCCGGCAACCTCAAGTCGCTCATCGTGTGCGTGTTCCTCGGGATCGCGGCCTACATGACGCTGAGGGGCCTGTTCGGCGCGTTCCGCGTCGACGTGCTGGAGAAGGCTTCTTTCACGCTCGCGACCGGCCAGGACCTCGGCTCGCTGCTGGCAGCCTGGACCGGCGTGCCGAAGGCGGCGTGCACCGCGGCCTGCGCCGCGCTCATCGGCGGCGGGCTGCTCGCCTTCGTCTATGCGAGCCGCGACTTCCGCGCCGACTTCGACTACACGCTCGGCGGGGTGGTGACCGGGCTGGTGGTGGTCGGCGGCTGGGCGGTGAGCGGCGTGCTCGGCCACGTTGCCGAGAGCCCGGACACGCTGCAGGAGGCGTTCCTCGCCACCAACACCGGGCGCATGGAGTCGTTCTCCTTCGTCTCGCCGCTGGCCTACGGGCTCGAGTACCTCATGCTGTGGACCGACAAGTCGAAGATCATCACCTACGGCATCGCCTCGGCGCTCGGCGTGGTGGCGGGGTCGGCGGCCTACGCGCTCGCGACCCGCAGCTTCCGCTGGGAGGGATTCAGGGACGCCGAGGACACGGCGAACCACGTCGTCGGCGGCATCCTGATGGGATTCGGCGGCATTACCGCGCTCGGCTGCACCATCGGCCAGGGCATCACGGGCATTTCGACGCTTGCCGCCGGATCGTTCCTCACGTTCGGCGCCATCGTGGCGGGCTCGGCCCTTACGATGAAATATCAATACTGGCGCGCGGGCGGCTAGCCGCGACGCCGCGCACCAGGCGGATCGACGCGGCGAGCACCTCGTTGCGCGCCTGGTGCAGCGGGTAGTGCGCGCTGCCGGGAATGCGCAACGTCTCCAGCCGGCCGGGGAGCAGCCGCGCGAGCGCCTCGAGCTGTGCCGAGGAGAAGAACTCGTCGTCCTCGCCCTGGATGGCGAGCACCGGGCAGCGCACCCCCGCCACGTGCCGCTCCAGCCCCCAGCTCGCGCCGGGCGTCTGGGCGGTCCAGACCTCGACCAGCCGGCCGAAGAGCGCGTCCGTGCTCTCGCCGTGGTGCCGCCGCAGGCGCGCCCTCAGGTCGCCGCGCTCGAAATCCGCGATCTGGCGCGAGACCTGCGCCAGCGTGCGCGCTTCCACGAAGAGATGCGGCGACAATGCGATCACGCCGAGGGCCCGCTCCGGGTACGCGCCGGCATATGCGAGCGCGATCGAGGCGCCGTCGGATTGCCCGACGAGGATCGCCTCGCGCACCCCCGTCGCGGCCAGGACCTCGGGCAGCGCGACGAGCGCCTCGGTCCGCAGGTAGTCCCTCGCGTACGGCGGCGCCAGCGCCTCGGAGTCGCCCGAGCCCCGGCGGTCGTACACCAGCGCGCCGCAGCCGGTGGCCTTCACCAGCTGGTCTGGAAAATCTCGCCAGAGGCGAACGCTGCCCAGCGCGTCGTGCAGGAAGACGAGCGTGGGCGCGGCGTGCGGCGAGGGCCCGCGCCAGTGGCCGCGCAGGCGGTGTCCGCCGGCGCCGAACGAGAGCTGCGCCAGCGCGCTCTCCACGACCTCGCGGAAATCGAGCGCCGAGAGCCCCGTCAGCTGCGCGTCGCGCCCGGCGAAGAACGCCGCGACCGCCGCGCCTGCCTCGGCTGCGGCGAGGCCGCGCAGCCGCGCTTCCAGGTCCGGGATCGTGCGCGCGGGGCTGGCGAAGAAGTCTCC
>DATJXO010000097.1:0-10764 GCA_035500055.1 Burkholderiales bacterium | reverse complement strand
CAGATCAGCACGAGCGGGCGCTGGGCCATGCGCCCGATTATAGTTGCTTGCGCAATTCCGTCTTCAGCACTTTCCCGTAGTTGTTCTTCGGCAGCGAGTCGACGAAGCGATAGGCCTTCGGCCGCTTGAAGCGGGCGATATTCTCGAGGCAGAGCGCGTCGAGCTCCTCGGGCTTCACCTCCGCTTTCGAAACGACGAAGGCGACGACCTCTTCTCCCCATTCCGCATGCGGTCGGCCGACCACCGAGCATTCTGCGACCGCGGGGTGGCGCAGCAGCACCTCCTCGATCTCGCGCGGGTAGATGTTGGAGCCGCCCGAGATGATCATGTCCTTGGAGCGGTCGCGGAGGGTGAGGAAGCCGCGCGCGTCGATGCTGCCGACGTCGCCGGTGTGCAGCCAGCCGCCGCGCAGCGCCTTGGCGCTCGCTTCCGGGTTCTCCCAGTATCCCGCCATCACGCAGTCGGAGCGCGTCACCACCTCGCCGACCTCGCCCGGCGGCAGCTCGCGGTCCCCGGCGTCGAAGACCCTCACCTCGACGCCGGTGCGCGCGACGCCGCAGCTCTCCAGGCTCTCGCCGCGGACATGGCAGTCCTGCGACAGGCCGGTGATCGTCATCGGGCTCTCGCCCTGGCCGAACAGCTGGTACAGGTGCTCGCCGCCGAACAGCTCGATCGCGCGGCGCGAGTCGGCGACGTACATCGGCGCGCCGCCGTAGCTGAGCGTGCCGAAGCGCTGCGGCCGGCGCGCCGCCGGGCTCGCCAGCAGGCGCACGACCATGGTCGGGGCCGCGAACAACGACGCGTGCGGCCAGCGGTCGAGCAGTCCGAAGAGCTCCTCCGGGTCGAAGCCGCCGCTCTCCGGAACCACGTTGACGCCGGCGGCGGCGAAGTGCGGCAGGCCATAGAGCCCCGAGCCGTGCGTCTGCGGCGCCGCGTGCACGATGGCGTCGCCGGGCCCGAGCTTGTCGATGTCGCAGAAGTAGTCCTGCGTGGCGAACAGCAGGTTGCGGTGCGTGAGCATGGCGCCCTTCGGCACCCCGGTGGTGCCGCTGGTATAGAAGAGCCACGCCACATCTTCCGGGCGAGCCGGATAGGGCTCGCCGCCGCTGCCCTTGGCGTTTTTCAGCTTTTCGTATTCCGGCGAGGAAACCGGAACGACGCTGGAGTGAAACCCGAGGGCGGCCTCCAGGTCGCGCGTGACGAAGCACAGCTTCGCGCCGGCGTTGCCGACGATGTACTCGAATTCCCTGGCGTGCAGCTTGGCGTTCATCGGCACGGCGGCGAGGCCCGCGTGCCAGCACGCGAACAGCACTTCCCAGTATTCGGGGCAGTTCTTCATCGCGATCGCGACGCGGTCTCCCGGCGCCAGCCCGAAGCGCGCCGCCATCGCCGAGCCCAGCGCCTGCGCCCGGGAGGCGAGCTCGCGGTAGGTCTGCACCGCGCGCCCGCCGACCGCGAGCGCCGGCAGGCCGGGATGGCGACGCGCCGGACCGAGCAGCAGGTGGACCAGGTTCATGCCAGCCCGAAGAGCGCGGCGGCGTTGCGCGCGGTCTGGGCGGCGATTTCCTCCGCCGGGCGGCCCGCGGCGCGCGCCACCGCGCGCGCGATGTGCGGCAGGAAGGCCGGCTCGTTGCGCCGCGCCTTCGGCTGCGGCCTGAGGTCGCGCGGCGTCAGGTAGGGCGCGTCGGTCTCGAGCAGCAGCCGGTCGGCCGGGATCTCGCGCACCAGCGCGGCGAGATGCGCGCCGCGCCGCTCGTCGCAGATCCAGCCGGTGATGCCGATGTACAGGCCGAGCTCGAGATACGCGTGCAGCTCTTCCCTCCCTCCGGTGAAGCAGTGGGCTACCGCCTTTCCGAGTTTGTCCTTGTAGGAACGAAGCAGATCCGAGAAGCGGGGAAAGGCATCCCGGGAATGCAGGAACAGCGGCTTTCGCAGCTCGATGGCGAGCCCGAGCTGCGCCACGAACCACTTTTCCTGATCGGGGCGCGGCGAGTAGTTCCTGTTGAAGTCGAGGCCGCACTCGCCGATGGCGACCACGTGCGGGTCGCGCGCCAGCGCGCGCAGCGCCGGGATCGTGGCCGGGTCGCACTCGCGGGCGTGGTGGGGATGGACGCCGGCGGTGGCGCGCAGCATCGCGGGGTGCTCCTTCGCGAGCGCCAGGGCCGCCGCGCTTTCGGCGACGGAAGTTCCGGAAACCAGGATCGTCGCCACGCCCGCGGCGCGCGCGCGCGCCAGCACTTCCGGCAGGTCCTGGCGGAACGCCGGATGGGTAAGATTCGCGCCGATATCAATGAGTTGCACGGCGCGCGGAGTATACTCGCGCGCCATGCCCGGGATCGACGCCGCTCTCGAGATCGCATCCACTGCGGCTCCGGGCGCGCGCGGCGCGGAGCCGATTCGCGCGCGCGCCAGCGGCGACTGGACGTTCAACGGCCTGAAGGCGCACCGCCGCGCGCTGCTGCAGCGGCTCGCGGCGCTGGAGCGCGAGCCGGCCGGCCGCGTCGCCTGGGATCTGACCGCGATCGGAGAGCTCGACGACGCCGGCGCGGTGTGGCTGGCGCACGCGCTGCGCGGCGCGCACAGCGTCACGGTCTCGCCGCGCCACCACGAGATGCTCGAGCAGGTGAGCGAGGGGCTGCTGGCGCCGCTCGAGCGCGAGCGCTTCGACCCGCTGTGGGCGGTGGTGGCGATCGGCCGCGGCACCTGGCAGGCGGCGGCCCAGCTGCGCGACGGCGTCGCGCTGCTCGGCCAGCTGGCGCTCGACGCCGCGGCGCTGGCGCGACGGCCGCGCGAGATCCCGCTGCTCGAGCTTTCCGCCGGCGTCTTCCGCGCCGGAGTGACCGCGCTGCCGGTGACGATGCTGGTCGGGTTCCTCGTCGGCATCGTGCTCACCTACCTCTCGGCGCTGCAGCTCAAGCGCTACGGCGCCGACCTGCTGGTGATCAACATCGTCGGCGTCGGCGTGATCCGCGAGCTCGGGCCGATGCTCGCCTCGATCATCGCCGCCGGCCGCTCGGGGTCCGCGATCACGGCGCAGCTCGGCGTGATGCGCGTCACCGAGGAGGTCGAGGCGCTCTCGGTAATGGGCATCTCCGTGACCTCGCGCCTGGTGCTGCCGCGCGTGCTCGCGCTCGCCGCGGCGCTGCCGCTGGTCGCGTTCTGCACCGACATGGCGGCGCTCGCCGGCGCCATGCTGGTCTCGCGCTTCACCCTCGACATCACGCCGGCCGCGTTCCTGCAGGCGCTGCCGCAGGCGGTCGAGGTGGTCAATTTCTGGATCGGCATCGGCAAGTCGGTCGCCTTCGGCTTCGCAGTGGCGTTCGTCGCCTGCCACTACGGCCTGCGCGTGCTGCCCAACACCGACAGCCTGGCGGTGGGGGTCACCCGCTCGGTGGTCGCCTCCATCACCTGCGTCATCATCCTCGACGCGATTTTCGCGATCATGCTGCGCAACGTGGGCTGAGCCGTGGCCGAGGGCGAATACGTCATCGAGATCGAGGGCCTGGTCAACACCGTCGGCGCGGGGCAGATCCTGCACCGCGACCTGGACCTGAGGGTGCGGCGCGACGAGGTGCTGTCGCTGGTCGGCGGCTCGGGCAGCGGCAAGACGCAGCTGCTGCGCGTGATCCTCGGCCTGAAGCGCCCGAAGGCGGGCAAGGTATTGGTGTTCGGGGTGTCGTGGGACGACCCGAGCGCGAAGAAGGTGCGCGACGCGCGCCGCCGCATGGGGATGCTGTTCCAGAACGGCGCGCTCTACTCGGCGCTCACGGTGTACGACAACATCGCCTTTCCGCTGCGCGAGCGCGGCGGCCTGTCGGAGGAGGAGATCCGCGGCATCGTCAACACCAAGCTCGCCCAGGTCGAGCTCGAGCCGCGCCACGGCAAGCTGCTGCCGGCGAACCTCTCCGGCGGCATGGTGAAGAGGGTGTCGCTGGCGAGGGCGCTCGCGCTCTCGCCCGACCTGCTGATCCTGGACGAGCCGACCGCCGGGCTCGACCCGGACCGCTCCGAGCGCTTCGTGCAGCTGATCAAGCGGCTGCGCGAGGACCACCGTTTCGCGGTACTGATGGTGACGCACGACCTCGACACGCTCTACGAGCTGACGGACCGCGTCGCGGTGCTTGCCGACCAGCATATAATCGCCTGCGACACGCTTGCGGCCATCCGCAAGCTGGATCACAGGTTCGTCGCCAATTTTTTCGGGGGGGAACGCGGCCGCCGCGCGCTGGAGCACGGCTGAGCCGCGTCCCGCGGGAGAAGGAAGGCCGCGCGCATGGAGAGCAGGGCTTACGCGCTCGTCACCGGGCTGTTCGTGCTCGGGATCGCGGCGTGCATCGTGCTGTGGGCGAACTGGCTGGCGAAGGAGCCGGTCGAGCGCGCGCACTACCGCGTCGTCTCGACGGTGGACGTTTCCGGTCTCAATCCGGAGGCCCAGGTGCGCTACCGCGGCATGAGCGTCGGCCGCGTCAAGGCGATCAGCCTCGACCCGAAGGATCCGCGCCGCATCCTCGTCGACATCGAGGTCGACCGCAACATCCCGGTGACGCGCGATACCTACGCGCAACTCGGCATGGAAGGGATCACCGGCATCGCCTACGTGCACCTGATGGACGACTACAAGGACATGCGGCCGGCGGAGCGGGGTCCCGGCGGAGTCGCCGAGCTGCCGCTGCGGCCTTCGTTCATCGACACGCTCTCCGACAGCGCGCAGGCGACGGTCCGCGATACCCAGGAGCTGATGGCGAACGTCAACGCCCTGCTGACGCCGGAGAACCGCAGGCGCGTCGGCGCCACGCTGGCCTCGCTCGAGCGCGTGTCGGGCAACCTGGAGCAGGTGACCGCGCACCTGCCGCAGACGCTGGCGCGCGCCGACGCCTGGCTCTCGGACGACAATCGCAGGCTGGCGCACCGGACGCTCGAGCGCGTGGACGAGGCGGCGAAGTCGCTGCCGCAGATCGCGCGCGAGGCCGAGAGCCTGACGAAGGACGCGCGCGCGCTGGTGGCGCAGGTCGGGCGGCTCTCGGCCGAGGCGCAGGCGACCGCCGGCGGGCTGCGCGACGAGACGCTGCCGCGGGTCAACGCGCTCGCCGATTCGGTCGAGCGCAGCGCGCAGCGCGTCGGGCGCCTGGCGCTGCAGCTCGACCGCGACCCGCAGAGCCCGCTGTTCGGCCGCAAGCCCGGCCGCCCCGGGCCCGGCGAGCCGGGCTTCCAATAAGATGCGGCAAGGCGAGCCGATGCAAGAGCAGGGTCAGACCACGTTCTTCCTGGCAGGCGCGATCGCGGCGCTTGCCGCGATCGGCGGCTGCGCCGGGCAGGCCGCGCCCGAGCCGCGCAGCTACGACCTCGGGCTAGATGCCCCGGCGGCGCATCTGGCGCTGCGCATCGGCACGGTTCGCGCGGCGGCTCCGTTCGACTCGAGCGACATGGTCTATCGCCTTGCGTACCGCAACGCGGCCGAGGTCGGCGTCTACGCCAACAGCCGCTGGGCGGCCACGCCTTCCGAGATGCTCAAGCGCCAGCTGCAGCGCGCGGCCGACGGCGGCGGCAAGTGCACGCTCGACGTCGAGATCCAGGAGTTCTCGCAGGTGTTCGCCGCCGCGAAGACGAGCGAGGCGCGCATCGAGGTGCAAGCGAGGCTCACGCCGGACGGGGCGCAGCAGCGCTTCGCGATCACCGAGGCGGGAGCCGGGCCGGACGCGCCTTCCGGTGCTGCGGCGATGGCGCGGGCAACCGATCGCCTGGTCGCGGACCTCGGCGGCTGGGCTGCCTCGCAGCCGGCCTGCCGCTAGCTCAGGCCGGGATCCGGTAGCCCCTGTCGCGGAAGAGGCGCAGCGCGCCGGCGGCGACGTCGGCGTCGTAGAGCGTGCCGGCGCCGCGCTCGATCTCGGCGAGGGCGGGCTCCGTGCCGAGCGCCGCGCGGTAGGGGCGGTGGCTCGACATCGCCTCGATCACGTCGGCGACCGCCATGATGCGGGCCTCGGGCAGGATGCCGCCGTTCCTCAGCCCCTGCGGGTAGCCCGAGCCGTCCAGCCGCTCGTGGTGCTGGCGCGTGATCTCCGCCACCGGCCACGGGAACTCGATCACGTTCAGCACCTCGTGGCCGTAGCCGCAATGCAGCTTGATCAGCTCGAACTCCTGCGGCGAGAGCCGCGCCGGCTTGGCGAGGATCTCGGCCGGGACGCTGATCTTGCCGATATCGTGCACCCGCCCCGCGATCTCGATGCCTTTCACCCGCTCGTCGGCGACGCCGAGCTCGCGCGCGATCGCGGCGGAGAGCAGCGACACGCGCGTCTCGTGGCCGGCGGTATAGGGGTCGCGCAGGCCGAACAGGCGGGACATCGAGGTTACCGTGGCGAGCATCGCCGACTCGAGCTTGCGCACGTAGTCGCGCGACTGCCGCTCCGCCCGCAGCCGCTCGGTGATGTCCTGCAGCACGCCGACGATGACGCGCTTGCCGCGCAGCGTCGCGACGCTGCCGTGGGCGCCGATCGCGACCTCGCTGCCGTCCTTGCGGCGCCCGGAGAACTCGTAGTGGACGGTGCGCGTCTCCCCGGCGAGGCGCTGGCGCACGTTCTCGGCGACGCGGTCGCGGTCGCGCGGGGCGACCAGCTCGGCGACCGGAAGGCCGGCGACCTCGTCGCGGGCGTATCCGAAGATCTCAGCCAGCCGCGTATTCACGTACGAGAAGCGGCCGTCCTCGATGATGTAGATCCCGGTGATCGACTGCTCGACCACGGCCTGCAGCTTCTCCTCCGCGTCGCGGCGCGCGGCCTCGGCGCGCTTGCGCTCGCCGATGTCGTGGACGATGCCGTAGACGCAGCGCCGGCCGTCGATCTCGACCGCGCCGCAATGGATCTCGACCTCGAGCAGGCCGCCTGCGGCGTTGCGATGCGTGCCCTCGATCCTCTGCAGCACGCCTTCGGCGGCACGGCGGAGGCGCCGCCGAACCTCGGCGCCATCGGTGCGGCTCACGTCCCAGACGTGCAGCCCAAGGCGCTTGATTTCCTGCAGCGTCCACCCGTAGAGGCGCTGCGCGGCCGCGTTGGCGTCGAGCACCGCACCGGTCTCGGCGTCCAGCAGCACCATCGCAGTCCGTCCCTCGTCGAACACCGCCGCGTGGGCGCCGGCCGCCGCCACGGGGAGGCGGGTATCCGACACCAGCGCGACGATGAATTCGCCGCCGGCCCGCTTCGAAGGCGCCAGGCTGAAATCGACCTCGGCCCTCACTTCGTGCCCGTCCTTGCGCACCAGGCGCTGGGCGATCCGCACGTGACCGCTGCGAGCCGCGTTGAGCCGCCGGAAAGCGTTGCGCATGACGACCCGGTCGGCCGGGTGGCAGACCGCGGTCCAGCGCACGGCGGCGAGCTCCGCGCGGCTGTAGCCGAGCAGGGCGCAGATACGATCGTTGAAGCGCACCCAGCGCCGCGTCTCGACGTCGAAGATCGCGACGCCGACGAAGGGCAGGTCGAGCAGGGCATCCATCCACTTCGGACGGAGGTGCTCTTGCGGGCGCCGCGCCGCGGACTTTTTCATGCCATGCATTGTTGTCCCGGCGAGGCACGCCGGGACAGGACACCCGGAGCAAAACTGTAAAAGTTGGTGAGGCGGGCGCCGCTCAGAGCTTTTTCAGGCGGTAGAGCAGCTCGAGCGCCTCGCGCGGGGCCAGCTCGTCGGGGTTTACCGACTGCAGCGCCTCGCGCAGGGGATCGGGTTCAAGCTTCTCGACGCCCTTCGCCCCGCCGAGGAAGAGGTCTTCCTGGCTGCCGCGCCGCAGGCTCTGCTCCTCGAGCATCTCGAGGTACTTCCCGGCCTGGCGGATGACGGGCTTCGGCACGCCGGCGAGGGCCGCGACCTGCAGGCCGTAGCTGCGGTCCGCCGGGCCTTCCTCGACCGCGTGCAGGAACACGATGCTGTCCTTGTGCTCGACCGCGTCGAGGTGCACGTTCGCGACCTGCTTGTGCTCCAGCGCGAGGCGCGTCAGCTCGAAGTAGTGCGTGGCGAAGAGCGTGAGGGACTTGGTGCGCTGGATCAGGTGCTGCCCGATCGCCCAGGCGAGCGCGAGGCCGTCGAAGGTCGAGGTGCCGCGCCCGATCTCGTCCATCAGCACCAGGCTGTGCGGCGTCGCGTTGTGCAGGATGTTGGCGCTCTCGGTCATCTCGACCATGAAGGTCGAGCGCCCGCCGGCGAGGTCGTCGGAGGCGCCGACCCGCGTCCAGATCTGGTCGAGCGGCCCGAGGCGCGCCGCCTTCGCCGGCACGAAGCTGCCGGCGTGCGCCATCAGGCAGATCAGCGCCACCTGCCGCATGTAGGTCGACTTGCCGCCCATGTTGGGGCCGGTGACGAGCAGCATCTGGCGCGTCGGCGACAGGCGGCAGTCGTTGGCGATGAAGCGCTCCGTGCCCGCAAGCAAGCGCGCCTCGACCACCGGGTGGCGCCCGGCCTCGATCTCGATGCCGATGTCCGGTGCGAAGCGCGGCCGGCAGTAGCCGCGCCGCGCCGCGGTGAGGGCGAAGCCGCACAGCACGTCGAGCTGCGCCAGCGCCCGGGCGATCGCCTGCAGCGCGGGGATTTCCCTCTGCAGCGAAGCCAGGAGTCCGTCATAGAGGGACTTCTCCAGCGCCAGCGCCCGGTCGCGCGCCGACAGCGCCTTGTCCTCGAACGCCTTCAGCTCCGGCGTGAGGTAGCGCTCGGCGTTCTTCAGCGTCTGGCGGCGCCGGTAGTCGGCGGGAATCTTGTCGGCGTGCGCGTGGGTCACCTCGATGTAGTAGCCGTGCACGTGGTTGTACGCGACGCGCAGGTTCGGGATGCCGGTCCGGTCCTTCTCCCGCTTCTCCAGCTGCACCAGGAAGTCGCTCGCATTGGATTGCAGTCCCCGCAGCTCGTCGAGCTCGGCCGAGTAGCCGTCGGCGATCACGCCGCCGTCGCGCAGCAGCGCCGAGGGTTCCGGCGCGACGGCCGCCGCGAGCAGCGCTTCGCACGCCGAGGGGTTTTGCAGGCTCGCCTTCAATTCGGACAGCAGTCCGGAAGTCCCCGGAACCGATTGCCGGAGCGGCTCCAGCAGGGAGAGGGAGTCCCGCAAGCCCGACAGGTCGCGCGGGCGCGCGTTCCGCAGCGCGATGCGCGCCGCGATGCGCTCGACGTCGGCGAAGCGGCGGAGCGTCGCGCGTATCTCCGGATGCTTGTCCGAAAGCCCTGCCACGGCTTCCAGCCGGGCGTTCAGCGCCTGCTGGTCGCGCAGCGGGTGATGCAGCCAGTGGCGCAGCAGGCGCGAGCCCATGCCGGTGGCGCATTCATCGAGCAGGGAGAACAGGGTCGGCGCCGGCTCGCCGCGCAGCGTCTCCGTGATCTCGAGGTTGCGGCGGGTCGCGGCGTCGAGCCGCAGGTACTCGCCCGGGCGCTCCGCGTGCACCGCGGCGACGTGCGTGAGCGCCTGCCCCTGGGTGCGGCGGGCGTAGTCGAGCAGGGCGCCGCAGGCGCCGATCGCGGGCGCGAAGTCGTCGACGCCGTAGCCGGCAAGCGTCGCCGCGCCGAGCTGCTCGAGCAGCTTCTTCGCCCCGGCCGCGGCGTCGAAATGCCACGCCGGCAGCCGCGTCACCGTCCATCCCGGCAGCTCGACGCCGTCCGCCGCCAGGACCTCCGCGGGCGCTATGCGCCGCAGCTCGTTCTCCAGGGCCTGCGGCGCGACCTCGGCCACCTTCAGCTCGCCGCTCGCCAGCGAGAGCCAGGCGATGCCGACCGAATGCCTGTCTCCGGAGATCGCCGCCAGCACGTTGTCCGACTTCTCGTCGAGCAGCTCCGGGTCGGTCAGCGTCCCGGGCGTGACGATGCGCGTCACCTCGCGCTCGACCGGCCCCTTGGCGGTGGCGACGTCACCCACCTGCTCGCAGATCGCGACCGACTCGCCCAGCCTCACCAGCTTCGCCAGGTACTGCTCGGCCGAGTGCCACGGCACGCCGGCCATCTTGATCGGCGCGCCCGCCGAGGCGCCGCGCGTGGTGAGCGTGAGATCCAGCAGGCGCGACGCCTTCTCGGCGTCGTCGTAGAACAGCTCGTAGAAGTCGCCCATCCGGTAGAACACCAGGATGTCCGGATGCTGCGCCTTGATGCGGAGGTACTGCTGCATCATCGGCGTATGAACTTCTGGGCTATTCATTCAAGGACTTACTTATAGCCGCCTATTAGGCGCCTAATATTCGCCGCATCTGAGGCCCCCTTACGACCTCGACTTCGCGTCCGCGAAGGTAGATTTTCGTGGTGCGCGCGTCCTCGTGCCCAAGAATCTTCTGGGCATCGAGTCCTTGCCGCTGTGCCTCGGTTGCCGAGAACGCCCTTCCGTCGTGCAAGTGCGCGTCCTCGACACCGGCGGCAGTACAGGCTGTCCGCCATTGCAAAGCCACTGTCCTGTAGTCAGGTGACTTGCCGTGGCGGTTACGAAGCAGCGGCTGGCTGCGCTTATCTCGAAATCGCACGGGAATCACGCTCCCGTATAGTCGCTTAGCCCGATCCACGGTCTCGTGAAGCTCATCGTTCCACGCAACGATCAGCTCTTTCCCGGTCTTTTGCTGCTTCACGTAGATGCCTTCGTCGAGCAGATCGCGAAGATCGATCTTGAGTACGTCTCCGATCCTCTGATCAGTCAAGAAGAGCATGTCCATGATCACCTGCAGCCGCGGCCCAGCCTTGCTATAGATCGTTGTCCATTCGTCCCATGTGTACAGGCGGTCGCGCCTGGCCTCTCTGTGACGGCGCACCCCGAGGAATGGA
>DATJXO010000096.1:0-9775 GCA_035500055.1 Burkholderiales bacterium | reverse complement strand
GCTGGCTCGACCGCATGACGCTCGCCGAGGCGAGGCAGCTGTACGACGCCGGCCAGTTCGACAAGGGCAGCATGGGCCCGAAGATCCGCGCCGTGATCGAGTTCCTCGAGGGCGGCGGCGAGGAGGCCGTGGTCACCGACGCGCCGCACCTGGTCGCGGCGCTCGCGGGAAAGGCGGGAACGCGCTTCGCGCGGGGCTAGAGCGCGGCGCGAGGCTAGGACGCGGCGCGGGGCGCCGCGGCGCGCGCCGCGACATAGGCGCGCCAGCCGCCGTGGCGCGTGATCTCCGGCGCGCCCTCGCACAGCCACGGCTCGCCCAGCACGCCGAGCACCTCGGCGCCGTCGGCGAGCGCGACCTTGCCGATGCACAGGCCCGCGGGCTCGCTCAGCAGCACCGCGGCGATCCCCGCGGCGGGCACCGCCCAGACCTCCAGCGCGATCGCCGCGCCGCCCGCAGGCACGCGCAGCATCGCCGGGTGCACGTCGCGGATCGTGTAGAGGCGGTAGTACGGCGCGGTCTTCGCCTCGCGCACAAAGCTCGCGCCCGCGCGCACGAGGTTCGGATTGAGCTCGAGGCCGCGCATCAGCGTGCCGTTCACCGCGAGCAGGACCGGGGCTTGGCCGGGCATGGGCCCGATTCTAGCGTCCGCCCCGCGGCGGCCGGAACGCCCGGCCGCTATGATCGCGGCCATGCCCCTGCCGCCCGAGTTCCTGCGTACCGTGACGCGCGAGGAGGTGAACGCGCTGCCGGTCCGGCGCTACGAGGGGCCGGTGACGGTGGTTGCGACGCCGCGCGAGCTCGACCGCGCCTGGGAGGACCTCGCGGGCGAGGCGGCGGTCGGCTGGGACACGGAGACGCGGCCGTCCTTCCGCAAGGGCGAGTCGCACCCGCCGAGCCTGGTGCAGACGGCCACCGCGCACGCGGTGTGGCTGTTCCAGCTGAAGGCGATGGACTTCTCAGGCGTGGTCGGGGGCCTTTTCGCCGAGCCGACGATCGTCAAGGCCGGGATCTCGGTCGCCGACGACCTGAAGCAGCTGAAGCGGGTGCTCGCCTTCGAGGAACGCTCGATCGTCGACCTCGGCCAGGTCGCGCGCCGCCACGGCCTCGAGCAGACGGGCCTGCGCAATCTCGCGGCGATCTTCCTCGGCTTTCGCGTGCCGAAGGGCACCAAGACGACCAACTGGGCGGCGCCGCAGCTCTCGCGGCAGCAGGTCGCCTACGCGGCGACCGACGCCTGGGTGTGCCGCGAGCTGTACCTCAAGTTCCAGGCGCTGCGGCTCCTCTGAAAACAGGGTCAGACTGCGTTTTCGGCGCGAAGGGGCGGGGCGCCGACCAGGTGTGCTTGGGGCTGCGCCTTGTTCGAGTTCCGGGATGCGCATACAATGTGCGCATTGCCTTATGCATGAGAAGCCCATGACCGTGACCGCCACGCGCTCCCGCAAGCGGGCAACCAACCTGAGCGTCGACGAGCGGCTGCTCGCGAGAGCACGCCGCCTCAATCTGAACCTGTCGCAGGTTTTCGAGGCCGGCCTCTCGGAAGCGATCCGCCGGGAGGAGCGCGAGGCGTGGCTAAGGAAGAACCGCGCGGCGCTCGAGGCCTACAACCAGCACGTGGAAAGACATGGGGTCTTCAGCGACGGGCTACGCTCGTTCTGATGGCGCAGTTCGACGTGTACCGCAACGCCAATTCCGCGACGCGGGCGCGCGTGCCCTACCTGCTCGATGTCCAGGCGGATCTGCTGGACGCTCTGGCGACGCGGATCGTGGTGCCGCTCTGCAGGCCGGAGGTGCTCTCCGGCAAGCCCGCAGAGCGGCTCAACCCGGCGTTCGAAGTCGAGGGGCGCAGGCTGCTCATGCTGACGCCGGAGCTCGCGGGCGTATCGCGCAAGGCGCTCGGCGAGCGCGTCGCAAATCTTGCGGCCGAGCGCGCCGCCATCGTTGCCGCGCTCGACCTCGCGCTGACCGGGATCTGAAGGTCTCCCGCCGCGCTACGCCTGCCACACCGCGTAGCCCTTCTCCTGCAATTCGTCGGCGAGGTCCTGCTCCATCCGCTGCGCCGCCTCGTAGGGCATCGGGTTGAGGTGCGCGAAGAGCTCGGGCAGCAGGCCCTTGCCGAATTTCCTCACGTACCAGTTGGCCTTCACGCCCGCCTTGTGGTTCTGGAAGCGCTCGCCGGGCGGCAGGCCCGTCATGCCGACGTAGACCGCGGGCATGCCCTTCCTGTAGTTCGGGTTGCGGGCGCGAAAGCGCCTGATCTTCAGGACCGCGGGGTCGAGCTCGACCACGTAGACGTTGTGCGAGAGGCGCGGCGCGCTGGTCATGCCAGCTCGACCAGCTCGGCCGGCCCGCCGCGCTCGATGTAGACGATCGCGAGCTGGCCGAAGCGCTCGCCGAGCGCCCTCGCCTCCTCGAGCGGGATGCCGACGATCAGCAGGCTCGGCTCGTGCGGCCACTCGCCCCCGGGATCGTTGCCTTCGCCCAGGTGCCAGTCGTAGGGCATGCGCTCGAGCGCGCGGATCAAGTCGGCCATCGCCTGCAGGTTCTGGTCCTCGTGCTGCGGCACGCCGCGCGGGTTGTAGGGCGTGAGGAAGGCGGCGCGCTCGCCGCCCTCGTCCTCGAGCAGCGCGTCGAGCTCGGGGCACAGCGCGCCGACCTGCATCACCACCTCGCGCCCGTCGTGGTAGACGATGTAGCGCGCGGCGCGATAGGCGGCGCGCAGCGCGGGGTCGATCGGCACTAGAAGGCGAGCGTCTCGCCGATCGCCGGGATGGCGAGGCGCGAGGCGGGCAGCGTCCAGATCCGGCGCAGGAATTCGGGCGGCTCGCGCAGGTCCTCGTCGGTGAGCTTGAAGGTGCCCCAGTGCATGGCGACGAAGCGCCGCGCGCCGAGCGCCCCGAAGGCGCGCACCGCGTCCTCCGGGTTCATGTGCTGCCCCTTCATGAACCAGCGCGGCTCGTAGGCGCCGATCGGCAGCATCGCGGCGTCGATCGGGCCGCAGCGCTCGCCGATCAGCCCGAAGCCGTCGAACCACGCCGTGTCGCCCGAGTGGTAGACGCGCACGCCGCCGCCCTCCAGCACGTAGCCGCCCCACCAGCTGGTGTTGATGTCCTTCAGCCCCCGGCGGCTCCAGTGCTCCGCGGGCACGAAGGTGACGCGCATCCCCGCGACTTCCTCCTGCTGCCACCAGCCCATCTCGAGCACGCGCGGCATCCCGGCACGCTCGAACCAGTAGCCGAGGCCGCGCGGCACGACGTAGACCGGATCGGGCCCGAGCTTCCTGAGGGTCGGCCCGTCCATGTGGTCCATGTGGTTGTGAGTGACGAGCACGAGGTCGATCTTCGGCAGCGCGGCCCAGTCGAGCCCCGGCGCGACGTTGCGCGGGATGAAGCCGGCGATGCGCGGCGACATCACCGGATCGACGAGCGCGCTCGCGCCGCCGAGCTGCACCAGGAAGCTCGCGTGGCCGATCCAGGTGAGCGCGTCCTTCGAAGCGGCGCGCAGCGCGCGGCCGTCGTTCTGCACCGCCGGCACCGCGACGCCGGTGCGCGGCGAGGGCGAGCGGCGGCCGCCGTACAGGCCGAGCTTCCAGCGCAGCACGCGCAGCAGGCTCGCCGGGTACGCGTTGCCGCCGAGGTTGGCGAAGGTCGCGGCGTCGGGCATGGCCGCATTATGCGGGACGCGGCTTGAACTCCGCCGCGTTTGCCCCCATCTTTGGTCCATGGATGTCACCACTCCGAATTTCGAGAAGGAGGTCCTCGAGGCCTCGAAGACCCTCCCCGTCGTGGTCGATTTCTGGGCGCCGTGGTGCAGTCCGTGCCGCGCGCTGACGCCGATCCTGGAGAAGGTGGCGAAGGACTACGCGGGGCGCGTCAAGGTGGTCAAGGTCAACTCGGACGAGAACCCCGAGCTCTCGGCCGCGTTCCAGGTCCGCTCGATCCCGAACGTGATCGCGTTCAAGGACGGCAGGGCTGCGTCGCAGTTCATGGGCGCGATCCCCGAGGGCCAGGTGCGCGCGTTCTTCGACAGCCTGCTGCCCTCGCCCTCCGAGCTCGCGCTCGCGCGCGCCGAGGCGCACTTCAAGGCGGGGCGGCTCGACGAGTCCGAGAAAGAGCTCGCGAACGTCAAGTTCGACCCGGACTGGGAAGCGAGGGTCGAGGCGCTGAAGCAGGGCATCGCCTACGCGCGCGCCGGCAAGTCGGGCCCGGGCGAGGCCGAGCTGAAGGCGAAGCTCGCGGCGAACCCGGCGGACCATGACTCGCGCGCGGCGCTCGCCGCTCTCTACGCGGGCGCGAAGCGCTGGCGCGAGGCGATGGAGGAGCTGCTGGAGATCCTGCGCCGCGCCAAGGACTGGAAGGACGGCGCCGCGCGGAAGGAGCTGGTCAACCTGTTCACGCTCGCCGCGGACCAGCCGGACCTCGTCGCCGAGTACCGCAAGAAGCTCGCCGCCGCGCTGTATTGATCCTTACCCTGCCAGCTTCACCAGTTCGGGTCCCTCGACGACCCGAACGCCGTTGTCCCTCGCATAGCCGCGCGCCTTGGCGGTGACCTCGCCCGCGGCGAGGTAGAGGCACTCGGCGGCGCCGCGCTTCCCGGCCGCGGCGCGCAGGTCCTTCAGCGGCTCGAGTCCGGTGACCTGCGCCTTCCAGCGCCGCGCCGCGGCGAGCACGGTGCGGCCGTCCTTCTCCAGCTCGAAGTCGGCGCCGCCGTCGCGGCGCTTCACCGCGTAGCCCTCGCGCGCGAAGCCGCCCTCGAGCGCCGCGGCGAACGCCTCCCAGGAGAGCGCGCGGATACGCTCGAGCTCCGCCTCGACCCGGGCGCCGTGCGGCGCGGTGAGCTGCTTCCACAGCGCCGCCACGCCGATCACGAGGAACGGCAGCACGGCGAACGCCGCCACCGCGTCGGGCAGCGCGAGCCGCCCCAGGCCGAACACGCCGGCCGCGACGAGCCAGCTCACCCACCAGCGGGAGCGCAGCAGGATAGCGAACAGGGAGTTGCGGTGCGGCTTCAGCTTCATGGATCGCCGCGGCATTCTGCAATAATCGGGCTTCTCCCGCAGGGACCCTTATGAACGAACGCGCAGACGCCGATTCGCTTGCCATTGCCCGCTACGGCGTAGGGCAGCCGGTACGCCGCACCGAGGACCCGGTGCTGCTCAAGGGCCAGGGGCGCTACACCGACGACCTGAACGAGCCCGGGCAGGCCTATGCGTGCATGGTGCGAAGCGTCCACGCTCACGGCAACATAAAGGCGATTGAAGTAGCGAACGCAAAGCAGATGCCCGGCGTGCTCGCGATCTACACCGCTGCGGACCTCGCCGCCTACGGCGCGCACAAGTGCGTGCCGCCGCTCATGAACCGCGACGGCACGCCGATGAAGAAGCCGGTGCGCAAGTCGCTCGCCTCGGACAAGGTGCGCTGGGTCGGCGACCCGGTCGCCTGCGTGGTCGCCGAGACCGCGCTGCAGGCGCGCGACGCCGCCGAGGCGGTGGAGCTCGACATCGAGCCGCTGCCGGCGGTGAGCCTCGCTTCCGAGGCGGCGCGGCCCGGCGCGCCCCGGATCTACGACGACGTCCCCGGCAACGTCGCCTGCGACTACCACTTCGGCGACGAGCAGAAGGTCGCCGAGGCCTTCGCCAAGGCGGCGCACGTGACGACGCTCGCGCTGCGCAGCACGCGCGTGGTGGTCGCGGCGATGGAGCCGCGCGCCGCGATCTGCGCCTACGACGAGGCCTCGCAGCGCTTCACGCTCACCGCGCCCGGCCAGGGCGTGTTCGGCATGAAGAACCAGCTCGCCGAGCTGATGGGCGTGCCGCAGGAGAAGGTGCACATGGTCACGCACCACGTCGGCGGCTCGTTCGGCATGAAGGGCTCGATCTATCCCGAGTACGTGTGCCTCGCGCACGCCGCCCGCGCCCTCGGGCGGCCGGTGAAGTGGACCGACGACCGCTCGGGCAGCTTCGTCTCCGACCAGCACGGCCGCGACCACGAGATGACCGCCTCGCTCGCGCTCGACAAGGACGGCAATTTCCTCGCGCTGCGCGTCACCGGCTTCGGCAACGTGGGCGCCTATCTCGGCGCGGTGGCGCCGCTGCCGCCGACCCTCAACGCGGTGAAGAACTCGATCAGCCTGTACCGCACGCCGCTGCTGGAAGTCTCCACCAAGGTGATGTTCACCAACACCTCGCCGGTCTCGGCGTACCGCGGCGCGGGGCGCCCCGAGGGCAACTACTACATGGAGCGCCTCATCGACAACGCCGCCGCGGAGATGGGCCTCGACCGGCTGGAATTGCGCCGCCGCAACCACGTCCGGCCCGAGCAGATGCCCTACAAGGCCGCCTCCGACATGGTCTACGACAGCGGGGATTTCGGGGGCGTGATGGAACAGGCCTTGAAGTTCTCGGATATCGGGAATTTTCCCTCCCGGAGGGACGAATCCAGGAGAAAAGGAAAACTGCGAGGCGTCGGCGTCGGCAGCTACCTGGAAGTCACGGCGCCCCCCAACAAGGAGATGGGCGGCATCCGCTTCGAGAAATCGGGCGAGGTGACGATCATCACCGGCACGCTCGACTACGGCCAGGGCCACGCGGCGCCGTTCGCGCAGGTGCTCTCGGCCGAGCTCGGCGTGCCGTTCGAGAAGATCCGCCTGCTGCAGAGCGATTCCGACGAGCTCGTCTTCGGCGCCGGCACCGGCGGCTCGCGCTCGATGATGATGTCCGGCGCGGCGATCCACGAGGCGGGGCTGAAGGTGATCGAGAAGGGCCGCGAGCTCGCCGCCGAGGCATTGGAGGCTTCAGGCGGAGATATTGAATTTCGCAATGGAAGATTCACCGTAAGCGGGACGGATCGCTCCATCCACATCATGGAGCTCGCCCGAAAGAACCCGGGCAAGCTCGACGTGAAGCACGTCACCGAGGTCATTCCTTCCTCCTTCCCCAACGGCTGCCACGTGGCGGAGGTCGAGATCGACCCCGAGACGGGCGTGACGCAGGTGGTGCGCTACAGCTCGGTGAACGACTTCGGCACCATCGTCAACCCGCTGCTGGTCGAGGGCCAGATCCACGGCGGCGTGGTGCAGGGCATCGGCCAGGCGCTGATGGAGTCGGCGCGCTACGACGACAACGGGCAGCTCGTCACCGGCTCGTTCATGGACTACGCGCTGCCGAGGGCGGACGATGCGCCGCCCGCGATCGGCGTCGCCAGCCACCCGGTGCCGGCGACCACCAACCCGCTCGGCATCAAGGGCTGCGGCGAGGCCGGCTGCGCCGGCGCGCTGACCTCCGTCATGAACGCGATCGTCGACGCGCTCGCCGAGCGCGGCATCCGCGAGTTCCAGATGCCCGCCAGCCCCGAGCGCGTCTGGCGCGCGCTGCACGGAAAATCGGGAGCCTGCAAATGAGAAGCCCGGCATGGGAGCCGGGCTTCGGGCCCGATTTTCACGGGCAGCGCCTTAATTGGGCGCTTCGCACGTCCGCAGCCTAGGCTGCGGCTGGGCTTGCTCGGGGCGGTATCCCGGCCGGTCGTCGGGATTCCCGCATCCTTCACCGATCTGCGGCTGCCTTCGCAAGCTCGGGTTCAATCTACCACCGCGACGAAGCGCGTCAATCCCTCCGGCGCCTACGATTTGACCTGGATCAGGCCCGCCGCGGAATTCCTAGCGCTTGCGGTACTGGGGCCGCCGCTGCTGCGGCGCGGGGGCGGGGCGCTCGTCCTTGTGGCGGAAGCTGATGCGGCCCCGCGTCAGGTCGTAGGGCGAGATCTCGAGGCTGACCCGGTCGCCGGCGAGGATGCGGATGCGATGCCGCACCACCTTGCCGCCCGCGTACGCGAGCACGCTGGCGCCGTTGGTGAGCTCCACGCGGAACTGGGTGTTGGGCAGCACTTCCTGCACAACCCCTTCCATTTCAAGCATTTCTTCCTTGGCCATCGGTACGTCCTCGCCCTGCAGGGGCGCGCAGTATGTGCCATCGCCGCGACAAAGCCAAGCGAAATCGCCCTCAGGCCCCCTTGCGGAAGTACATCGGGAAGAGCTTCTCGACCACCGGCCCGTCCGAGCGCCAGGCATGGCAGCCGTCGATGAAGTGCGGCTTGCCCTGCACTTCCGGCGCCGATCTCCAGCTGCCCATGGTCTGGAAGGCGACCGTGGCCGCGGGCATCAGCAGCTCGGTGAGGTGGGTGCAGCCCTTGGTGCGCCCAACCGCCTCGGTCACGGCCTTCCTCCAGCCGGCGCCGATCTTCCTGCCGACGAGCGCGCGGTAGTTCGGCGCGGTCTCGGGGCACACCGAGTACGGCGCGGCGTTGGTCGTCACCGCGATGTCGCGCACGGTCATGGCGCGGTCCAGCGTCAGGCGCAGCTCCATGTCGTGCACCGGCGCGCCGGCCGGGCGCTTGCCGCGGAACGGCTCGTCGGTCTCGTAGGTCTTCCGGTCGACGATGCGCGCCTCGATGTCGAACAGGCCGTCCTCGCGCTCGAAGCCGGCGCAGGTGATGGTGCGGGTGTGCAGGTGGCGCCGCGGCGCGGGTTGCGGAAGGCTCATTTCTCTCCGGAGAAGTCGAAGGCGTTGGTGAGGTCGCCGGCGCCGGCGCGCGCGCCGGCGAGCGGCTCGAGCCCGAAGCGCAGGGTGATGAACTTCAGGATCGAGGTCGTATCGTAGGACGTGCTGTCGACGAAGCCGCGCTTCGCGTACGGCGAGACGACGATCGCCGGGATGCGCGTGCCGGGCCCCCAGCGGTCGCCCTGCGGCGGCGGCACGTGGTCCCAAAAGCCGCCGTTCTCGTCGTAGGTGACGATGATCGCCATGTGCGGCCACTGCGGGCTCGCCTTTAGCTTCTCCAGCAGGCCGGAGATATGCACGTCGCCCATCTCGACATCCGTATAGCTCGGGTGCTCGGTGTCGCGCCCGGCAGGCTTGAAGAAGGCGACGTGCGGCAGCGTGCCGTCCTTGATCGCGGCGAGCAGGTCCTTCTCGTCCTTCAGGTGCTGCGCGCGGTCGGCGGTGCCCGGCGCGAAGCGCGCGAAGTAGTTGAACGGCTGGTGGTGCGGCTGGAAGATCGGCGAGCCCGGCTCGCGCGAGTAGATGACGTGCCGCTTCGCGCCCGGCGGCTGGCGGCCGTCGGCGAGCGCGGCGTCCCAGCCGCCCGCGTACCAGGCCCAGGTGATGCCGCGCTCCGAGAGCGCGTCGCCGATGGTGCGCAGGGTCTGCGGCGGCGCCGGGTGCTTGGTGGCGTCGGCGAGGTCCGGGCTGCTCTCGGGCGCGGGCGGGATGCCGCTCGGCTGGTACGGCGGCTGCGAGGTGTTGACGAGGTAGCCGTCGGGCGTGACGCGGCCGTCCAGCACCTGCACCGGCCCGTCGAGCGCGGACGCCGGCGAGCCGGGCTTCTTCTTGAGGTTGCCCTGCGCGTCGAGCTGCGCCTTCGCCGCGCTGGGCGCATTCGGGTCGACGGGGGTGCAGGCGCACACCAGCCAGAAGTGGTTGAGGAAGGAGCCGCCGAAGGCGCCCATGAAGAAGTGGTCGGCGAGCGTGTACTGCTTCGCCCACTGCCACATCTTCATGCTCGAGCCGTCGAAGTAGCCCATCACCCAGCCGCCGACGTTCGACATGGCGGCGAACTTGTCGTTGGCGCCGCCGTCGATCTGCTCGCGGTTCTGGTAGTAGAGGTGCCAGGGGCTCGGCAGCACCTCGTCGAGCCGGCCGTTGATCGGCGGCCGGTCGATGCGGAACGGCCCGTTCGGCAGCTTCTCGGTGGCGAAGCGCGGCGAAGGCTTGGCGTGCACCCAG
>DATJXO010000095.1:0-12586 GCA_035500055.1 Burkholderiales bacterium | reverse complement strand
CCTTCGACATCGTCAGCAAGGGCGCCACCAATCCGGCGGTGGCACGGCTGCTGATCGAGCTCAAGACCGAGGTGGAGACCGGCTCCTCGCTCGCGCAGGCCTTCCGCAAGTATCCGCTCCACTTCGACGCGCTGTACTGCAACCTGGTGGCCGCCGGCGAGGCCGCGGGGATCCTGGAGAGCCTGCTCGACCGGCTCGCCACCTACAAGGAGAAGATCCTCGCCATCAAATCGAAGATCAAGTCGGCGCTGTTCTACCCGGTGTCGATCGTCGTCGTCGCCTTCGTCATCACCGCGGTGATCATGATCTTCGTGATCCCCGCGTTCAAGAGCGTGTTCTCGAGCTTCGGCGCCGACCTGCCCGCGCCGACGCTGATCGTGATGTCGATCTCGGACTGGTTCGTCGGCAACTGGTACATCATCTTCCCCGCCATCGGCGGCGCCGTGTACGGATTTTTCGAGGCCTGGAAGCGCTCGATCGCGGTGCAGGTCTTCATGGACCGGCTGATGCTCAAGGTGCCGGTGTTCGGCGAGCTGGTGCGGAAGTCGGCGATCGCGCGCTGGACGCGCACGCTGGCCACCATGTTCTCGGCCGGCGTACCGCTGGTCGAGGCGCTCGACTCGGTGGGCGGCGCCGCCGGCAACTA
The DNA here is from genome assembly GCA_035500055.1 of Burkholderiales bacterium. Lineage (GTDB taxonomy): Bacteria > Pseudomonadota > Gammaproteobacteria > Burkholderiales > SG8-39 > RBG-16-66-20. Next base: position 11,940 of record DATJXO010000095.1, on the reverse strand, counting down.
CGTGTACCAGCAGGCGACCATCGGCATCAAGGGCGAGGTCTCGACCGGAACCGCGCTCACCGTGGCGATGCAGAACTCCGGCGTATTCCCGCCGATGGTGCTGCAGATGTGCTCGATCGGCGAGGAGACGGGCGCGCTCGACGCCATGCTCAGCAAGGTGGCGGACTTCTTCGAGGCCGAGGTGGACGACGCGGTCGAGGCCCTGTCCTCGCTCATGGAACCGATGATCATGGTGGTGCTCGGCACGCTCATCGGCGGCTTGGTGGTCGCGATGTACCTGCCGATCTTCAAGCTGGGCGCCGCGGTCTAGCGCTTGCCGCAGGATCTGGGCTGGCTCGTCCAGCCCGCCGTGCTCCCCTGGGTCGCGCTCGCCGTCGGGCTGTGCGTCGGCTCGTTCCTGAACGTCGTGATCCACCGCCTGCCGGTGATGATGGAGCGCGCCTGGCGCGCCGACTGCGCCGAGCTGCTCGCCGCGGACGCGCAGGACGCCGCGCCACCGCCGCCCGAGCGCTACGACCTGCTGGTGCCGCGCTCGCGCTGCCCGGGCTGCGGCGGCGCGATCCGGGCGTGGCAAAACGTTCCCGTGCTCAGCTGGATCCTGCTGCGGGGGAAGTGCGCGCGCTGCGGAGCCCCGATCAGCCTGCGCTATCCGCTGGTCGAGCTGCTCGCCGGGCTCGGCGCCGCCTACTCGGCAATGCGCTTCGGCTTCGGCGCCACGGCGCTCGGCGCGGCGCTGTTCGTATGGTGCACGATTGCGCTCGCCTTCATCGACCAGGCGACCGGGTATTTGCCCGACGAGATCACGCTGCCGCTGCTCTGGGCGGGCCTCCTGCTGAACCTGCACGGCACCTTCGCGCCGCTCGGCGACGCGGTGATCGGCGCGGCCGCCGGCTACCTCGTGCTGTGGTCGCTGTACTGGGCCTACAGGCTGGTGCGCGGGGTCGAGGGCATGGGCTACGGCGACTTCAAGATGACCGCCGCGGTCGGCGCGTTCCTCGGCTGGAAGATGCTGCCGCTCGTGATCCTGATGTCGTCGGTGGTCGGGCTGGCCTTCGGCCTGGCGCAGATGGCCGCCAAGGCGGGCAAGTGGGACGCCGGCTTCAGGTTCCATTTCGGGCCGTACATCGCGATCGCCGGGATCGCAGCGCTGTACTGGGGACCGCGCCTGCTCGCGCTGTTCCCGGCGCTGCGGTTCGCCGGATGACCTTCGTCGTCGGCCTCACCGGCGGCATCGGCAGCGGCAAGAGCGCGGCAGCGCAGGAGTTCGCGCGCCTCGGCGCGGACGTGGTCGACGCCGACGCCATCGCGCACCAGCTCACCGGCGAGCACGGCGCAGCGCTGCCCGAGGTGGCGCGCATCTTCGGCCCGGAGTTCATCCTCGACGGCAGGATGGACCGCGACCGCATGCGGCGGCGCGTGTTCTCCGACCCCGAGGCGAAGCGACGGCTGGAGGCGCTGCTGCACCCGATGATCCGTGCCGAATCGAAGCGCCGCATCGAGGCCGCCGCCGGCCCTTACGTGGTGCACGTGGTGCCGCTGCTGCTGGAATCGCGCGACTACCGGGCGCGCGTCGACCGCGTGCTGGTGGTGGACTGTCCGGAAAGTCTGCAGATTGCGCGTGTGCGGCAGCGCAGCGGGCTCGCCGAAGAAGAGGCCCGGCGCATCATAGCCTCCCAGATCCAGAGGGAATCGCGGCTCGCGGCCGCGGACGACGTGATCGACAATTCGGGCTCGCTTTCCGCGCTGCAGCATCGGGTCGGCGAGCTCGACCGGCGCTATCGCGAGCTCGCCGCGCGCTAGGCCGCAATTTGTGCTGAGCGCGTAAATCACTCAGAATCCGGGCATTTTCGCCCCTCGGCGAGGCGCAGCCGGCCGTGATCACGTATGAGTACCCGCTCAACGAGCGCATCCGGACGCTGCTGCGCTTGGAGGACCTGTTCGAGCGGTCGCGGCACTTCATCGCGCGCACCGACCCGCTGGACCATCATGTCGCGCTGCTGACGCTGTTCGAAGTGCTGGAGGTCGCCGGCCGCGCCGACCTGAAATCCGACCTGCTGCAGGAGCTCGAGCGCCAGAAGCAGGTGCTGCTCTCGTTCCGCAACAACCCGGAGATCTCGGAGGAGGCGCTCAGCGGCGTGCTGCGCGACATCGAGCAGGCCGCGGCGGCGCTGTTCTCGATGACCGGGCGCATCGGCCAGTACCTGCGCGAGAACGAATGGCTGATGTCGATCAAGCAGCGCACCGGCATCCCCGGCGGCGCCTGCGAGTTCGACCTGCCCTCGTACCACTACTGGCTGCATCGCCCCGCGGAGGAGCGCATCGGGCAACTCGCGGCGTGGACCAGCCCGCTCTACCCGCTGCGCGATGGCTCCGCGATCATCCTGCGCATCCTGCGCGAATCCGGCAAGCCGCAGGCGCTGTCGGCGCCGCTCGGCACGTTCCAGCAGATGCTCGGCGGCAAGACGGCGCAGATGCTGCGAGTGCGGCTGGAGGAAGGCCTGCCCTGCGTGCCCGAGATCAGCGCCAACAAGTACGTGCTCAACATCCGCTTCCTGGCGCAGAACGGCGAGGAGGCGCGCGCCAAGACCGCCGACTGGGACGTCGGCTTCGAGCTGACCTTCTGCAACCTCTGAGGCGCGCCGCGGTGCCGGCACCTTCCAGGACGGTCGCCTGCCCGCGCTGCGGCGCGATGGGACCGTACGGCCCGGAGAACCCCTGGCGCCCGTTCTGCAGCGAGCGCTGCAAGCTGATCGACCTCGGGCGCTGGGCCGCGGAGGAATACCGCGTGCCCGAGGACCCGGCGAGGCGCGACGATGAGCGGCGCGCGGGCGACGCCTGAGCGATGGCGGCGAAGGAGAGCGATCCGTTCCTGCACGAGATGGACGGCCAGCTCGCCGGCTGGGCCGAGCCCGCGGAGCGGCTGCGCCAGGCGCTCGCCAAGGACGAGCTGGCGCTCTTCTGCCAGCCGATCCTGGAGCTCGCCGGCCAGGTGAGCTTTCCCATGGCGGAGATCCTGGTGCGCCTGCGCGAGGAAGAGAAGGCGATGCTGCCGCCGGGGGAGTTCCTGCCCGTGTTCGAGCACTACCGCCTGATGCCCGACCTCGACCGCTGGGTGGTGCGCCGCGTGCTGCAGCACCTGCAGCGCGGCTCCAGGATTGCGCGCTTCTCGATCAACGTCTCGAGCCAGTCGCTCGAGGACGCGGCGATGCCGAAAGGCATCGGCGTCGAGGTGATGACCTCGGGCGTGCCGGGCACCTCCCTGCTCTTCGAGATCAGCGAGAGCGACCTGCTGGCGCGGCTCCAGGCCGCGGTGCGATTCGCCACCGCGGTCCGCTCGATCGGCTGCAGCATCATGGTCGACGGCTTCGGCCGCCGCGCCGCGAGCTTCGCGCCGCTCAAGTCGCTGCGTCCCGACTTCGTCAAGGTGGACGGCGCGATCGTGCGCAACGTGCTGGCGCATCCCCACGCCGAGGCCAAGCTGAAGGCGATCCTGCGGGTCGGCGAGGTGATGGGATTCCACGCGGTCGCCGAGATGGTCGAGGAGCAGGACATCCTCACCCGCATCAAGGCGCTCGGCGTCGCCTACGCGCAGGGCTTCGGCATCCGCCAACCGCACGCGATCGAGCTGGTCGCGGCCTAGCGCCAGCTACCCGAGATCATAGCGAGTCCGTGGGCGCCTGCGCGCCGGGCGTCGTCGAGATCCTCCGGCTGCAGGCCGCCGATGGCGTACACCGGGATCGAGGCACCCTCGGCGATGCGCCGGAAGCCGTCCCATCCGAGCCCGGCCGCGCCCGGGTGCGTCGGCGTCGCCTTTACGGGCCCGAGCACGGCGAAGTCCATTCCCACCGCCATCGCGTGCCCGAGCTCCTCCACCGTGTGGCAGGAGGCGGCCGCAAGCAGGCCCGCCGCGGCTTCCTTCGGCCGGGCTCGCAGCGCCATCAGCGCCTCCGCGGTGTAGTGGATGCCGTCGGCGGGGGGGCCGCCGTTGACCAGAACCCGGGCACCGTATTCGCCCGCCATGCGGCGCACGACGTAGATCAGGCGCGCGCGCTCCCAGTGCTCCCTGTCGCGGACCTGCACCAGGCGCAGCCCGGCCCGCATCCGAGCCTCGACCCGCGCGAGCTGCTCGGCCACCCCGACCGCCTGCGCGTCCGTGATCGCGTACTCGAGCGGCAGCGCGAGCGCGGCGAGCACCGGCGCGTTCGCCGGCAGCATCGGCGCCGCCATCGCCGCGTCGAGCCGCTGCCAGACGAGCGCCTGCCCCTCTCGCGCGACCGGCTCGCCCGACCACGCGACCACGCGGTAGAACCAGAGCATCACGGTAGCGTGCTCGTAGGCATGCACCCGCGTGATCCAGGGATAGGCGCGCCGCACCTCGATGCCGAGCTCCTCGTGCAGCTCGCGCGCGAGCGCCGCCTCGGGCGTCTCGCCGCGCGCGATCTTGCCGCCGGGGAACTCCCACCAGCCGGCGTAGACCTTGCCGGCGGGACGCCGCGCCAGCAGGAAGCTGCCGTCCGGCCGCTCGATCACCGCCGCCGCGACCTCGACGATGCCGCTCACGCGATGCGGCTCATGCCTATTTTTGCTTGCCGTGCTTCCCCGCCGCGGGGCCGCCACGGCGGCGACCCGCCCAATCGCGCGCGAACTGGTACGCGACCCGCCCGCTGCGCGAGCCGCGCTGCAGGGACCATTGCAGCGCCTCCTCCCTCGACGCCTCGACTTCCTTTCCTGAGCAGTGAAAGCAGCCCAGCCAGTGGGCGACGATGGCGAGGTACTCGTCCTGGTCGAAAGGGTAGAACGACACCCACAGGCCGAAGCGCTCGGACAGAGAGATCTTCTCCTCCACCGTCTCGCCCGGATGGATCTCCTCGCCGACGTACTTGGTCTCGAGGTTCTCGGCCATGTACTCCGGCATCAGGTGCCGCCGGTTGGAGGTGGCGTAGATCAGCATGTTGTCCGACGTCGTCGAGATCGAGCCGTCGAGCGCGACCTTGAGCGCGATGTAGCCCTCTTCGGCGCCGTGGAACGTCAGGTCGTCGCAGAAGACGAGGAAGCGCTCGCGCCGCCCGGCCACGCTGTCGACGATGGTCGGCAGGTCGATCAGGTCGCTCTTCTCCACTTCGATCAGCCGCAAACCCTGCTTCGCGTACTTGTTCAGCAAGCCCTTCACGATCGAGCTCTTGCCGGTGCCGCGGGCGCCGGTCAGCAGCACGTTGTTCGCCGGCCGGCCCTCGAGGAACTGGCGCGTGTTCTGCTCCACGCGCGCGATCTGCGCGTCGATGCCGCGCAGGTCCGCGAGCCGCATGCGGTGCACGTGGCGCACCGCCTGCAGCCAGCCCTGCCCGCGCGGCCCGCGCCGCCAGCGGAAAGCGATGCTCGCGTCCCAGTCGGTCGGCGGCGGCGCCGGCGGCAGCAGCTCGCCCAGTCGCGCCAGGATCCTCTCCAGCTCCTTGCTCACGTCCGGTACTCCGCGTTTATCTTGACGTAGTCGTACGAGAAATCGCAGGTCCACACGGTGGCCTCGGCGCGGCCGCGGTGCAGCACCACGCGAACGGTGAACTCCGGCTTGCGCATCGCCTGCAGCGCCAGCTCCTCGGAATAGGAGGCAAGGCGCCCGCCGCCGCCCGCCACCGCGACTTCGTCCAGGAACAGGTCGACGCGGTCGGTATCGAGGTCCCGGACACCGGCGTAGCCGATCGCCGCCAGGATGCGCCCGAGGTTCGGGTCGGAGGCGAAGAACGCCGTCTTCACCAGCGGGGAGTGGGCGATGCTGAAGGCGACCTTACGACACTCCGCGACGCTGCGGCCGCGCTCCACCTTCACGGCGACGAACTTGGTGGCGCCCTCCCCGTCGCGCACCAGCGCCTGGGCCAGGCGTTGCGCCACCTGCGTCACCGCGTCCCCGAGCTTGCGCAGGTCCGTCGCGGAAGATGCCGTCGGGCCCTTGCCGGTCGCGATCAGCATGAAGGAGTCGTTGGTCGAGGTGTCGCCGTCCACGGTGACGCAGTTGAAGGAGCGGTCGGCGACCGCCCTGACCATTCTGCGCAGCGCCGCGGGCGCGATGCCCGCGTCGGTGGCGACGAAGCCGAGCAGCGTGGCCATGTCGGGATGGATCATGCCGCCGCCCTTCGCAATCCCCGTCACGGTGGCGTCGCCTCGCGCCAGCCTCACCTTCGCCGAGACCGCCTTCGGCACGGTGTCGGTCGTCATGATCGCCTCGGCCGCCGCGAGCCAGTTCCCCTCGCGCAGGTCCGCGACCGCCGCCGGCAGGGCCGCAGCGATGCGCTCGGCCGGCAGCGGCTCCATGATGACGCCGGTGGAGAAAGGGAGTATCTCGCTCGGCTTCGCCCCGATGCCGGCGGCGAGCGCCTTGCACACGAAATAGGCACGGTCGATGCCCTCCTTGCCCGTGCCGGCGTTGGCGTTGCCCGTATTGACGACGAGCGCGCGCACCCGGTTCGCCAGATGCTTCTTCGCCAGCACCACCGGCGCGGCGCAGAAGCGGTTGCGTGTGAAGACGCCCGCGACCCGCGTGCCGGCGGCAAGGCGCATGACCATCACGTCGCGCCGCCCCTGCTTGCGCACGCCCGCCATCGCCGTGCCCAGCTCGACGCCGCGCACCGGATACAGCTGCGCGGGGTCAGGGCGCGGGAGATTGACGGCCACCGCCCCTCCTCAGGCCAGCTTCCCGTGGCAGTGCTTGTACTTCTTGCCCGAGCCGCACGGGCACGGGTCGTTGCGGCCGATTTTCTGGCCGGAGCGCACCACCGGCTGCGGCTTCCTCGGCTCGGGCGCGCCGCCGCCCTCGGCGCCGGCCACCGCGCCGTCGTCGATCGTGGCGTCGTAGCTCTGGTGCACCATGCGCACGTTCTCGACCTTCGGCCGGTCGTCGATCGGCGGCGCCTCCTCGCTGGAGCGGATTTCGATCGTGCACAGCATCTTGGTGACCTCCAGCTTCACCGACTCGAGCATGGCGCCGAACAGCTCGAAGGCCTCGCGCTTGTATTCCTGCTTCGGATTCTTCTGCGCGTAGCCGCGCAGGTGGATGCCCTGGCGGAGGTGGTCGAGCGCCGCGAGGTGCTCGCGCCAGTGGCTGTCCAGGCTCTGCAGCATGAGGTAGCGCTCGTATTGCCGGAACGACGCCTGCGACGCCTCCGGGATCTTGGCGCGGTAGGCCGCGTGCGCGGCCTCGACGATGCGCTCGAGCAGCGCGTCGTCGAGCAGGTCGGGGTCCTGCTCGAGCCAGGCGCGCGCCGGGACCTCGAGGCCGATCTCGGACTTGAGCGCGGTCTCGAGCCCGGCCAGGTCCCACTGCTCCTCGACGCTCTCCTCCGGCACGTACTGGCGGAAGACGTCGGCCACCACGCCGGCCCTCAGGTCGGCGATGCGCGCCGAGACATCGCCCGACTCCAGCAGCTCGTTGCGCAGCGCGTAGATGGTGCGGCGCTGGTCGTTGGCGACGTCGTCGTACTCGAGCAGCTGCTTGCGGATGTCGAAGTTGCGCGCCTCGACCTTGCGCTGCGCGCTCTCGATCGAGCGCGTCACCATGCGGTGCTCGATCGCCTCGCCCTCGGGCATCTTCAGCATCACCATGATGCGGTTGATGCGCTCCCCGGCGAAAATGCGCAGCAACGCGTCCTCGAGCGACATGAAGAAGCGCGAGCTGCCGGGGTCGCCCTGGCGGCCGGAGCGGCCGCGCAACTGGTTGTCGATCCGGCGCGACTCGTGGCGCTCGGTGCCGACGATGTGCAGCCCCCCGGCCGCGATCACCTGGTCGTGCAGCGCCTGCCATTCGCCGCGCAGCTGGTCGACGCGCGTGCGCTTCTCCTCGGCGGCCAGCGCCTCGGCGGCCTCCACCAGCTCGACCTGCTTGTCGACGTTGCCGCCGAGCACGATGTCGGTGCCGCGGCCCGCCATGTTGGTGGCGATGGTGATCATCTTGGGGCGCCCGGCCTGCGCCACGATCTCGGCCTCGCGCGCGTGCTGCTTCGCGTTCAGCACCTGGTGCGGCAGCTTTTCCTTGGTCAGCAACCCCGACAGCAGCTCCGAGCTCTCGATCGAGGTGGTGCCGACCAGCACCGGCTGGCCGCGCCCGTAGCAGTCGCGGATCTCCTCGATGATCGCCTTGTACTTCTCCTGCGCCGTGCGGTAGACGAGGTCGAGGCGGTCGTCCCGGATCATCGGCTTGTGGGTCGGGATCACCACCGTCTCCAGCCCGTAGATTTCCTGGAACTCGTAGGCCTCGGTGTCGGCGGTGCCGGTCATGCCGGCGAGCTTGCCGTACATGCGGAAGTAGTTCTGGAACGTAATCGAGGCGAGCGTCTGGTTCTCGCTCTGGATCGCGACCCCCTCCTTCGCCTCGACCGCCTGGTGCAGGCCGTCGGACCAGCGCCGGCCGTGCATCAGGCGCCCGGTGAACTCGTCGACGATCATCACCTCGCCATCCTGCACCACGTAGTGCTGGTCGCGGTGGAAGAGGTAGTGCGCCCGCAGCGCGGCGTAGAGGTGGTGCACCAGGTTGATGTACGCCGGCTCGTACAGGCTCGCTCCCTGCGGCAGCAGACCGACGCGGCTCAGCACCTCCTCGGCCTTCTGGTGTCCGGCCTCCGAGAGCAGGATCTGGTGGTTCTTTTCGTCGACGAAGAAGTCGCCCGGGGGCTCGGGCCCGTCCGGCTTCTTCTCCTCCTTCTGGCGCGTCAGCAGCGGCGCCACCTGGTTCATGCGCTGGTAGATCTCCGTGCGGTCCTCGGCCTGTCCGGAGATGATGAGCGGGGTCCGCGCCTCGTCGATCAGGATCGAGTCGACCTCGTCCACGATGCCGAAGAAGAGGCTGCGCTGGAAGCGGTCCTCGACGTGCATCGCCATGTTGTCGCGCAGGTAGTCGAAGCCGAACTCGTTGTTGGTGCCGTAGGTGATGTCGGCGCGATAGGCGGCGCGCTTCTCCTCCGGCTCCATCTGCGGCACGTTCACTCCCACGGTGAGGCCGAGGAAGTCGTAGATCTTGCCCATCCAGTCGGCGTCGCGCTTCGCCAGGTAGTCATTCACCGTGACGATGTGCACGCCCTTGCCGGCGAGCGCATTCAGGTACGCGGGCAGGGTGGCCACGAGGGTCTTGCCCTCGCCGGTGCGCATCTCGGCGATCTTGCCGTCGTGCAGCACCATGCCGCCTACCAGCTGCACGTCGAAGTGGCGCATGCGCAGGGTGCGCTTGGCTGCCTCGCGCACCACGGCGAAGGCCTCCGGCAGGAGCTCGTCGAGCGTCTGCCCGGCCGCGTGGCGCTGGCGGAACTCGTCCGTCTTGGCGCGCAGCGCGGCGTCGGTCAGCGCCGCCGTCTCCGGCTCGAGCGCATTGATCTGCTTCACTACCGCCCCGTAGTGCTTCAGCAACCGCTCATTGCGGCTACCAAAGATTCTCTTCGGCAGGCCAAAGAGAAAAGCAAAGAACTTACGGAAAAATTCCATGGATTCGGGGGCTCCGAAGCGCGCTAAGCCCCCGGAAAAGCTGCGATTTTATCACGCCGGGGCATGCCGCCCCGGCGGCCCGGGCTAGTCGCCGTGCGCCACGCGGCTCGCCAGCGGGATGGTGATGCGCCCCTTGACGTCGGGCAGCGTCGGATCCGACGCCGCGAGGAAGCGGTCCGGGTTGACCGCAACGTCCTTGTATCGCACTTCGAAGTGCAGGTGCGGGCCGGTCACCCGGCCGGTGGCGCCGCTCAGGCCGACTTCGCGCCCGCGCATCACCACGTCGCCGGGCTTCACCAGGATCTTCGACAGGTGCGCGTAGCGCGTCACCAGGTCGTTGCCGTGGTCGATCTCCACCAGGTTGCCATACTGCGGATGGAAAGCGGCGAAGCTGACCACGCCGCCCGCCGCCGCGTGCACCGGCGTGCCGACGTCGACCTCGAAGTCGATGCCCTCGTGCATCGCCCACTGGCCCGTGAACGGGTCGATGCGCCGGCCGAAGCCGGAGCCGCGCGGCGCGTGCACCGGCAGCATCGTCGGCATCACCTTCCGCCGCACGATCAGGTCGCGCAGCTGCGAGTCGAGCACGCCGTAGACGTCGGCGCGGTTGTCCATGTTGCGACCGAGCGCCGCGAGCTGCGCCTCGAGATCGCGCAGCGACAGGTCCTGCAGCGGCATCACCGAGGTGGCGCCGCCCAGCCCCACCGGCGAGCCGAGGTGCAGGTCGGAGGACTTGATGCCGGCGAGCGACGACAGGCGCTCGCCGAGCGCGTCCAGGCGCGTGAGCTGCGCCTGCATCTCGCCGATCTTCACCGCCATCGCGTTCAGGTTCTGCTGCATGAACTCGCGCGTGCGATCGTGCTCGCTCTTTTGCGCGGCGAGCACCAGCCGGTGCAGCATGGGAAGCCTGAGATCGGCGGCGAAGCGCAGGCTGAGCCAGTACAGCGCCGCCGTCAGGCCGAGCACGACCGCGAGCGTGAGCGCGAGCGACCCGAGGACGTGGCGCAGCGACAGCGAAATCGATTTCGCCTTGGCCAGCCGGTCCGAGATCACGATAATCTGCACGTCGCCTCCCAAAAAACACCTTCCGTGCGATCCGCAAAACTGGGCAGCTTGCTGGCATCCGAGGCCGGCCTGCAGCCGGTTGTTGCCAGAGCGCGCGAAATCGGCGCGCTCTCGAAGCTTTGTTTTGACTTTCTGCCGCCCGGGCTGGCCCGCCTGGTACGAGCCGTCAACATCAAGGACTCCCGGCTGATGTTGCTCACCGCATCGCCCGCTGCGGCGGCCAAGCTGAAAATGCTCTCCGGAGCCCTGTGTAACTTCTTGTTACAGCAGGGGGCAAAGGTTAATTCAGTTTCTGTGAGGGTGCAACCGATCGGCGTGGAGAATGCCGCAGTGCTGCCGCGCAGCAAACCGCGCCTCGACGAGGGCGCCGTCGCGGCGCTGCGGGAGCTCTATCGCCGCCTCCCGGACTCGCCTGCGCGGGCGGCCCTGAAAACCTTGCTCGATCATCAGCTTGCAGGGAAGAAAACGCGCCGCTGAAGGCGCGTCAGGCTGTGGCGTGGCGCAGCAGCCCGGCGACGCCCGCCGGGGCCTCCTCGGCGCGCTCGAAAGTCACGACTTCGGCCGCCGCCGGGTCGGCGAGCAGCTCGCGCAGCAGGCGATTGTTGAGCGCGTGGCCGGACTTGTGCGCGCTGAAGGCCGCGAGCAGCGGCCGGCCGAGCAGGTACAGGTCGCCGATCGCATCGAGCGTCTTGTGGCGGATGAACTCGTCGGCGAAGCGCAGGCCCTCGGCGTTCAGGACGCGGAACTCGTCGAGCACCACCGCGTTGTCGAGGCCGCCGCCGAGCGCCAGCCCCGAGTCGCGCAGGTCCTCGACGTCGTGCATGAAGCCGTAGGTGCGGGCGCGCGCCACCTCCCGCGGGTAGCTGGTCTCCGCGAAGTCGATGGTCAGCGAGGTTCTCGACTTTTCGATCACCGGGTGGCTGTAGACGATCGAGAAGGACAGCCTGAAGCCCTCGTAGGGCTCGAGCCGCGCCCACTTGTCGCCTTCGGCCGCCTCGACGCGCTTCTTCACCCGCAGGAAGCGCTTGGGCGCAGGCTGCTCGGCGATCCCGGCCTGCTGCAGCAGCAGCACGAACGGCGCGGCGCTGCCGTCCATGATCGGCACCTCGGGCCCGTCGAGGTCGACGTAGGCGTTGTCGATGCCGAGGCCGGCGAGCGCCGACATGAGGTGCTCGACGGTGTAGATCCGGGTCTCGCCGCTCACCAGGCAGGAGCACAGCCGCGTTTCGCCGACCAGCGTCGCGCGCGCCGGGATCTCGACCGGCGCCGGCGTGTCGAGTCGCCGGAACACGACGCCGGTGTCCGGGTGCGCCGGGCGCAGGCTCATGCGCACCTTCCGGCCGGTGTGCAGGCCGACGCCTGTGGCGTGAACGATCGAATTCAGGGTGCGCTGGCGCAGCATGGACGGCGCGA
>DATJXO010000094.1:0-19426 GCA_035500055.1 Burkholderiales bacterium | reverse complement strand
ATTGGAAGCGGGGCCGCCTATGCAGAGTTATTTCTGCATGGATTCTTTCCGGAAGCGAGCAAAACTACCACCTCAGACGCTGTGCGATTGGTATCCTATGCAGTCAAAGGCGTTGAGATCATGGACCCCAACGTTGGCGGTGAAACCAACATATGCGTCCTGAAATTCGAGAAGGACAAGCTCGTTACAAGCGAGATTCAGCCCAAAAAGCTTCCTAGAAACTCAAAAGACAAGATGGAGGCGGTACTGCGTAGGATTGGCAAGGACATGCGGTCCTTGGTTGGGAAATAGCTATGGCAAACGCGAGAGTCAAGCTGAAACCGCTGGCGAACAAGTCAACGGCTTATGAGGGCATTCTCGAACGGGTCGTTAGGAAGACCTATATCCAGCGTTTTCCCGATCAGGACCGAAAGACTGAGAACAAGTACGAGATCAGCGATCCGAAGCAGGAGGAAGGAGTTAAGGCCACGCGCTAATACAAAAGCTGGCATAGGTGCCTGCGGATAGCCCGTTTTCGGGCTATTTTTTTGCACTTGACATTCCGTGAGCGCTCACGCATAATGTTCAGTATGAACAGGCTGAGCCTCCAAGACCGAGCCAGGATCCTGCATTGCTTGGTGGAAGGCAATTCCATGAGGGCGACCTCCCGCATGGTGGACGTGAGCATCAACACGGTCACCAAACTGCTGGTGGACGTTGGTACGGCTTGCTCGAACTACCAGTACGAGAACCTTCGCAATCTTCCCTGCAAGCGCATCCAGTGTGACGAGATTTGGTCGTTCTGCTACGCCAAGGAAAAGAACGTCGCACGCGACCTAAAGGGCGTCTGGGGCCTCGGGGACGTTTGGACCTGGACCGCCATATGCGCGGACACCAAGCTAGTCCCTACCTGGCTTGTAGGCCGTCGTGACGCGACTTACGCCCACTTCTTCGTTGATGACCTGGCGTCTAGGCTGGCGGGTCGCATCCAGCTCAGCACGGACGGCAACAAACTCTACGTCAACGCGGTCGATGACGCCTTTTCCTCCGAGATCGATTACGGGATGCTGGTGAAGCTCTACACGCTCCCTGGCGGCAGCGAAGGGCAGCGGCGCTACTCCCCTGGCGAGTGCTGCGGCGCGATCCGTGGTGCGGTCTGCGGCAAGCCGGACGAGCAGCACATCTCCACGTCCTATGTTGAGCGCCAGAACCTAACCATGCGCATGTCCATGCGCCGCTTCACCAGGCTCACAAACGGGTTCTCTAAGAAGATCGAGAACCACGAACACGCTGTGGCGCTTCACTACATGCACTACAACTTTGGGCGTATCCACAAGACCCTGCGGGTGACCCCCGCCATGCAAGCTGGGGTGGCCGATCACGTCTGGAGCCTGGAGGATATTGCCAGCCTAGCGACCCGTATGTAGTAGCTAAGCTCCGGTTGCGCCATAGCACTAAACGGTGCTTAAATAGTGCTATCGTGTGTGGTCAATTTGGCAACTAGAGAAAAAACTAATGAAACTGAGCGGCTCAACGTCTACCTCAACAAAGGTCAGATGGCGTACCTTGAGCAACTCAGAAAGCAGATGACTTGGGGCAATTCACGGCCCGAGGTATTGCTTCGTTTGCTAGACGAGCGCTTCAGACAACTGATTAAGGAAAACGAACTGATCGAGGAAAACTAGCACCGAGTTGTTGGATGGAGGTGAGGGGAGTCGAACCCCTGGCCCGACGGATGGAAAGCCCCGAGCCCTACCAAGCACCCCCACCGCAGAGGCCCTGGAGAAATCCGGGGCCTCTGTCTTTCTAGCGTGCGCTCAGAGGAATGACGACCCAGTGACAATCTAGCGCACAACCACAATATCTTGTGCTGAGTTACTTATCGGCAACTGCTTCTTGTGGGTGACTCTACCATGCAGTCTTGAATTTGCAAGCGCGGTCCAGCGCCCCGCATCGAGACGCGCGGGCGCACCTACTACCGGTAGGAAAATGATTATCTAGAGGTGAAATCGCTTTTATTCACATGGCAAACTGAGACACCGCCCAAAAAAGCGATGATTTGACAAGGCTTCCGCGCGCGGGCTCTAATACCGCCCTTTTTCGAGTCGAGCCGGCCGATGAAGCGAACCTACCAGCCTTCGAAGACGCGACGCGCGAGAACGCACGGTTTCCTTGTGCGCAGCCGCACGCGCGGCGGCCGTGCGGTGCTGCGCGCACGCCGGGCGAAAGGCCGGAAGCGTCTCGCTGTGTAGGTCTGCGCCGGGCGTGCTCGGCGGCGGCGAGAAGCGGGCGCGATATGGATTCGGCGCCGAGCGCCGCTTGGCGAAGCGCTCGGACTTCGAGCGGCTGCTGAGACAGGGCGCGCGCCGCAGCCGCGGAGGTATTACGCTGTTTGTCGCGCCCCGGCACCCCGCAGCTCCGGCCCGCCTCGGAATCCTGATAACACGCAAGCACGCTGCAAAGGCGACTGTGCGCAACCAGATCAAGCGCTGCATCCGCGAGGCCTTCCGGCTGGAGCAGGGCCGGCTCGGCCCATTCGATGTACTGGTGCGCCCACCCTATGGCGCGCGGCCGGGGCCCGCGCTGCAGCATCGGCTGCGCGCCATGCTCGCGGAGCTGGGGTCGTGAGCGCGCTCGTCCGGGCGCTGCTGCGCGCGTATCGCTACGGCATCAGCCCGCTGCTTGGGCCGGTCTGCCGGTTCCATCCGAGCTGCTCCATGTATGCCGAGGAAGCGCTGCGCGAACACGGGCTGTTTCGCGGCGGCTGGCTGGCGGCGCACCGCTTGTGCCGCTGCGGGCCCTGGCACCCGGGAGGCTACGATCCTGTGCCCGAGCGGTCGGGACGAGAAGCGCAAGGCGAGCGGTGGACACCCAGCGCCTGATCCTGCTGGCCGTGTTCGGCGTCTCGCTGCTGATGCTGTGGGAGGCCTGGGAAAGGGATCACCGCCCAGCGCCTGCCTTCGAGGCACGCCAGCAGCAGACGGCGCCGCAGGGCGCGGTACCCACTCCGGCCAAGCCGACCCCCCCGGCCGCGGGACCGCGGCAAGGCGGCGCCGGCAGCGTCCCGGGCAGTGCGGCGGCGCCGCACAGCGGCGAGACGGTGACGGTACGCACCGATCTGGTCGAAGCGCGGCTCGATACGCTCGGCGCCACGCTCACGCATCTCGCGCTGCTCAAGCAGAAGGCCACCGGGGACTCGGACCAACCGTTCGTGCTGCTCGACCCGGAATTTCACTACGAAGCGCAGAGCGGGCTTACCGGCGAGGCCGGGCCCAACCACCGCAGCCTGTGGCGCCTCGAGCCGGGCGCACGCTCGCTCGCGGCGGGGCAGGACACGCTCGAGGTTCGCTTCAGCGCCACGGGCGCGAACGGCGTAGAGGTCACCAAGGTGTACCGCTTCAAGCGCAACAGCTACGTAATCGACGTGTCGCTCGAGATCCGCAACGTCGGCGGTGCGCCGGTCACACCCTACGGCTACTTCCAGCTGACGCACAACGGCGAGGAGCGTGGCAACGGCAACAAGGTCGCCTCCTCGTTCGGCGCGAGGAGCTTCCATGGCTTCGCGGTTTACAGCGAGGAGCACAAGTTCCAGAAGGTCCCGGTCGCGGAGATCGACAAGAACAAGGCGGATTACGTCAAGCAGGCGAAAGACGGCTGGCTGGCCTATGTGCAGCACTACTTCGTGTCGGCATGGATGCCGCCGGCCGGCGAATCGCGCGAGTACACGCTCGAGAAGCACTCCAACGGGGTGTACGCCGGGCGCGCGGTGATCGCCGCAGGCACGCTTGCACCCGGGGCGAGCAAGACGCTGACCGTGCCGCTCTACGCGGGGCCGCAGGAGCACCGGCGGCTCGAGGCGGCGGCGCCGGGCCTCGAACTGGTGGTCGACTACGGCTGGCTGACGATCGTCGCCTGGCCGCTGTTCTGGCTGCTCGAGAAGTACCACGCGCTCTCGGGCAACTGGGGGGTCGCGATCATCCTCCTCACCGTCACGGTGAAGCTGGTGTTCTTCCCGCTCTCCGCGACGAGCTACAAGTCGATGGCGAAGATGAAGCTGGTGGCGCCACGCCTGCAGAAGATCCGGGAGATGTACGAGCAGGACCGGGCGCGCATGAACCAGGCGATGATGGAGCTCTACAAGACCGAGAAGATCAACCCGCTCGGCGGCTGCTTCCCGATCCTGATCCAGATCCCGGTATTCATCGCTCTGTACTGGGTGCTGCTCGCGGCGATCGAGCTGCGCCACGCGCCGTTCATCTTGTGGATCCACGATCTCTCGGCGCAGGACCCATACTACGTACTGCCTGCGCTGATGACGGTGACCATGTTCATCCAGACGCGCATGAACCCCACGCCGCCCGACCCGGTGCAGGCGAAGATCATGCAGTTCATGCCGTTTGTGTTCAGTGTGTTCTTCTTCTTTTTCCCGGCCGGCCTGGTGCTGTACTGGCTGTGCAACAACATCCTCTCCATCCTCCAGCAGTGGCAGATCCAGCGCATGTTCAATCGCGACAAGCCTGCCCATGCTAAGAGGTGAGCTAGCGCCCGATACCATCGCGGCGATCGCGACGCCGCCCGGTCGGGGTGGAATCGGCGTGGTGCGGGTCTCCGGGCCCGGCGTCGCGCGCATCGCGGCAAGCCTTCTCGGTGGCCTCCCCGAAGCGCGCCGCGCGCGCTTCGGCCCGATCCGCGATCGGCACGGCGAACTGCTCGACGAAGGTCTTGCCATCTACTTCGCTGCGCCGCATTCCTATACCGGGGAGGATGTGCTGGAGCTGCATGGCCACGGCGGGCCCGTGGTGATGGGTACGCTCCTCGGCGCTGCGCTGGACGCCGGGGCGCGCCTCGCGGAGCCGGGCGAATTCACGCGGCGCGCGTTCCTCAATGGCCGTCTCGATCTGGCGCAGGCCGAGGGCGTAGCCGACCTGATCGACGCGGCCAGCCGCGAAGCTGCGCGCTCCGCTCTGCGCTCGCTGGAGGGCGAATTCTCCGCCGCGGTGCGCGTGCTGGTCGCGCAGCTCACCGATCTGCGCGCGCTCACCGAGGCAACTCTCGATTTCCCCGAGGAAGAGCTCGACGCGCTGCAGCACGAAGACGCGCGCGAGCGGCTCGGCCGCTTGCGCGCCGCACTCGAGGCACTGATTGCGAGCAGCCGCCAGGGAAGCTTGCTGCGCGCCGGGGTGCACGCGGCGATCGTGGGACAGCCGAACGTCGGCAAGTCGAGCCTGCTCAACCGGCTTGCGGGCGAGGAGCGCGCCATCGTCACCGCACTGCCCGGAACCACGCGCGACGCGCTGCGCGAGACGATCGCGATCAACGGCGTGCCGGTGACCCTGGTCGATACGGCGGGCCTGCGAGAGACGAGCGACGAGATCGAGCGGCTCGGCGTGCAGCGCGCCCGCCGGGAAGCGGAGCGCGCCGATCTGGTGCTGGTGGTACTCGAGGCGGGCTGCATGCAGGAGCCGCCCGGGCCGCCACCGCCGGCGAGGCGCATCACGGTGGTGAACAAGATCGACCTGGTCCCGGGCGAGAAGGCAAGGCGCAACGGTGCCACCGTGCATGTCTCGGCGAAGACCGGGGCGGGGCTCGACCTGCTCCGCGACGCGATTCTGGAAGCAGCCGGCTGGCAGGCGAGGGGGGAAACGGTGTTCCTGGCGCGCGAGCGGCACCTGCGAGCGCTGGCCTCGGCTCGGGCTCACCTCGAGGCGGCTGCGCAGCACACGGGGTGGGAACTGCTCGCAGAAGAATTGCGGCTCGCGCAGGACGCACTCGGCCGGATCACCGGCCTCGTCAGCGCTGACGATCTGCTTGGCGAGATCTTCGCCCGCTTCTGCATCGGGAAATGAAGGCGGCGCGCGATACCTGGATCAACCCGGCGCTCGCGTTGCTGTTGTGCGCGGCGGCAGGCGCGTTGCTGCACTGGCTGCGCACACCGCTGCCGTGGATGATCGGACCGCTGGTGGCGATGGCCGCAGGCAACTTTGCCGGCGCGCGCCTGCACGCGCCGCCCGGAGGCCGCCAGGCCGGGCAGGTGATTATCGCAGCGCAGTCGGTCTCTACTTCACCCCGGCGGTGGCGCGGCAGCCCCCCAGGGGCCTGGCCGAGATGTGCATCACGGCGAAGGTACTGCAGCTCGGGGTACCGCTTGTTACGGCGGCGCACGTCATGCGCGTACTGATTCTGCTAACGACCACGGCGCCGATTTACCGCCTCGTCCGCCGCGCCCGGTAACTCCGCCCGGTGTTTCTATCTATCTGTATTTATGCAGTAATAATTCTCCGCCGGGCGCGCTATCCGGGGCGGATTTCGGCGCGATAGAATCTTCGCCCAGAGGATCCCTATCGGCCCGGGCGTAGCTCAGGGCCGTTTCTTTTCCCGGAGCACACACGATGACCGACCCCCGCAGCCTCCAGTCCGATTCCCTGCAGCCGCCCGCTTGGGCGCGCCACCGGAGGCTGCGCGACTGGGTCGGCGAGATGGCGCGGCTGGCGCGCCCCGAGCGAATTCACTGGTGCGACGGCTCCCAGGCGGAGTACGACCGCCTGTGCGGCGAACTGGTGGCTGCGGGCACGTTCCTGCGGCTCAATCCGAAGCTGCGCCCGGGCAGCTTTCTCGCCCGCTCGAATCCGTCCGACGTGGCTCGAATGGAGGACCGCACCTTCATCTGCTCGGCGCGCAAGGAGGACGCGGGCCCGACCAACAACTGGGTCGATCCGGCGGAGATGCGCTCCACGCTCAAGCGCCTGTTCGACGGCTGCATGCGCGGGCGCACCATGTACGTGGTGCCGTTCTCGATGGGGCCGATCGGCTCGCATATCGCCCAGGTCGGCATCGAGTTGACGGACTCTCCGTATGTCGCAGTCAACATGAAGCTGATGACGCGCATGGGCCGCGCCGTCGTCGAGTATCTGGGCGAGACCGGGGATTTCGTGCCGGGGGTGCATTCGGTAGGCGCCCCGCTCGCGCCCGGAGCGAAGGACGTGCCCTGGCCGTGCAACGAGAAAGACAAGTGGATCGTGCATTTTCCCGAGAGCCGCGAGATCTGGTCGTTCGGATCCGGCTACGGCGGCAACGCACTGCTCGGCAAGAAATGTCTCGCCCTCAGGATCGCGTCGGTGATGGGGCGCGATGAAGGCTGGCTCGCCGAGCACATGCTGATCCTCGGCGTGCAGTCGCCGTCGGGCGAGACACATTACGTCTCGGCTGCGTTTCCAAGCGCCTGCGGCAAGACAAACTTCGCGATGCTGATTCCGCCCGCTGCGTTCGCGGGGTGGAAGGTGACCACGATCGGTGAGGACATCGCGTGGATCAAGCCCGGCAAGGACGGGCGGCTGCATGCAATCAACCCGGAAGCCGGCCTGTTCGGCGTCGCGCCCGGAACCTCGGAGCGGACCAATCCGAACGCGATGAAGATGCTGCGCCGGAACGTGATCTTCACGAACGTCGCGCTGACGCCCGAGGGCGACGTATGGTGGGAGGACATGACGCCGCAGCCGCCGGCGCGCCTCACCGATTGGCAGGGCAAGGAATGGACGCCCGGCTGCGGCCGCCCCGCCGCGCATCCCAATGCCCGCTTCACGGTCGCGGCCGCGCAATGCCCGTCAATGGACCCTGCCTGGGAGGATCCGCAGGGCGTGCCGATCTCGGCCTTCATCTTCGGCGGCCGGCGGTCCTCTACGGTGCCGCTGGTCGTCGAGGCTCCGGGCTGGGAAGAGGGGGTGTACATGGGTGCGACGCTGGGCTCGGAGACGACAGCGGCGATCACCGGCAAGGTGGGCGTGGTACGGCGCGATCCCATGGCGATGCTCGCCTTCTGTGGGTACCACATGGGCGACTACTTCGCCCATTGGCTGAACATGGGCAAGACGGTGGCGCGGCCGCCGAAGATCTTCCGTGTCAACTGGTTCCGCAAGGACGCGAGCGGCAAGTTCGCGTGGCCGGGCTTCGGCGAGAACATGCGCGTGCTGAAGTGGATCGTGGAGCGCTGCTCGGGCCGCGGCCACGGCGCGGAGACCGCGCTCGGCGTTATCCCCCGCTACGAGGATCTCGATTGGGATGGCTTGCAGGCCTTCGACCGCATGCGCTACGACGAAATCACGCGAGTCGATGACAAGGCCTGGAGCGAGGAGCTGCAGGCGCATGACGAGCTGTTCCGCAAGCTTGCCGGGCATCTGCCGGCAGCGCTGGAACGGCGCCGCGGCACGATGCACCAGCGGCTTGCCGCCTAGGTCGAGTTCTCTAGCGCTGCCGCGGCGCGCGCAGAAGCGTTGCGGCTAGCGCCGCGGCCGCAAGCGCGAGCAACGCGGCAACGACGAACACGGTCGGCGAGCGCGCGCCAGCGAGCAGCATCCCGCCACCCGACAATCCCAGGCTGATTCCCGCGAGCAGGCTGGTCGCCGACCAGGTGAATGCCTCGGCCGAGTACTCGGGGGGCGCGGTCGTCGCGACCAGCATCGACTGCATGATCAGCGCCGGCGCCATCACCAGACCGGCGGGCAGGCACCACAGTGCAAACGCGGCAAGCGGCGCCGGCAGAGCGAGCGGCGCAATCCCCAGGCCCATCAGGGCGAGCGTCACGGAGTATTGACGTGCGAGCGGCGGCCTCCAGCTGCGGCTGCCGTATACGAGGCCGCCGACGACGCTGCCGACGCTCATTATTCCGAGCAGCACTCCGGCGAACGCGGCGGCGCCGCGCTCCGCGGCGAAGGCGGTGGTGCCGATTTCCACCAGACCGAATGCGCCCGCGTAGCAAACGACTACGACGAGCAGAGGCGGGAAAGTCGGGTCGGCGAGGGGGCCGAAGAGGCTCGACGCGCGCCGCGGCTCGATGCGCCATGCCGCGATCGCGCGCGAGCGAATGAACAGCAGCGGGCCGGCGCACCCGCACGCCGCTGCAAACAGCACTGCCGCGGCAGGCGAGGCGAGCGCCACAAAGAGCGCGACCAGCATCGGTCCGGCGATGAAGATGGTCTCGATAACGACCGACTCGAGGGAGTACGCCGCGGCGAGCAGGGAATCGTCCTTCAGGCGTTGCCGCAGGAACGTGCGCATGCAGATGGTGATCGGCGGAAAGCTCGCGCCGGCGGCAGCGGCGCACAGGTATGCGGCGCCGAGCGACGTGCCGCGCGTGAGCGCGGCAACGAGCGCTGCGAGGGCCGTGGGAAACGCGAACGCGCAGGCAAGCATCGGAGCGCGGGGGCCGAAACGGTCGATGAGACGCCCAAGAGCGGGCGCGATCGCGCCGAGGCCGGCGGTATAGCAGGCAGCGGTGCCCCCTCCGACCGCGAACGAGCCGGTGGAGCTTTGCGCCAGAAGCAGAACCGCTAGACCCGTGATGCCGAGCGGCAGGCGGCCGAGGACTGAGGCGGCGATCGCCGAGCGCAGCTCTGGCTCCCGCAGCAGCGTCGCGTAGCGTGAGAATGAGATCATCGGGAGCGGCGCGGATTGTCGCACGCGAGGAGAGTATGCTGCGATGCAGCAAAATATAAGTTGCCGTTGTTCCACGTGAAACACGTCCTCGCTGAGGGCCTGGTCTAGTTCCACGTGGAACATTCACGTATGATTCGCCCCGCAGCGGAATCCATGCAATTTCCCTCTGAATTCGACGTCATCGTGATCGGCGGCGGCCACGCCGGCACGGAAGCGGCGCTCGCGGCTGCCCGGTTGGGCTGCCGCACGTTGCTGCTCACCCACAGCCTCGAGACGCTCGGCCAGATGTCGTGCAATCCCTCGATTGGTGGGATCGGCAAGGGCCACCTTGTCAAGGAAATTGACGCCCTGGGCGGGGCGATGGCTCTCGCGGCCGATGAGGCAGGGATTCAGTTCAGGACGCTCAACTCCTCGAAGGGGCCGGCGGTACGCGCTACGCGCGCCCAGGCAGACCGCGTGCTCTACCGCGGCGCGATCCGCAGACGGCTCGAGCAGCAGGGGAACCTCACCCTGTTTCAGCAGCCCGTGGACGACATAATGCTGGAGGCCGATCGCGCGGTCGGAGTCGTCACGCAGGCCGGAATCCGATTCCGAGGGCGCGCAGTGGTGCTCACCGCAGGTACCTTCCTCTCGGGACTGGTGCACATAGGCCTGCAGACCTACCAGGCGGGGCGAGCCGGCGACCCGGCCGCCCTAACGCTCGCAGCGCGCCTGCGTGAGCTGCAGCTCCCCGCCGGACGCCTCAAGACCGGCACGCCGCCGCGCCTGGACGGACGCACCATCGACTACGGCGTCATGGAGCGCCAGCCGGGCGATTCACCGGAGCCCGTGTTTTCCTTTCTCGGGCGACGCGAGATGCATCCGGCGCAGCTGCCTTGCTGGATCGCGCAGACCAACGAGCGAACCCACGCCATCATCAGGGAGGGTCTCGACCGCTCGCCGTTGTTCACGGGGGTTATTCAGGGGGTGGGGCCCAGATATTGTCCCTCTATCGAGGACAAGATTCATCGCTTCGCCGGCAAGGCGAGCCACCAGGTCTTCCTCGAGCCAGAAGGGCTGGACACGCGGGAGGTTTATCCGAACGGCATCTCGACGAGCCTTCCGTTCGACGTGCAGCTCGCGCTGGTGCGCTCGATCCGCGGCCTGGAGCAAACGCACATCCTGAGGCCGGGGTACGCCATCGAATACGACTACTTCGATCCGCGCGGCTTGCGAGCCTCGCTCGAGACGAAGACGATCGCCGGGCTGTTCTTCGCTGGCCAGATCAACGGTACTACGGGCTACGAGGAGGCTGCCGCCCAAGGGTTGCTTGCCGGACTGAACGCGGCCCTGCAATCGCTTGGCAAGGAGCCGTGGTGGCCGCGCCGCGATGAGGCCTATCTCGGGGTGCTGGTGGACGACCTCGTCACCCGCGGGGTAAGCGAGCCCTACAGGATGTTCACCAGCCGGGCCGAATACCGCCTCATGCTGCGGGAGGACAATGCCGACCTGCGCCTCACCGAGAGGGGGCGACGCCTCGGACTGGTCGACGATGCGCGATGGGACGCCTTCTGTCGCAAGCGCGACGCAATAGCGCGCGAGACGGAGCGGTTGAAATCCACCTGGGTGAATCCCCGCAGCATCTCCCCGGATGCTGCGCAGCAAGCGCTCGGGCAAGCCATCGAACGTGAGTACTCCCTCTACGATTTGCTGCGCCGGCCGAACGTAAGTTATCGTTCACTTTCGATATTTGATCCGTCCGTCAAAGAAATAGAGGAATATGGCGTGGCAGATCAAGTGGCGACGCAGGCGAAATACGAGGGCTACATCGATCGCCAGCGCGACGAGGTCGCGCGGCGGCAGATGCAGGAATCGACCCCGCTTCCGCGGGATCTTGACTATGCCGCGGTGCGTGGCCTGTCGAACGAGGTGCGCCAGTTGCTCGAACGCCATCGCCCCGAGACCATCGGCCAGGCAGCGCGTGTCTCGGGTGTCACGCCGGCTGCAGTCTCGCTGCTCCTGGTGCATTTGAAACGGATGCGTTTGGAAAGCAAGAAAGCGCGCGGCAGCGAGCTGCAGAAGACGGCATGACGCCGCGCAGCGCGCTCGAGCGCGGCCTCGCTGAACTTGGTCTCGCGCTCCCCGCCGCAGCGACCGAGCAGCTGCTTGCCTACCTGCAGCTGCTGGCGAAATGGAATCGTGTCTACAACCTGACGGCGATCCGCGATCCGCTGCACGCAGTGAGCCGCCATCTGCTCGACTCGCTCGCCGTACTGGACGCGCTCGCTGAGCGAGCCGGCGCGCTTGCCGACGTCGGCTCGGGCGCCGGGCTCCCCGGGATCCCGCTCGCGATCGCACAGCCCGAGCGCGAAGTGACGCTGAACGACTCGAGCCAGAAGCGCGCCGCGTTCCTGCGGCAGGCGACGATCGAGCTCGGGCTGCGCAACGTGCGCGTACATCCCGGGCGCGCGCAGGAATGGCAACCCGCCGAGCGCTTCGCCGTGGTCATTTCGCGCGGCTTCGCGAGCCTCGCCGAGTTCGTCGCGGCCTGCCGTCACCTGGTCGCGCGCGCAGGCGTGCTCGCGGCGATGAAGGGCGCGCTGCCGCGCGCCGAGATCGCCGCGCTGCCGGCGGGCTGCGACTGCGGCGACGTGCGGCGGCTGCAGGTGCCGCAGCTGCGTGCGGAACGGCACCTCGTGCTCTGCCGCGTGGCGGCGTAGCGCATGACGCGCATCCTCGCCGTGGCGAACCAGAAGGGCGGCGTCGGCAAGACGACCACCAGCGTCAATCTCGCCGCCGGCCTGGCGCAGGCCGGGCGGCGCGTGCTCCTCATCGACCTCGATCCGCAGGGCAACGCGACGATGGGCAGCGGCGTCAACAAGAGCCAGCTCGCCCGCACCGTCTACCACGTGCTGCTGGGGCTGGCCGAGGCGGCCCGGGTGCGCCAGCAGACGGCAGGAGGCTACGATCTGCTGCCCGCCAACCGCGAGCTTGCCGGCGCGGAAGTCGAGCTGGTCGAACTCCCCAACCGCGAGGGCCGGCTGCGCGCCGCGCTCGAGCGCATTGCGGGGGACTACGACTTCGTGCTGATCGATTGCCCGCCTTCGCTCAGCCTGCTGACGGTGAACGCCTTCGCTGCCGCCGAGAAGGTGTTGATCCCGATGCAATGCGAGTACTACGCGCTGGAGGGGCTTTCGGACCTGGTCGACACCATCAAGCGCGTGCGGGCCAACCTCAATCCGCGGCTCGAGATCGCCGGGTTGCTGCGCACCATGTTCGACCCGCGCAACACGCTCGCCCACCAGGTCTCCGAGCAGCTCGAGAAGCATTTCGGCGACAAGGTCTACCGCACGCTGGTGCCGCGCAACGTGCGCTTGGCGGAGGCCCCAAGCTACGGCGCGCCGGCGGTGCTGTGGGACCGCGCTTCGCGTGGCGCACAGGCCTACATCGCGCTGGCGGACGAAATCCTGGGAGGAGCTCCATGAACAAGCCGAAAGGGCTCGGCCGCGGCCTGGACGCCTTGCTTGGCGGCGTGGCCGAAGCGCGTCCGGACGCCACCGCGACGCTGCCGGTGGCCGCGATCCGCCCCGGCCGCTATCAACCCCGCACCCGCATGGACGAGCAGGCGCTGGCCGAGCTGGCGGCGTCCATTCGCGCCCAAGGCCTGATGCAGCCGGTGCTGGTGCGCCCGCTGGGGCGCGAGGGCGGCACCGAGCGCTACGAGTTGATCGCCGGCGAGCGGCGCTGGCGCGCGGCGCAGCAGGCTGGCCTCGCCGAGATACCCGCGCTCGTGCGCGAGGTCCCCGACAGCGCCGCCCTGGCGATGTCGCTGATCGAGAACATCCAGCGCGAGGACCTCAACCCGATCGAGGAAGCGGCCGGGCTGCAGCGCCTGGTCGACGAATTCCGCATGTCGCACGAGCAGGCGGCGGAGGCGGTCGGCCGCTCGCGCAGCGCGACCAGCAACCTGCTGCGGCTGCTCAAGCTCGCCAAGCCGGTGCAGACGATGCTGATGGAGGGCGCGCTGGACATGGGCCACGCTCGCGCGCTGCTCGCGCTGGATGCGGCGCGCCAGATCGAGGCGGCCCACCGCATCGTCGCGCGCGGCCTCTCGGCACGCGAAGCCGAGGCGCTCGCGGCGCGCGTCGCGCGCGGCGCCGGGACAAGACGCCGCCCGCGCACCGACCGCGACCTCGCGCGGCTCGAAGAGGAGGTCTCGCAACGGCTAGGCACCACGGTGCAGATCCGGCCGGGGCGCAAGGGCAGCGGGGCCATCGTGGTGCGCTACTCGGGGCTCGACCATCTCGACCAGTTGCTGAAGAAGTTGCGCTGACGAGGCAAATCGTGCGGCGCAGCACGTTGACCCGTGCGTGAGGGAGCCAATATAATTTCGCCGCTTTCCGGGAGCGGGAACATGAGCGCCAAGGCCCGCTTGCTGAGCAAGCCGATCCGCACCGTCCTCGCGTGGCAGGCAGTCGTCACCGGGGCCCTAGTCCTGCTGGCCGGAGCACTGGCTGGCGTGCACGGCGCGCTGTCCGCGGCCCTGGGGGGAGCGGTCAGCATGGGCGCGGGATTGAGTTCCGCAGTCGTGGCCGCGAAGCGCGCAAACTGTTCGGCAGGGGGAATCTTGTTGGCTGCCTTGACCGCCGAAGGCCTGAAGATCGGCCTGATGGCGCTGCTGCTGTGGCTGGTGCTCGCGACCTACGACGGCGTGGTTGTCGGCGTGCTGGTGGGCGCGTTCATCGCCACCGCGATGATCTTCACCATGGCGTTCCTGGTGCGCGAGCGCTAGCGCGCACCGCACCGAACCGAAGACTGAGCAGAAGATGTCCGCCGGCCCCGAACTCACACCGACCGAATACATCGGCCACCACCTGACGTTCCTGACGCAGCCGCTCGGCGCCGGGGGAGAGTCGAGCTTCTGGGCCCTGCACGTGGACACGCTCGTCACCTCCGTGATCATCGGCGTGATCGGCGTGGGGTTCTTCTGGTGGGTCGTGCGCGGCGCGACCTCGGGCGTGCCGAACAAGCGCCAGGCGTTCGTCGAGGTGGCGTTCAGCCTTCTCGACGACCAGGTCAAGGGCATCTTTACCCACGGCGACCGCAACAAGTTCGTTGCGCCCACCGCGCTCACCGTGTTCGTCTGGGTAGTGCTGATGAACGCGATGGACTGGCTGCCGGTCGACTTCATCACCAAGGGCATGGGCGCGCTGGGATTTCACGAATGGCGCCCGGTGCCCACCGCCGACGTCAATACGACCTTCGCGCTGGCGCTCTCGGTGTGGGCGCTGATGATCTACTTCGCCATCAAGTCGAAGGGCCTGTTCGGCTGGGTCCACGAGCTGGTGTGCTCGCCCTTCGGCGGCAATCCGATCCTGTGGATCCCGAACCTCGCTTTCAACGTGGTCGAGTACTTGTCGAAGCCGCTCTCGCATTCGCTGCGGCTGTTCGGCAACATGTTCGCCGGCGAGATCATCTTCATCCTGCTGTGGGTGTGGGGCTCGACCGGCTTCACCGGCACCGTCGCCGGCACCGCCCTGGGTTTCGGCTGGGCCATCTTCCACCTGCTGATCGTGGTGATACAGGCCTTCATCTTCATGATGCTGACCGTCGCCTACATCTCGATGGCGCACGAGCATCACTGATATCCGACGTCAACCGTCTCTTCGCACTGGAAAGGGAACCAAAATGGAGAAACTTCAACTGCTGGCGATGATCCAGGCCTACACCGGAATCGGCATAGGCCTCATGATCGGCCTCGGTGCCGCCGGCGCGTGCATCGGCATCGGCATCATGTGCAGCCGCTTCCTGGAAGCCGCGGCGCGACAGCCGGAGCTGACCAACTCGCTGCAGGCCAAGGTCTTCCTGCTGCTCGGCCTGATCGACGCCTCGTTCATCATCGGCGTCGGCCTCGCGATGCTGTTCGCGTTCGGCAATCCTCTGCTCGCGGTCATCAAGTAAGCGTTCGGTCCAGTCGACGCCAAAGCAAGCAGGGGGCAGGCATGAACTTCAATCTGACGCTGTTGACGCAAGCTGCCGCGTTCGCCCTCTTCATCTGGTTCACGATCAAGTTCGTCTGGCCGCCGCTGCTGCGCGTGATCGAGGAGCGGCAGAAGACCATCGCCGACGGGCTCGCGGCCGCGGAGCAGGGCAAGAAGACTCTGGAGGCGTCCAGCCGCCAGGCCGAGCAGGCGATCGAGGAGGCGCGCGGCCGCGCCGCCGACATCCTTGCCCACGCCGAGAAGCGAGCCTCGCAGCTGGTCGACGAAGCGAAATCCGCGGCGAGGACCGAGGGCGATCGAGAAAAAGCGGCCGCCAAGGCCGAGATCGAGCAGGAGGTGCAGCGCGCGCGGGAGCAGTTGAGGGAGCAGGTCGCCGCGCTCGCCGTGGCCGGCGCGGAGAAGATCCTGCGGCGCGAGGTCGACGCCAAGGCGCACGCCGATCTGCTCGACGGCATCAAGAAGCAGCTCTAGGCGCGCGAAAGAGCCCTCCAGGAAGAGGCAGAGTGGCCGAACCCAGCACCATCGCCCGTCCCTACGCGGAAGCGGTGTTCAAGCTCGCCGACGCCAAGGGCGCGCTCGCCGAGTGGTCGGCGGCGCTTGCCAACCTGGCGGCGGTGGCGGCGGACGCGCGCATGCGCGCGGCCGTGGCCGACCCCGGCCTGCCGGCGGCGAAGGCGGCGGGCCTGTTCATCGCAGTGCTCGCCGGGAAGCTTCCGGCGGGGGCGGAGAATTTCGTGCGAGTGCTGGCCGAGAACGGCCGGCTCGAGGTGCTGCCGGAGATCCGCGTCCAGTACGAGGCGCTCAAGAACGAGCGCGAAGGCGTGCTCGAGGCGGAGGTGCAGTCGGCCTTCGACATGGACGGCGCCCAGATCGCCGATCTGGTGGCGCGGCTGGAGAAGAAAACCGGGCGCAAGGTGAAGGCGCGCGTCAGCGTCGACAAGTCGCTGATCGGCGGCGTGCGCATCGTGCTCGGCGACAAGGTCATCGACGGCTCGGCGCGGGCGCAGCTCGGCGCGCTGCAAGCCGCACTCAAGGGATAGCAGCAGCACGCTTAAGGAGCGGTCATGCAACTCAACCCGTCCGAAATCTCGGAACTGATCAAGAGCCGGATCCAGAACCTGGATGCCGGCGCGCAGATGCGCACCCAGGGCACCGTGGTGTCGGTGACCGACGGCATCTGCCGCATCCACGGCCTCTCGGACGTGATGCAGGGCGAGATGCTGGAGTTCCCCAAGAGCACCTTCGGCCTCGCCCTCAACCTCGAGCGCGACTCGGTCGGCGCGGTGATCCTCGGCGAGTACGAGCACATCACCGAGGGCGACACGGTGAAGTGCACCGGCAAGATCCTTTCGGTGCCGGTCGGCCCGGAGCTGCTCGGCCGCGTGGTCAACTCGCTCGGCCAGCCGATCGACGGCAAGGGCCCGGTCAACGCCAAGATGACCGACGTCATCGAGAAGGAGGCGCCGGGCGTAATCGCGCGCCAGTCGGTGTCGCAGCCGGTGCAGACCGGCTTGAAGGCGATCGACGCCATGGTGCCGATCGGCCGCGGCCAGCGCGAGCTGATCATCGGCGACCGCCAGACCGGCAAGACGGCGGTGGCGGTGGACACGATCATCAACCAGAAGGGCAAGGACCTGTTCTGTGTCTACGTCGCGATCGGGCAAAAAGCCTCGACCATCGCCAACGTGGTGAGAAAGCTCGAGGAGCACGGCGCGATGGAATACACCATCGTGGTCGCAGCCTCGGCATCCGAATCCGCGGCGATGCAGTACATCGCGCCGTACTCGGGCTGCACTATGGGCGAGTACTTCCGCGACCGCGGCCAGGACGCGCTCATCATCTACGACGACCTCACCAAGCAGGCCTGGGCCTACCGCCAGGTGTCGCTGCTGCTGCGCCGGCCGCCGGGACGCGAGGCGTACCCGGGGGATGTCTTCTACCTGCACTCGCGGCTGCTCGAGCGCGCCGCGCGCGTCAACCCGGAATACGTGGAGAAGTTCACCCAGGGCAAAGTAAAGGGAAAGACCGGCTCGCTCACCGCGCTGCCGATCATCGAGACGCAGGCGGGCGACGTCACCGCGTTCGTGCCGACCAATGTGATCTCGATCACCGACGGCCAGATCTTCCTCGAGACGGACCTGTTCAACGCCGGCATCCGGCCCGCGATCAACGCGGGCATCTCGGTGTCGCGGGTCGGCGGAGCCGCGCAGACCAAGGTCATGAAGCGGCGCGACACCGGCGGCGGGGTGCGCCTCTCGCTCGCCCAGTACCGCGAGCTCGCGGCGTTCGCGCAGTTCGCGAGCGACCTCGACGAGGCCACCCGCAAGCAGCTCGAGCGCGGCCGCATGGTGACCGAGCTGATGAAGCAGCCGCAATACCGCCCGCTGCAGGTCTGGGAGATGGCGCTGACCCTGTTCGCGGTCAACAACGGCTACTTCGACGACATCGACGTCAAGAAGGCGCTCGCCGCCGAGCACTCGATGCGCGACTACCTGAAGGAGAAATACGCGCCGCTGATCGGCCGCATGGAGGAGAAGAAGGACCTGGCGGGCGACGACGAGCGGGAGCTCAAGTCGGCGATCGAGGACTGGAAGAAGAACGGCACCTTCTGAGCTGAGGCAATCGCGCCGTGCCCGGGACCAAAGAGATCCGCCTGAAGATCCGGAGTGTGCAGAACACCCGGAAGATCACCAAGGCGATGGAGATGGTGGCCGCCTCCAAGATGAGGAAGGCGCAGGAGCGCATGCGCACGTCCCGTCCCTACGGCGAGAAGATCCGCAACGTCGCGGCGCACATCAGCCACGCCAATCCGGAGTACCGCCATCCGTTCCTGGTGCACCGCGACAGCGTCAAGCGCGTCGGCCTCATCGTGATCACCACCGACAAGGGGCTGTGCGGCGCGCTCAATACCAACCTGCTGCGCATGGCGCTCGCGCAGTACAAGCAATGGCAGGCCGAGGGCGAGGAGATCGACGTCTGCGCCATCGGCAACAAGGGCTTCGGCTTCATGCAGCGGCTGGGGGCGAACCTCGCTTCGCACGCGGTGCAGCTCGGCGACCGGCCGCAGATGGACAAGCTGATCGGCACCATCAAGGTGATGCTGGACGGCTACATCACCGACCGCTTCGACCGCCTCGTGATCGGCTACAACCGCTTCGTCAATACGATGAAGCAGGAGCCGGTGCTGGAGCAGCTGCTGCCGCTCTCGGGCGAGCGCATGGGCGCGCCCGAGACCGTGTGGGACTATATCTACGAGCCCGAGGCGAAGATGGTCCTCGACCAGGTGATGACGCGCTACATCGAGGCGATCATCTACCAGGCGGTGGCCGAGAACATGGCCTGCGAGCAGTCGGCGCGCATGGTGGCGATGAAGGCGGCCTCCGACAACGCGGCCACGCTGATCGACGAGCTGACGCTGATCTACAACAAGAACCGCCAGGCCGGCATCACCAAGGAACTCTCCGAAATCGTGGGCGGCGCTGCCGCCGTATAAGGAAGCGACATGGCACAGGCACAAGGCACCATCGTTCAATGCATCGGCGCGGTGACCGACATCGAGTTCGAGCGCGAGGGGATGCCCAAGGTCTACGACGCGCTGATCCTCGAGGACTCGGGCGACGCCGGGCTCGCAGAGAAGGGCCTCACGTTCGAAGTCGAGCAGCAGCTCGGCGACGGCGTGGTGCGCTGCATCGCGCTTGGCTCCTCCGACGGGCTGCGCCGCGGCATGAAGGTGCGCGCGACCGGTGCGCCGATCTCGGTGCCGGTCGGCAAGGGCACGCTGGGGCGGATCATGGACGTGCTGGGCCGGCCGATCGACGAGGTCGGGCCGATCAAGTCCGAGAACAAGCGCTCGATCCACCAGACCGCACCGAAGTTCGACGAGCTGTCGCCCTCGGTGGACCTGCTCGAGACCGGGATCAAGGTGATCGACCTCATCTGCCCGTTCGCCAAGGGCGGCATAGTGGGCCTCTTCGGCGGCGCCGGCGTGGGCAAGACCGTCAACATGCTGGAGCTGATCAACAACATCGCCACCCAGC
>DATJXO010000093.1:0-20666 GCA_035500055.1 Burkholderiales bacterium | reverse complement strand
TGCACCCAGGTCGGCGGCAGGTGCGGCATCGGCTTGCCGTCGTGGTCGAGCTGCGTCTTCGCCCCGGCGCCCGCCTGGGCGATGCCCTCGGCGCCCGGGAAGAGGCCGAAGAGATGGTCGAAGCTCCGGTTCTCGGCGTAGATCACGACCACGGTGTCGATCTTGTCGAGGCCCGCCGGGGCGCTCGCGCAACCCTGGAGCAGGATCCCCGAAGCGAGGATCCCGTAGAGAACTGCCCGCGTTTTTCTACCAGCCACTGCCGCCTCCTCCCCCGCCGCCGCCGCCCGAGGACCCGCCGCCGCCGCCGCCCGAGCTCGATCCGGGGGGAGACGCCGCGGCGCTGATGCTGCTCCCCAGGCCGGCGATCGAGCTCACGTAATGGTCCGGGCCGGAAAAGCCGCCCGACACCGCCGAATAGTAGTTCGACGTGGCCGCCGCGAGCGCGGAAGCTCCCAGGACTTTCGCAAAAGCGTCGGCCCAGGTCTTCTCCACCCCCAGCGCCACCGCGTAGGGCAGGAACCTGGCGAATTCCTCGCCGGTGCGCGGCGGCTGCTTGAGGCGCGCGAGCGAGTCGCCTTCGGCGACGCCGAGGTACAGGCGCAGCCCGTCGACCTCGTCCTCGGCGCGCCGCCCTTCCGGGGTGTAGGCGGCGAGCGGCTTCACCATGGCCGCCAGCACCGCCGCGGCGACGATCGCGCTGACGATCACCACCGGCAGCGCCGCGTCGAGCAGGTACATCGCGAGGACCGTCGCCGCCCCGATCCCGAACGCGGCGAAGCTGGAGCCGGCGTTCCACGAGAACAGCCGCTCGCCG
This sequence comes from Burkholderiales bacterium, assembly GCA_035500055.1. GTDB lineage: Bacteria > Pseudomonadota > Gammaproteobacteria > Burkholderiales > SG8-39 > RBG-16-66-20. Next base: position 19,852 of record DATJXO010000093.1, on the reverse strand, counting down.
AAGAACTGCTTCAGCAGCAGCTGGTGCGCCTGCGCCGCCGCCTCAACCGCCGGGTCGTAGGTGCGTCCCACGGTGATGCTGCCGGCCGCCGGCACCATGCCGGCGATCGCCTCCTCGCCCGGCAGCCAGTCCACCGGCTTGCCGGTGCGCGAGATCTCGTAGCCGAGGCCCGTCTCCCGGATCGTCAGGTAGCCGCGCTGCGCCAGGCCGAGCATGCCCGCGGCAAAGCAGCGGTTGTCGCAGAGCATCCGGTCGACGTAGCGCACCGCGGCGGGCCCGAGGCCCTTCGGCGCCTCGTAGCGCGGGAACAGCGGTCCCTTGCGCGGGTCGCGCCCGGCCGCGTTCCAGCGCCAGAAGAGGAACGCGAGCATCAGCGCGAAGCCCGCGGCGCCGGCGACCTCGCCGCGGTTGTCGCCGAGCCAGCGGTCGAGCCGCCGCCGCGCCGACGGCGGCGCGATGAGGCCCTTGGGGAACGAGAGCGCGATCGTCAGGCCCTCGCGCGGCCGCAGCGCGCGCGTGGTGCGCCACGAGGCGCCGCTCTCGCGCGTCGCGGCGACGAAGTCCTGCGCCTTCGAGCCGGAGTAGCCGGTCCAGCCTTCCGCCTTCAGCTGCGCCGCGGGCACGACGAACGGGAGCTCGACCTCCGCGGTGGCGCTGTCGATGGCGAAGGTCCAGCCGTTGCCGGTCGCGTTCCAGTACAGCTCGTCGTGGTCGTCGAAGAAGCCGAGCTGGAAGTCGGTGCGGTAGACGATCGTGTAGACGTGGCGCCCGCGCGGCAGCAGGACGCCGCCGCTCCCGATGCGAAGGGTAACGCCGTTGTCGTGCGCATACCGCGTCCAGGGCTCGGGCCGGCCGTCGCGCGACACCGCGACGACGTCGAACGGCACGGTCACCTTGCGCCCGAGCCGGTCGCGGTACTCGGTCGGGAAGTCGCGCAGGATGCCGTGCCGGATGGCGCGGCCCTCGACCTCGACCTCGATCGTCTCGGTGACCGTGAGCGCGCCCGTCTCCCCGATGCGCACGTTGCTGTCGAAGGAGAGGATGCGTTCCTGGGCTCTCGCTTCGAATGCGGTCAGTGCGAGGACAATTCCAAGAACGAACAAGACCCTCGACTTCATAGCGCCACCTTCGGCGCCTCGCGCTCGTCGCTCTCGAAGAACGGCAGCGGCTGGAAGCGGAGCGCGCGCGCCAGCAGCGTGCCGGGGAAGGTCTCGAGTCGGTTGCGGTACTCCTTCACCGCGCCGTTGTAGAAGCGGCGCGCGTATTGCAGGCGGTCCTCGGTGTCGACCAGCTTCGCCGCGAGGTCGCGGAAGTTGGCGTCGGCCTTCAGCTGCGGGTACGCCTCCTGCAGCACCACCAGCTGCTTGATCCGGCCGCCCAGCGCGCGCTCGGCGTCGAAGCGCGCGTCGCTCGGGCCGCCGGCGGCGGCGAGCGCCGCGGCGCGCAGCTCGGCGACCGAGGCGAGCAGCGCCTTCTCGTGCGCCGCGTAGGCGCGCACCGCCTCGACCAGCTGCGGCACGAGGTCGGCGCGGCGCTTCAGCTGCACGTCGATGTCGGCGAAGCCCTCGCGCGCGAGGTTGCGCGCCGCGACCAGCCGGTTGTAGAGCCAGGCCGCCGCGAGCGCGAGCGCCGCCGCGGCCAGCACTGCCGGGCCATTGCCTCCCATGGGGGAATTCTAGCGGCTGACGCGGTTGCGGCCGCCGCGCTTCGCGCGGTAGAGGGCCTCGTCGGCGGCCTTCATCACCTCGGCCGGCGTAGCGCCCTCGGCGGGCTCCGCGCCGCCGATCGAGATGGTCACCGAGAGCGTCTTGTCGCCGCCGCCCGCGTCGCCCCCGCCGCGGCGCCGGGCGCCCTCCTTCTTGTCCTTCGGCCGGTCCTCGCCGCGCACCGCCATGCGATAGGACTCGACCGCGGCGCGCACCGCTTCGAGGTGCGGCATCGCCGCGGCGAGCGTCATGCCGGGGAACAGCAGGGTGAACTCCTCGCCACCGTAGCGGAAGGCGCGCCCGCCGCCGCCCACCTCGTCCAGCCGCGCGGCGACGAGCTTCAGCACCTGGTCGCCGATGTCGTGGCCGTGCGTGTCGTTGAAGTTCTTGAACTGGTCCACGTCCGACATGGCGAGCGCGTACACCGGCCCCAGGCCCGCGAGCGCCTCCTCCAGCGCGCGCCGGCCGGGGAGCCCCGTCAGCTCGTCGCGGAACGCGAGGCGGTGCGACTCCTGCAGCATCGCCACGATCAGGATCGCGCCCGCCGCGGCGGTGAAGGTGCCGAGCGCGGCGTCGCTCGCCGCCGCCTCGCAGCCGATGAAGAACGCGGCGAGCGCGCCGCCGACGCCGATGTCGAGCGGCGCGAAGCGGTCGGTCTTGCGCGGCCAGGCGCGCCACAGCGCGGTCGCGATCGCCGCGGCGAACGCGACGCGCCCCGGCAGCGCCACCGGCGGCGCGCGCAGCAGCGGGTGCGCGACCAGCTCCTGCCAGGCCGCGCCCGAGAGGCCGCTGCGCCCCGAGGCCGCCATCCACGCCACCAGCAGCGCCTCGGCGAGCGCCACCAGCAGCCAGCGGTGGTCGCCGTGGAACGAGACGCCGCGCTCCGGCAGCGCCAGCGCGGCGAGCGCGTTGAGCGGCACGAGCAGCACGACGGCGGCGAGCACGGCGTGCGAGGGGAATCCGGCGGGGTCGAAGCTCTCGGCGAAGCGGTAGCCGGCGTAGGCGGCGAGGATCGACGCCGCGGCGATGAAGGCGCGGCCGCGGTTGAACCACAGGCTCATGCCGCAGGCGAGCAGCAGCACGAAGTAGGCGCCCGCCTCCTTCAGCCCCGAGAGCGACGGCGGCAGCGAGGGGCCCGCCCAGAGCGCGGCAGCGGCGGCGAGGAGGATCGCCGCGGCGGCGAGGAAGGGCCGGATCAGCCGCCGAGCCTATCCGGGCGAAAGCCCACGTCGCAGACGCGGCCGCGCTGCGCGCGCTTGCCCTGGTATTGACTTAGTTGCTTTGCATCCAGCTCGGCGCTCTTTCGGGTTCGCTTGAATCCCGATACCAGGAGAGTCTTTCCATCGAAGACGAGAGCTGAAGAAAGCGAAACCCCTTCCGGCAGCGCCATCACCTGCACGCCCACGCCGCCGTTGGGGCGCTGCGGCAGCTCGTCCAGGGGGAAGAGAAGCAGCCTCGCGTCCGACGACAGGGCAGCCACCGAAAAGCCCTTTCCAGAACCTGAAACGACCGTCGGGGGCAGGGCCCTCGCGCCCTCGGGTACCGTCATGAAGTCCTTGCCCTGGCGGGTCTTCGAGGCGAGGTCGCCGAGCTTGCACAGAAACCCGTTGCCGCCCGAGCTCGCCATCAGCAGCGGCGTGCCGGGCTCGCCGAGCCCGATCCAGACGATGTCGTCCGAGCCGGAGTTGACCAGCGTGTTCATCGGCGCGCCGTCGCCGCGGCCAGAGGGCAGCGCGGCGGCGTCGACGCTGAAGCACTTGCCGCCCGAGGCAAGCACCGTCAGCGTGTCGGTGGTCTTGCATTCGAGCTCCAGCAGGCGCGCGTCGCCGTCCTTGAACGCCACCGACTCCATGTCGAGGCCGTGGCCGCTCCTCGCGCGCACCCAGCCCTTCCTCGACAGGATCACCGTGATCGGCTCCTCCAGCACCGTGCGCTCGGCCTGCGCGCGCTCCTCGGCCTTGATGAGCGTGCGGCGCTCGTCGCCGAACGTCCTGGCGTCCGCTTCCAGCTCTCGTATCACCAGTTTCTTCAGGACGCGCGCATCCCCGAGAACCTCCGTCAGCTCCTTGCGCTCGGCTTCCAGCACCTTGCGCTCGTCGTTCAGCTTGACGCCGTCGAGCCTGGTGAGCTGGCCGAGGCGCAGGTTGACGATGTCCTCGGACTGGCGCTCGGAGAACTTGTATTTCTCCTGCAGCTTCCTTCTCGCCTCGGCCTGGTCCTCGCAGGCCCGGATCAGCTTGATGATCTCGTCGATCTTGACGAAGGCCATCAGGCGGCCCATGACGATGTGCAGGCGATCCTGGCAGCGGTCGAGGCGGAACTGCGTGCGCCGGCGCACCGTGGCGACGCGGAACTCGGTCCACTCGCGCAGCACCGCGACGAGGTCCTTGGTCTCGGGCAGGCCGTCCAGCCCGAGCCAGGTCAGGTTCACCGGATAGCGCGCCTCCAGGGACGTGTGGACCCTGAGCGCGGCCATCATCTCGCCCATGTCCTGGCGCGAGGAGCGCGGCTCGATCACCAGGCGCAGCTTCGACTTGCGGTCGCTTTCGTCCCTCACCGTCTCGACCTGGTCGAGGATGAACTGCTTGAAGCGCTTCTGCTCCTGCGTCACCTCCTTGCGGCCGCTCCCGGGGCGCGGGTTGGCCAGCGCCTCGATCTCCTCCATCACCTGGCGCACCGAGACGCCGTGCGGCAGCTCGGTCACCACCACGCGCCACTGGCCCCGCGCGAGCGTCTCCTTTTCGTATTTGGCCCTCAGGACGAGGGATCCCCTTCCCGTCTCGTAGGCCTCCCGGATCTCCGCCGGCGGCGAGATGATCTGCCCGCCGCCGGGGAAGTCGGGGCCGGGCATGAGCTCGAGGACCTCGGCGAGCTTCGCGCGCGGGTGCTTGAGCACGTGCGCCGCCGCCGCGGCGACCTCGCGCAGGTTGTGCGACGGGATGCGCGTCGAGAACCCGACCGGGATGCCGAAGGAGCCGTTCAGCAGGCCGAACGGCAGCCGCGCCGGCAGCAGCGCCGGCTCCTCGAACTTGCCGTCGTAGTTCTTCGCGAAGTCGACCGTGCCTTCGTTCAGCTCGCTCAGCAGCAGCTCGGCGTATCTGGACAGGCGCGCCTCGGTGTAGCGGTAGGCCGCGGCCGAGTCGCCGTCGCGCGAGCCGAAGTTGCCCTGGCCCTCGATCAGCGGGTAGCGCATCGAGAACGGCTGCGCCAGGTGCACCAGCGCCTCGTAGGTCGAGCTGTCGCCGTGCGGGTGGTACTTGCCGAGCACGTCGCCGACGTAGCGCGCGCACTTGACGAAGCCCGGGGTATTGTTCTGGTGGATCGAGAACAGGATCCGCCGCTGCACCGGCTTCAGGCCGTCCGCCAGCTCGGGCAGCGCGCGCGACTTGACGGTCGAGACCGCGTAGCCGAGGTAGGCCTGCGAGGCGTGGCGCTCGATCGGCGCCGCGTCGTCGCCGTTCTCGTTCACGAAGAGGTCGCCGGTTCTATCGTCCATGGAGGTTCATCCGAAAAGGTCGAGCTGCTTGTCCGCCATCGCCACCGCCGCCTCGACCGCGCGGCGCGCCTTGGCGAGGTCGCCGGCGGTACCCGCCTTGCCCGCCGCTTCCCAAGCGTACCTGTCCTTCTCGACCAGGCTGACTTTTCCTAGCTTCTTCTTTCCCAGCCAGTACGCGTGCCCCTTGTAGGCCCGCTCCCAGAACGGCTTCTTCCGCGGCTTAGACATCGGCCTCTACGGACTTCCAGTGCTCGCGCATCCAGTTGCGCCGCTCTTCCGCCTCGCCGGCGTCCATCAGCTTCTCGAACGCGTTCTTCACCCTGGAGAAATTCTTCGACTGGAATTCCATGCGCACCAGCCGCCGCGTGTCCGGGTTCATGGTCGTCTCCCAGAGCTGCTCGGGGCTCATCTCGCCCAGGCCCTTGAAGCGCGACACTTCCCAGGCGCCCTCCTTCAGCTTCTCCTTCTTCAGCTGCGCGATCGCCTCGTCGAGCTCCTCTTCGTCGAGGCAATAGATGCGGCGAGCCGCGCCTCTTCCGCTCGTCGCCTTGCCCTGCGCCGGCACCTCCAGCTTGAACAGCGGCGGCTGCGCCACGTAGACGTGGCCGCTCTCGACCAGCTTCGGCGCGTGCATGAAGAAGAACGTGAGCAGCAGCGCCTGGATGTGCCCGCCGTCGACGTCGGCGTCGGTCATGACGACGACCTTGCCGTAGCGCAGGCCGGAGAGGTCCGGCTTGTCGTCCGGCCCGTGCGGGTCGACGCCGATCGCGGTGGCGATCGCCTGCAGCTCCTTGTTGGCGAGCACCGTGCGCGAGTCCTTCGACATGGTGTTCAGCACCTTGCCGCGCAGCGGCAGCACCGCCTGGGTCTCCTTGTTGCGCGCCTCCTTGGCCGAGCCGCCGGCGGAGTCGCCCTCGACCAGGAACAGCTCGCTGCGCGAGGTGTCGTCGGAGGCGCAGTCGACCAGCTTGCCGGGCAGCGTGGCGACGCCGCTCGACTTCTTGCGCTCGAACTTCTTGCCGCGCGACAGCCGCGCCATCGCCTGCTCGATCGCGAGCTCGGCGATCTTCTTGCCCTCGTCGGGGTGCTGGTTCAGCCACAGCTCGAAGGCGTCGCGCACGCACAGCTCGAGCAGCCTCGAGGCGTGGCGCGTGGTGAGCTTCTCCTTGGTCTGGCCGTGGAACTGCGTGCGCACGATTCGCGCCGAGAGCGTGAAGCAGGCGCGCCCCCAGAGGTCTTCGGCGATCAGCTTGACGCCCTTCGGCGTCAGCGCGCGCGTCTCCATGAAGGCGGCGAGCGCCTCGAAGATGCCGTTGCGGAACCCGGCCTCGTGGGTGCCGCCCAAGCGCGTCGGGATCAGGTTGACGTGGCTGTCGGCGAAGATGTCGCCCTCCGCGACCCAGCCGATGGCCCACGCCGCGCCCTCGCCCGGCTCGATCTCGGAGTTCGCCTGCACCGCCTTGTCGTCGAAGAACCGCTCGCCCGTGAACAGCGGCGCAACCAGCTCGCGCCCCTGCAGCATGAAGTCGAAGTACTGCGCCATGCCCTTCTCATAGCGCCACGCCTTGTCGCCCTTGCCCTCGACCTTCAGTTCCGTGGTCAGGCCCGGAAGGAGGTACGCTTTCGAGCGCACCAGGTGCTCGAGCTCGGCGAGCGGGATGCCGGGCGAGTCGAAGTACTTCGGGTCCGGCCACAGCCGCACCACGGTGCCGGTCTGCTTCTGCTTCGTCTTTTCGCTTCTTAATTTGCTCTTTAATTCGCCCCCTTCAAAGGCGATGCTGTGCTTCGCCCCGTCCCTGAACACGGTCACTTCGCAGCGCCTGGAGAGCGCGTTCGACACCGCGACGCCGACCCCGTGCAGGCCGCCGGAGATGTGGTAGACGCCCTCGCCGGCGCGCGAGAACTTGCCGCCCGCGTGCAGCATGGTGAAGGCGACCTCGACCGCGGGCTTCTTCTCCACCGGGTGCATGTCCACCGGCACGCCGCGGCCCTCGTCGGCGACCTCGACCGAGCCGTCCTTGAACACGCTCACCGTGATCTTCCTGCCGTAGCCGGCGAGGGCCTCGTCCACCGCGTTGTCGATCGCCTCCTGCACGATGTGCAGCGGGTGGATCGTGTGGGTGTACATCCCCGGCATGCGCCGCACCGGCTCGAGGCCCTTGAGGGCCTGGATTGCGGAGGCGTCGTAGACCTGCTTTGCCATCTATCTAGTGCTCTTCTCTCTGCCAGCTACTACACATTGTATCGCCGCCGCCGTTGCGCCGCGCCGCGGCGGCCGGGGGCCTCGAGGGGCACGCCTTCGGCCTGCGCCGCCTTCGCCAGCGCGCGATCCAGGGTGATCAGGCCGAATCCCTGTCGCAGCGCCAGCTCAAGGTACGCCGCGTCGTAAGTACTCAGGTCAAGACGCTCCGCGAGCTCGCTGATCCGCTTCATGTCGGGCACCGCCGAATCGACCTGAATCTTGAGCCGCGCCGCCTGGTCGAGCGCCTCCAGGCGCCGCGCGCGATCGATGCGCCGCTTGCGCTCGGCGGCAAGCAGCGCATTCGGGATCTCGAGGCACCAGACCGCCGGCGCCCAATAGTCGACATGCTCGCTGGCCGAGAGCAGAGAGTCCGTGAACGCCGTGCGCTCGTCCTCGAGAAACCAGGGCAGCGTGATCGAGGCGTCGACGACGAACGCCATCAGTATCGGCGCCCAGCCCTGATCAGCTCGGGAATCGTGCTGCCGGGCTTGGCGCCGCGGTCCTTGCCCACCCGGGTGCGCATGATTTCCTCGATCAAGGCGCGCCGCCGCGCCCGCTCGTCGGCAGTCTTGACCCCGATCAGCTCGGCGACCGCCCTGCCACGTCGCGTGATCGTAACCGTCTCGCCCGCTTCGACCTTGTCGAGCAGCTCGGCAAGCTTGGTCTTGGCCTCGAAAGCACCCACCACAATGCCCATTCGACCCCTCAAACTAGACAACTAGTTGGATGATAGCAGTCTCAGGACGAGATGGCGAACCGCTTGACCACCTCCCGATCGACCAGCCGGGCCAGGTCGGGTTCCTCCGGCAGCGCGACGTACCCCTCCCGGATGTCGGGGACCCACGTCGTGACCTGGTCGGTGAGCATCAGGAAGAAGGTCTGCTCCGCGGCCATGGTGCCGGGCTGCTGCAGGTTGATGAGCGTGCCGAGCGCGCTCTCGGCGTAGATGCCGATCGCGCTCTTCGCGCCGTGCTGAGCGGCGAGCCGGGCGACGGCGCGCGCCTCGTTCAGCCCCACGCGGCCCGGCTTGGCCGAGAGCGCCTTCGCGCCGCGCTCGAGGTAGAGCGCCGCGTCCTCGCGCGAGGCGCAGCTGCGGTCGACGAGGATCGGGATCGGGCTCGAGGCCTGCAGGCGTTCGAAGCGCGCGTCCGGCTCGAGGCGGCATGGATCTTCCGCGGCCGCCACGCCGGCGTCGGCGAGCGCCCTGACGTAGGCTTCGGCCTCGTCGCGCGCATAGGCGCCGTTCGCGTCTACCGTGAGCTCGACGCCGTCGCCCACCGCGGCGCGGATCTCCTTAAGCGCCTGCAGGTCGGCCGCGACACCCTGCCCGCCCTTCACCTTGAGGTTCCGGAAGCCGTATTGCCTGCAGGCCGCGGCCGATTCGGTCGCCATCAGCGCCGGCTTCTGCCGCGTCACGGTGTACGCGAGCGGCACGCGCGGCCCGGCGCCGAGCAGGCGCCACAGCGGCTCGCCTTCGCGCGCCGCGCGCAGCATCCAGCAGGCGGATTCGACCAGGCCCTTGGCGAGCCGGTTCTCCGGGATGCCGGCGAAGGCAGCGGCGACCGCGGCCGGATCGTCGAGCGGGGCATCGCGCAGCGCCGGGATGAGGAAGTCCTCCAGCGCCGCGCGCAGCGAGCGCGGCGAGACGCCCGACCACGTCGCCTTCAGCGTGCCCTCGGCGACGCCGCGCCGGCCGTCGTCGGCGGTGAGCGCGAGCAGCGCGTAGAGGCCCGCGGACTCGCGCGCGTTCGCCCAGACGACCTCGCGCCGGTACGGCAGCCGGTAGAACTCCAGCGACCACTGCGCCAGCCGCATGCGCGCGGCCTACTTGCCCTCGAAGCGGGGCTTGCGCTTCTCGTTGAACGCCTTCACGCCCTCGCGGCGGTCGGCGGTGTCCACCAGGCGGTTGTAGGCCTCGATCTCGAAGCGGTAGCCGGTGAGCAGGTCCATGCCGAGGCCGTAGTGGATCGACTTCTTCGCCTGGCGCACGGCGAGCGGCCCGCTCGCCGCGATGCGCTCGGCGGTCGCGAGCGCCTCCTCGAGCAGCCTGCCCGCCTCGCAGACGCGGTTGACGAGGCCCCATTGCAGCGCCTCGGCCGCGGTGAACGGGCGGCCGGTGAGGATCAGCTCCTTCGCGCGCCGCTCGCCCAGCGCGCGCGGCAGGTTCTGCGTGCCCATGCCGCCCGACATGATGCCGAGCGTCGTCTCCGAGAGCGCGAAGCGCACGCCCGGCGCGGCGTAGATGAAGTCGCAGCACAGCGCGATCTCCAGGCCGCCGCCGAAGGCGTGGCCGTTCACCGCCGCGATCACCGGCACGGTGCACTCGACGAGCGCGATGAAGGCGCGCTCGAAGATCTCGTGCTGCGCGCGCCAGGCGGCCTCGGTCATGCCGTCGCGCTCCTTCAGGTCGCCTCCGGCACAGAAGCCCCGCTCGCCCGCGCCGGTGAGCACGATACAGCGCAGGCTTCCCGGCTCGGCGGTAACGCGCGAGAAGAGCTCGAGCAGGTCGCGCCCCATTTGCGTGTTGATCGCGTTCAGCACCTCGGCACGGTTCAGCGTGACGACCAGCAGGTGCTCGCCGTGCGCCTCGAGCGCAAGCGTGTCGTAGCCCGGCAGCGCCATGCGCCTCAGGCGGCCCGCGCCGCGGCGCGCGCGAGGTAGCGCGCCGTGAACGCCGCCTCGTCGAGCGGCGCCGAGTAGAGGTAGCCCTGGCCCTCCTCGCAGCCGGCGGCGCGCAGGAACTGCGCCTGGCGCTCGTTGGCGACGCCCTCGGCGATCAGCCGCATTCCGAGGCCGTGCCCCATGCCGATGATGGCTTCGACGATGGCGCGGCTGTCGGCGTCCTCCGGCAGCTCGGCGACGAAGGACTGGTCGATCTTCAGCTTGTCCACCGGCAGCCGCTTCAGGTACGACAGGCTCGAGTAGCCGGTGCCGAAGTCGTCCACCGCGAGGTGCACGCCGAGCCGACCGAGCTGCTCGAGCGTGCGCAGCACGTGCTCCAGCCCGCCCATCAGCACGCCCTCGGTCACCTCCAGCTCGAGCAGCGCCGCGGGCAGCCCGGCGTCCGCCAGCGCGCGCTCCACCGTGGCGACGTACCCGGGATCGCGAAACTGCACCGCCGAGACGTTGACCGCGACGCGGCCCTCGGCCAGGCCCGCGGCGCGCCAGCGCGCGCGCGCGGCGCAGGCCTCGCGCAGCGCCCATTCGCCAATGCCGAGGATGATGCCGGCGTCCTCGGCCACCGGGATGAAGTTCGACGGGTTGATCAAGCCGCGCTCGGGGTGGTGCCAGCGCAGCAGCGACTCGCAGCCGGCGAAGCCGCCGTCGGCGAGCCGCAGCTGCGGGTGGTACACCAGCGAGAGCTCGCCGTCGCTCAGGGCGCGGCGCAGGTCGTTCTCCAGCTCCAGCCGCCAGGTCGCGCGCCGCGTCATCTCGGCGGAGTGGAAGCGGGAGCGGTCGCGGCCCGCCTCCTTCGCCGCGTACATCGCGGCGTCGGCGGTGCGCAGCAGCGTCTCGAAGTCCGCGCCGTTCTCCGGGTACAGCGCGACGCCGACCGAGCCGGTGAGGATCAGCTCGCGGCCGCCGATGACGAAGGGGCGCCGCAGCGACGCCACCAGGCCCTCGGCGATGCGGGCCGCGGCCTCGTTCGTGTCGAGGCTGCCGAGCAGCACCACGAACTCGTCGCCGCCCTGGCGCGCCACCAGGTCCTGCGGGCGCAGGCCGCCGAGCAGCCGCGCCGCGCAGTGCCGCAGCAGCTCGTCGCCGGCGCCGTGGCCGAGCGAGTCGTTCACGTTCTTGAAGCGGTCGAGGTCGACGAACAGCAGCCCGACCCGGTCGCCGCCGCGCCGCGCGCCCTCGATGGCGTCGACCACGCGCTCGCGCAGCAGGCCGCGGTTGGGCAGGTCGGTGAGCAGGTCGTGGTACGCCAGGTGGTGGACGCGCTCCTCGGCCGCCTTGCGCTCGCTGATGTCGACGAACGAGAGCGCGAAGTGGACCGAGCGCGCGAATGCGTCGCGCACCGCCGAGAGCGTCATGAAGACGGGGAAGATGAAGCCGTCCTTGCGGCACACCCACATCTCCCCCTCCCAGGTGCCCTGGCCGGCGGCGAGGCCGAAGGTGCGCTCGAAGAACTCGGGATCGTGGCGCACCGAGGCGAGAAAGCGCGGGTGGCGCGCCGCCGCCTCGGCGCGCGGGTAGCCGGTGAGCCGCTCGAAGGCGGCGTTGACCTGCAGGATCGTGCCCTGGGCGTTGGTGATCATCATGCCCTGGCTGCTCGACTCGACCGCCGCGGCGGCGAGCCGCACCTGGGCCTCGGCGGCGCGGCGCTTGTTGTGCAGGCGATAGGCGACGAACAGCAGCGCGGCGTAGCCCGAGCCGACGACATACGCGGCGAAGCTCAGCGCATCGAGCAGCTCCTTGCCGCCGGGTCCCTGCAGCGCGGCGAACATGGCGCGCGGCCCCCGGGACCTAGCCGAGCGTCGGCATGTTGAGGCCGGGCGCGGGCGTGTCTTGATGCGGCCAGCGCGTCGTCACGACCTTGGTGCGCGTGTAGAACTTGACGCCCTCGACGCCGTGCACGTGCAGGTCGCCGAACAGCGAGTTCTTCCAGCCGCCGAACGAGTAGTAGGCGACCGGCACCGGGATCGGGACGTTGACGCCGACCATGCCGACCGAGACCTCGTTCTCGAAGCGCCGCGCGGCGCCCCCCGACTCGGTGAAGAGGGCGACGCCGTTGGCGTACGGGTTGCGGTTGACCAGCGCGATCGCCTCGTCCAGCGTCCCGGCGCGCAGCACCACCAGCACCGGGCCGAAGATCTCGTGCTTGTAGACCTCCATCTGCGGCGTGACGTGGTCGAACAGCGTGGTGCCGAGGAAGAAGCCTTCCTCATGGCCCTTGACCTTGAGGCCGCGCCCGTCGAGCACGAGCTTCGCGCCTTCCTTGACGCCCTGGTCGATGAACGCCGCGACCTTGTCGCGGTGCTGGCAGGTGACGAGCGGGCCCATGTCGATGCCGTCGCGCTCGCCCGGCCCGACCTTGAGCTTCCTCGCCTTCTGCTCCAGCAGCTTCACGATCTTGTCGGCCGCGGCGCCGACGGCGACGACGGCGGAGACGGCCATGCAGCGCTCGCCCGCCGAGCCGTAGGCGGCGCCGATCAGCGCGTCGGCCGCGAACTCGAGGTCGGCGTCCGGCAGCACCACCGCGTGGTTCTTCGCGCCGCCGAGCGCCTGCACGCGCTTGCCGCCCCGCGCCGCCGTCTCGTAGATGTATTTCGCGATCGGCGTCGAGCCGACGAAGGACACGGCGTGGATCCCGGCGTGATTCAGCAGCGCGTCGACCGCCGCCTTGTCGCCGTGCACCACGTTGAAGACGCCGTCCGGCAGCCCCGCCTCCTGCAGCAGCTCCGCCATGCGGATCGCCGCCGAGGGATCCTTCTCCGACGGCTTGAGGATGAAGCTGTTGCCGCAGGCGATCGCGACCGGGAACATCCACAGCGGCACCATCACCGGGAAGTTGAACGGCGTGATGCCGGCGCACACGCCCACCGGCTGCCTCACGGTGTGCGTGTCCACCTGCGTGCCGACGTTCTCCGAGTACTCGCCCTTCAGCAGCTGCGGGATGCCGCAGGCGAACTCGACCACCTCGAGCCCGCGCTGCACCGAGCCCATCGCGTCGGGCAGCGTCTTGCCGTGCTCCTCGGTCACGATCGCGGCGAGCTGCTTCTGGTGCTTCTTCAGCAGCGACAGGAATTCCTGCATCACGCGCGCGCGCCGCAGCGGCGGCGCGTCGCGCCAGGCCGGCAGCGCAGAGGTCGCGGCGGCGACCGCCTTGTCGACCCAGGCGGCGTCGCAATACGGCACGCGCCGCACCACCTGCCCGGTGGCGGGATTGAAGACGTCGCCCATGCGCGCCGCCGCCGGCGACACGGCCTTGCCGCCGATCCAGAGCGGAACGGCGGCGAGCTTCAGTTCGGCGGGCTTGTTCATGCGGCCTCCTTGTAGCGCAGGCCGCAGGCGTCGAACGCAGAGCGCGTCGCGGCCTTCTCCGACTCGGTCAGCGCGAGCAGCGGCCGGCGCACCGCGCCGCCGGCCTGCCCGAGCAGCTCCTGCCAGTACTTCTGGTGCGCCGCCGCCTTGCCCGGCGGCTGCGTCCGCTTCAGCGCCTCGCGCACCGGCCTGAGGCTCGCCGAGACCTCCCTCGCCTTCGCCGCCTCGCCGCGGAACGCGAGCTCCGTGTACTCGTGCATGCGCCGACCCCGCGGCGTCTGCAGCAGGTACGGCGGCGTCGAGCACAGGTACACCCGCCAGCCGAGCTCGACGATGTTGTCCAGCCAGTGCTCTTCGCTAGAGGTGCTGACGATGAGGCGCTCGCCGGCCATGCGCGTGAGCCTCGCGTAGGTCTCCCGCTCGACGCTGTACTTGATCGCCACCACGTTCGGGATCGCGGCGAGCCGCAGGCAGACCTCGGGCTCGAGCAGGTAGCCGCAGTCGGGCGGCTGGTTCCAGAGCACGACGCCGATGTCGACCTGCGCCGCGACGTGGCGGTAGTACTCGTAGAGCGTGTCCGGCGTATGGGCGCCGAAGTAGAGCAGCGGCGTGTGCACCACGACGTGGTCGGCGCCCGCGCCCTGCGCGTGGCGCGCGAGCTCCACCACCGTGTCGACGCTCTGGTCGGAGCAGGACACCATCACGCCGCCGCCGAAGGCCGCCGCCTCCTCGACCGCGATCTCCGCGGTGCGCTTGCGCTCGGCGACCGTCATCGAGGCGAACTCGCCCTGCTTGCCGTTGACGAACAGGCCCCGGATCCCCAGCGCGCCGTACCAGTGGCGCAGGTTGCGCCGCCAGCCCTCCTCGTCGAGCGACAGGTCGGCGCGGAACGGGGTGAGCGTCGCCGCCCAGATCCCGCGCAGCCGCTCGGCCGCGCGCGCCTTGGCCTCCTCCCGCCGCGGAGCGTTCTTCCGTGAATCCATCGGCCGAAGTCTAATAGCGAAATGCTGGTCCCGGCGAAGCTCGCGTGGCGCGGCGCCACCCCCTACTCGGCCGAATTCGACGACGTCTACCACAGCGCCGCGGGCGGACCGGCGCAGGCCCGGCACGTGTTCCTCGGCGGCAACGGCCTGCCTGCGCGCTGGCGCGGGCGCCGCGCCTTTGCCGTCCTCGAGACGGGCTTCGGCCTCGGCGTCAACTTCCTCGCCACGCTCGCCGCCTGGCGCGCCGACCCGGAACGCTGCGAACGGCTGCATTTCGTCTCCATCGAAAGGTTTCCCCTGGGGAAGGAGGACTTGATTTCGGCCCACCGCCGATATCCCGAATTCGCCGCCGAAGCCGCCCGGCTGGCGGAGTGCTGGCCTCCGCTGCTCCCCGGCGTGCACCGCGTGGAGCTCGAAGGCGGGCGCGTCACGCTGACGCTGCTGTTCGGCGACGTCGCGGGCGTGCGCGAGCTGGCGCTCGCGGCCGACGCGTTCTACCTCGACGGCTTCGCGCCGGCGAAGAACCCCGAAATGTGGGCGCCGCAGGTGCTGCGCCACCTCGGCCGGGTGGCGGCGCGCGGAGCGACGCTCGCTACCTGGAGCGTGGCCGCGCCCGTGCGCGCCGCGCTGGAGACTTCTGGGTGGAAGGTGGAGAAGCGCGCGGGCTTCGGAGGCAAGCGGGAGATGCTCTGCGGCATCCTTGCCCGGCCGCCCCGCAGGGCGCCGCTTGCGGAGGCGAGCCCGTCGAGGGAGCGCCGCGCCCTCGTGGTGGGCGCGGGCGTCGCGGGCGCGGCGGTTGCCGAGCGGCTCTGCGCGCGCGGCTGGCACGCGACGCTCGTCGAGCGCCGCGCGGCGCCCGCCGAGGAGGCGTCCGGCAACCCGGCGGGCGCGTTCCATCCGGTGGTCTCTCCCGACGACAGCGTGTTCGCGCGCCTGACGCGCGCCGCGTACCTGCACCTGTCGGCGCGCTGGCCGGCGCTCGAGGGGCTGCGCTGGCAGCGCTGCGGCGTGCTGCAGCTCGCGCGCGACGACGGCGAGGCGGCGTCGCAGCAGCGCGCGATCGCCGCGCTCGCGCCCCCGGCCGAGTACGCGCAATGGCTCGACGCCGCGCGCGCGAGCGCGGCCGCGGGCGTCCCGCTGGCGGCGGGCGGGGCATGGTTTCCGGGCTCCGGCTGGGTGAGCCCGAAGAGCCTCGTCGCCGCGCTGCTCGCGCGTTGCGCGTCGAACCTGGAAGCGCGCTTCGGCTCCGAAGTGCGATCGATCGAGTTTTCCGGCGAAGAATGGAAGGCGAACCTTGAAGGCAAGCAGCCCGTATCTGCCCCGGTCCTCGTCCTCGCGAATGCCGCGGACGCGGCGCGCCTCGCGCCGCTGCCGGCGCTGCGGCTGCGGCGCGTGCGCGGGCAACTCACGCTGGTGCCGGCGATCGAAGGCCTGAGGACGGTGCTCCTGCGCGGCGGCATGGCGCTTCCCGAGATCGACGGCAGCTCGGTCATCGGCGCGAGCTACGACCTCAGCGACGAGGACGCGTCGCCGCGCGCCGACAGCCACGCCGGCAACCTGGAGCGCCTCGAGGCGCTGGTACCCGGCGCCGCGAGCGGCCTCGATCCGGCGCGGCTCGAGGGGCGCGTCGGCTTCCGCGCCGCGGCGCCCGACCGCCTGCCGCTCGCCGGCCCGCTCGCCGACGCGCGCGGCCCGCGGCTCTACGGCGCCTTCGCCTACGGTTCGCGCGGGCTGCTGTGGGCGGGGCTCGCCGCCGAGCTGATCGCGGCGCGGCTGGAGGGCGAGCCGCTGCCCCTGGAGCGCAAGCTCGCCGCGGCGCTCGATCCGGGCCGTTTCGCGCTGCGCGCCGCGCGCCGCCCTACAATCACGGCATGAGACGGATCGGTCTCCTGATCGCCGCGCTGGGCCTGCTCGCCGGGCCGGCGCACGCCGAGGTGATCTACAAGTACCGCAAGCCCGACGGCAGCCTCGTCTACTCGAACAGCCGCATCGACGGCGCGACGCTGGTGGAGACCCTGCAGGTGGTGCCCGCGACGCCGGAGGATCGCGCGCGCTTCGAGGCGGGGCGCGCGGCGGCGGCGTCGGAGGCCGCGAAGGCGGACGCGGCGGCGCGCGAGCGCGTCAAGGCGCTCGATGCGGCCGATGCCGAGGTGAAGGACGCCCTCGACGCGCTGAAGAGGGCGCAGGCGAATCTCGAGCGCGGCATCGAGCCGCTGCCGGGCGAGGTGCAGGCGAGCGCGATCAAGGGCCACACGCACTTCACGCCGGACTACCTGGCGCGACAGCAGGCGCTGAAGCACGCGGTCGCCGCCGCGACGGTGCGCCTCGAGAAGGCCTACGCGGCGCGCGACGCGCTGCGCTAGGCCGGCGCCGGCCTACCAGCGCTCGAGCCTGATGTCGTCGTAGGACGCGGGCTGCGAGATCGGCTCAATGTGGCTGAGCGTGATCGCGTGCGGGATCAGCTCGCGGATGCGCTCCTCGATCTCCTCCGAGAGGCGGTGCGCCTGCTCCACCGGCCACGCGTCCGGCACCAGGAGGTGGAACGAGACGAAGCGCCGTGCGGCCGCCTGGCGCGTCAGCAGGGCGTGGAACTCGACGCCGTAGCGCCTGCGGTACTCGGCGAAGATCTTCTCGATCTCGGCCTGCTCGGCCTCCGGGATCGCCGCGTCGAGCAGCCCGGCGAACGAGCGCCGCATCAGCCCGAAGCCGGCCCAGACGATGTGCACCGCGACGGCGAGCGCGATCAGCGGGTCGACCAGGTTCCAGCCGGTGAGCGCAACCAGCGCGACGCCCGCGATCACGCCGGCCGACGTCCAGACGTCGGTCATGAGATGGCGGCCGTCGCCCTCCAGCGCGATGCTGTGCAGCCGCTGGCCGGCGCGGATGAGCGCGAGGCCGACTCCCAGATTGACCGCCGTGGCGAGCGCCGAGAGCGCGAGGCCGGGCCCCGGAGTGGCGATCGGCTGCGGGTCGGCCAGCCGTGGCGCCGCGGCGTAGGCGATGCTCGCGGCGGCGAGCACGATCAGCGCGCCCTCGATGCCGCTGGCGAAGTACTCGGCCTTGTAGCGGCCGTAGGGGTGCGCTTCGTCGGGCGGCGCGGCCGCGACGCGCAGCATCGAGAGCGCGAGCAGCGCCGCGGCGAGGTTGATGAGCGATTCGAGCGCGTCCGAGAGCAGCCCCACCGAGCCGGTCAGGCGCCAGGCCAGCGTCTTCAGCGCGATCGTCGCCACCGCCGCGGCGACCGAGACCCAGGCGTAGCGCTCGAGCGGGTTGCTGCCGGGCATCAGGCGCGCCGCAGGATCGCGGGGCTCGCCTCCCTGACGTCCTTCAGCCCGCACAGCGCCATGGTGACGTCGAGCTCCTTGCGCATCAGCTCGAGCGCAAGGCTCACGCCCGCTTCGCCCATGGCGCCGAGCGCCCAGGCGAAGGCCTTGCCGATGAAGGCGCCCTTGGCGCCGAGGGCCAGCGCGCGCAGCACGTCCTGCCCCGATTGCACGCCGCCGTCGTAGAGCACCTCGAGCCGCCCGGCTACGGCCTCGACCACCTCGGGCAGCGCGCGAATCGAGGACACCGTGCCGTCGAGCTGGCGCCCGCCGTGGTTCGAGACCACGATCGCGTCGGCGCCGCTCTCAGCCGCGATCCTCGCGTCGTCGGCGTCGAGGATGCCCTTCAGGATCAGCTTTCCGCCCCAGAGCTTCTTCACCCACTCGACGTCCTTCCAGGACAGCGTCGGGTCGAACTGTCCGGCGATCCACTGCGCCAGCGTCATCAGGGTGTCGGCGCCCTTGATCTGGCCTTCCAGGTTGCCGAAGCTCTTTCTTCGGCTGCCGAGGACGTTCAGGGCCCAGGCGGGCTTCCTGAGAACGTCGAGAGCCGTGGGAAGCGTAATCCTCGGGGGCACCGTCAACCCGTTCTTCAGGTCCATGTGGCGCTGGCCCTGGATCTGCAGGTCGAGCGTCAGCATCAGCGCCGAGCATTTCGCCGCCTTGGCGCGCTCGATCAGCGAGGCGGCGAAGCCGCGGTCGCGGAACACGTAGAGCTGATACCAGAACGGCTTCGTCACGGCGCCCGCCACGTCCTCTATCGAGCAGATCGACATGGTCGAGAGCGTGAACGGGATGCCGAATTTCTCGGCGGCGCGCGCGCCGAGCATCTCGCCGTCGGCCCAGTTGAGCCCGGTAAGGCCGACCGGCGCGATGCCGAGCGGCATCGCCGCCTCGTGCCCCACCAGCGTGGTGCGCGTGGAGCGCTTGTCGACGTCGATCGCGACCCGCTGGCGGAACTTCAGCGCTTCGAGGTCGGCCCGGTTGGAGCGCAGCGTGGCCTCGCCGTAGGAGCCGCGCGTCACATAGTCGTAAACCGCCTTGGCGACGCGGCGCTCGGCCATCCGGCGCAGGTCCTCGATGCAGGTGACGACGGGCATGCGGTTTTCCCGGAATGCGGACGGCGGGAGTGTTTCACATCGTGAGATACAATGCCAACCCCCCATGGCCGCCGCCGACCCGCAGAAGAACCCGATCCAGGTGGTCGCGCGCATGATGCGGCTGCTCGACGTGCTCGCCGACCATCCCGAGCCGCTCGGCCTGAAGCAGGTCGCGCAGTACACCGGGCTGCATCCGTCCACCGCGCACCGCATCCTCTCGGCGATGGCGGCCGATCGCCTCGTCGACCGCGTCGAGCCGGGCAGCTACCGCCTCGGCATGCGGCTGCTCGAGCTCGGCAACCTCGTCAAGTCGCGCATCAACGTGCGCGAGATGGCTCTGCCGGTGATGCGCGAGCTGCACGCGCAGATCGGCGAGACCGTCAACCTCTCGGTGCGCCACGACGACGAGATCGTCTACGTCGAGCGCACCTCCTCCGGGCGCTCCGCGATGCGGGTGGTGCACGTCATCGGCACGCGCGCCGCGCTGCACATCACGGCGGCGGGCAAGCTGTTCCTGCTGGAGGAGGGCTTCGCGCGGCTGCGCGAGTACGCCAAGCGCACCGGCCTCGCGGGACACACCCGCAACTCGATCACCGGCCTGCCGCAGCTCGAGCGCGAGCTCGAGCGCATCCAGCGCCAGGGCTGGGCGACCGATGCGGAGGAAGCCGAGCTCGGCGTGCGCTGCGTCGCGGCGGCCGTGCGCGACGACGCCGGCACGCTGGTCGCGGCGCTGTCGATCTCCTCGCCGTCGGACCGCATGAAGCCGACCTGGGGGCCGCTGGTCAAGGAGTCGGCCGAGCGCATCGGCCGCGCCATCGGCCACCGTAAGGAGGCCGCGCGCATCGGCGCGGCATAGAGGATGCCGCGCACAGGCGCGGCATAGCTCGGACGCAGCGCGCGCCGGCTCAGGCGCGCTGCAGCATCCTGGCTTGCAGGGCAGCTCCGGTGCGCATCCGCCGCGACCCCGCGCGGCGCAGCAGGATCCAGTCGAGCGCATTGAAGGCGCGGTAAAGCGAA
>DATJXO010000092.1:0-19804 GCA_035500055.1 Burkholderiales bacterium | reverse complement strand
TCTTGCGCTGGCAGGCGAGCTCGATGAAGTGAGCCGCCTTGAGCGAAGACTCGGAGAACAGGATGCCGTTGTTCGCGAGGATCGCCACCGGATAGCCGTGGATGTGCGCGAAGCCGGTGACGAGCGTGGTGCCGTAGTTCTGCTTGAACTCGTCGAGCTCCGAGCCGTCGACCAGGCGAGCGAGGATCTCGCGCACGTCGTAGGGCTTGCGGGTATCGGCGGGGATGACGCCGTAGATCTCCTCGGCCGGGTAGAGGGGATCCCTCGGCGCCTGGATCCTGAGGCCGATCCTCTTCTCGAGGTTCAGGCTGGAGACGATCCTTCGCACGATCGAGAGCGCGTGCGCGTCGTTGAGCGCGTAGTAGTCGGCGACGCCGGAGGTGCGCGTATGCACCTCTGCGCCGCCCAGCTCCTCGGGGGTCACCACCTCGCCGGTCGCCGCCTTCACCAGCGGCGGGCCGCCGAGGAAGATCGTGCCCTGGCCCTTCACGATCACGGTCTCGTCGGACATCGCCGGCACATACGCGCCGCCCGCGGTGCACGAGCCCATGACGCAGGCGATCTGCGGGATCCCCGCGGCCGACATGTTGGCCTGGTTGTAGAAGATTCGGCCGAAGTGCTCTCGGTCCGGGAACACGTTGTCCTGCTCGGGCAGGAAGCCGCCGCCGGAATCGACCAGGTAGATGCACGGCAGCCGGTTCTGCAGCGCGATCTCCTGAGCGCGCAGGTGCTTCTTCACCGTCATCGGATAGTAGGTGCCACCCTTGATGGTGGCATCGTTGGCAACGACGATGCACTCGCGCCCGGCGACGCGTCCGATTCCGGTGACGATCGAGGCCGAGTGCACGTCGCCGCCGTACATGTCCCAGGCGGCGAGCTGGCCGATCTCGAGGAACGGCGAGCCCGGGTCGAGCAGCACGCGCACGCGCTCGCGCGCGAGCAGCTTGCCGCGATCCGTGTGGCGCTTGCGCGCCGCATCGTCGCCCCCCAGGGCGACGCGCTCGACTTTCCCGCGCAGGTCGGCGACCAGCGCGCGCATGCGCTCGGCGTTGGCGCGGTAGTCCGCGGAGCGCGTATCCAGCCTGCTGCGGATCGCGGGCATCAACCGGCTCCCCGAGCGCGGCGGCTACGCGGCATTCAGGGAGCGTCCTATCAGGAGCCGCTGGATGTCGCTCGCGCCCTCGTAGATGCGGCACACGCGCACGTCGCGCCAGATGCGCTCGACCGGGAAGTCCTGCACGTAGCCGTAGCCGCCGTGGATCTGGATCGCGTCCGAGCAGATCTTCTCGGCGGTCTCCGAGGCGAACAGCTTCGCCATCGAGGCCTCCTTCAGGCACGGCGCCCCATGATCGCGCAGCGCCGCGGCGTGCAGATAGAGCTGGCGCGAGGCCTCGACCCCGGTCGCCATGTCGGCGAGCCGGAAATTGACGGCCTGGTGATCGAGCAGCGCCTTGCCCATGCTCCTTCTCTCCGCAGCGTAGGCGAGCGCGGCCTCGAGCGCGGCGCGCGCCATGCCGGTCGCCTGCGCCGCAACGTTGATGCGCCCGGTCTCGAGATTGGCGAGCGCGATGCGGTAGCCGACGCCTTCCGCCGAGAGCAGGTTGGCGGCGGGCACCTTGCAGCTCTCCAGTGCGATCTGCGCCGTGTCCGAGGCGCGCTGGCCGGTCTTCTCCTCGACGCGCGCGACGTGGTAGCCCGGCGTGGCGGTGGGCACGACGAAGGCGCTGATCCCCTTCTTGCCGGCGGCCTTGTCGGTTACCGCGAACACGATCGCCAGGTCGGCGTTCTTTCCCGAGGTGATGAACTGCTTCACGCCGTTCAGCACGTAGTGGCCGCCGCTCTTCTCGGCGCGAGTGGCGATGGCGGCCGCATCGGAGCCGGCCTGCGGCTCGGTCAGGCAGAACGCGCCGAGCGCCGAGCCCTGGGCCAGCGGGCGCAGGAACTCCGCCTTCTGCGCGTCGCTGCCGTAGCCGAGCACGATGTTGGCGGCGAGGTTGGTGACCATGACGATGGTGCAGGTGGCGCCATCGCCGGCGGAGATTTCCTCGCAGGCGAGGGCAAGCGAGGTGGTGTCCATGCCCGCCCCGCCCCAGGCCTCGGGGATCGCCACGCCGCACAGGCCCATCGCGGCGAGCGCTCTTACCTCGTCGCGCGGGAAGTGCTTGTCGCGGTCCCAGCGCGCGGCGTTCGGCGCGAGGCGCTCGCGAGCGACGCGGCGCACGGCCTCGCGGAGCTGCTCGTGGTGTGCGGCGAGCGGCATCTCAGATGCGGGCGTACGTAACCGTATGATGCGTGAAGAGCCGCCCCTTGCCGTCGTGGCATTCGGCGCTCCCGTAAATGATCCGCTTGCCGAGCTTCAGGATCCGCGCGGTGCAGTACACCGTCTGGCGGCGCGCGGCGTTGAGGAACGCCGTGTTGAGCTCCGAGGTCACCGCGTCCTGCTCCATGCCGATGTGCCGCTTGATCGCAAGCCACATGGCGCAGTCCGCGGCCGCCATGAAGGCGGGGCCGTTTACCGTGCCGCCCGGCCGTTCGAAGCTGCGCCGGAACGGCATTGCGATCGTGCATTGCTCGTTGTCGACCGAATGCAGCCGCAAGCCGTAGCCGCCGACGAAGGTCGAGCGGCGCAGCAGCCTCGCGAGCGCCGCCTTGGACGGTCGCGCGCTCACGCCAGCTCGAGCGCCACGGCCGTAGCTTCGCCGCCGCCGATGCACAGGCTCGCCACGCCGCGCCTGCCGCCGTACTTGCGCAGCGCGCCGATCAGCGTCACCAGGATGCGCGCGCCGGACGCCCCGATCGGATGGCCGAGCGCGCAGGCGCCGCCGTGCACGTTGACCTTGTCGTGCGGCAGGCCGTGCTCCTTCATCGCCGCCATCGTCACCACGGCGAAGGCCTCGTTGACCTCGAAGAGGTCGACCTCGCCGGCCTTCCAGCCGGTCTTCTCGAACAGCTTCGCCATCGCGCCGACCGGCGCAGTCGTGAAGAGTGCGGGCTCCTGCGCGTGGGTCGAATGCGCCACGATCGTGGCGAGCGGCGCGAGGCCGCGCTTCTCCGCGGTCGAGCGGCGCATCAGCACCAGCGCCGCGGCGCCGTCGGAGATCGACGAGGAGTTGGCCGCGGTGACGGTGCCGTCCTTGCGGAACGCCGGCCTGAGCGCCGGGATCTTGTCGAGGTTGGCCTTGAACGGCTGCTCGTCGGTCTCGATGAATTTCTCGTCCTTGCCCGCCTTGAGGGCGAGCGGCGTGATCTCCCACGCGAACCAGCCTTCCTTGTTGGCCTTCTGCGCCCTCTTCAAGGACGTCACCGCGAACTCGTCCTGCGATTGCCGGGAGAAGGAATATTTCTGCGCGCAATCCTCGGCGAAGGTGCCCATGAGCCGGCCCTTGTCGTACGCGTCTTCCAGGCCGTCGAGGAACATATGGTCCAGCACCTGGCCGTGGCCCATGCGCAGCCCGGCGCGCGCCTTCGGCAGGAGGTAAGGCGCGTTGGTCATGGACTCCATCCCGCCCGCGACGGCGACCTGGAAGGAGTCCGAAAGGAGGGAATCGTGGGCAAGCATGGCGGCCTTCATCCCGGAGCCGCACATCTTGTTCACCGTGGTGCAGGCGGCCGAGAGCGGAAGTCCCGCGCCGAGCGCCGCCTGGCGCGCCGGCGCCTGCCCCTGGCCCGCGGGCAGCACGCAGCCCATCAGAACCTCCTGCACCGCTTCCGGTGCGAGCTTCGCGCGCTCTACCGCGGCGCGGATTGCCGCGGCGCCCAGCTCGGGGGC
The DNA here is from genome assembly GCA_035500055.1 of Burkholderiales bacterium. Taxonomy (GTDB): domain Bacteria; phylum Pseudomonadota; class Gammaproteobacteria; order Burkholderiales; family SG8-39; genus RBG-16-66-20. The sequence goes on along the minus strand of DATJXO010000092.1, from coordinate 16,035 downwards.
GGCGAATCCCTTCAGCTCGCCCTGGAAGGCGCCCATCGGGGTGCGGGCGGCCGATACGATGACGACGGGATCTCTGCTCATGGCTTACTCCTTCGGAAGGCTGTAGTCGCACAGCCGCTCGCGCCCGCGCGCCAGGATCTCGGGTGGGAAGGGCGTCGACCTGCGGGTATGCATGTCCATGTGGACGCCGGTGATGACGCACACGGCGGATATCTCGTTCGACAGCGCCTCGCGCATCTCGTGCACGAACCTGACCACCTTGTCGCGGATTTCGAGCAGGCCCGAGCGCACGGCCACGACGTCGCCCGCGAGCAGCTCGCGGCGGTAGGTGATGTTCTGCTGCACGGCGGCCATGGCGCGCTGCCGCTGCCGCAGGAACGCGGGGGTGACGCCCATCGACGCGAACAGGTTCCAGGTCGCCTCGTCGAACTTGCCCACGTACCACATGACGTTCATGTGGCCCATGTGGTCGCAGTGCCAGGGGTAGACGGCGCCGCGGTACGTCTCGAACAGCGCGCTCAAGCGCCCTCCCGCGTGCAGCCAAGGTCGCGCAGCAGCCCGTCCTCGAGTCCGTAGATCCAGCCGTGCACCGCGAGCGGCCGGCCGTGCGTCCAGGTGTCCTGCACGACGGTCGCTTCGCAGACGTGGCGCACCTGCTCGAGCACGTTCAGCTCACACAGGCGCCGCTCGCGCGCCTGCGGATCGGCGATCGCGTCGAGCTCCGCGGCATGGCTGCCCTGGACGTCCTGCACATGGCGCAGCCAGGTGTCGGCGATCCCGACGCTCTGGCGGGTGAGCGCTGCGCGCACGCCGCTGCAGCCGTAGTGCCCGCAGACGATGACGTGGCGCACCTTCAGCAGGTCGACCGCGAACTGCAGCACCGAGAGGCAGTTGAGGTCGGTATGCACGACGAGGTTGGCGACGTTGCGATGCACGAAGACCTCGCCGGGCGCGAGGCCGGTGATCTGGTTCGCCGGCACGCGGCTGTCCGAGCAGCCGATCCAGAGGTACTGCGGCGACTGCTGGCGGGCGAGGTCGCTGAAGAACGAGGGGTCGGAGGCGCGCACCGACGCGGCCCAGGCCCGGTTGCGCTCGAAGAGATCCGCCACGCCGCTCACCGGGTCTCCTCGAACAGCTCCCGGCCGATCAGCCAGCGGCGGATCTCGGAAGTCCCGGCGCCGATTTCGTAGAGCTTCGCGTCGCGCCAGATGCGCCCGGTCGGCGTCTCGTTGATGTAGCCCATGCCGCCGAGAGCCTGGATCGCCTCGCCCGCCATCCACGTCGCCTTCTCGGCCGCGTACAGGATCGCGCCCGCCGCGTCCTTGCGCGTGGTTTCGTTGCGGTCGAGCGCCTGGCCCACCGCGTAGACGTAGGCGCGGCAGGCGGAGAACGTGGTGTACATGTCGGCGAGCTTGCCCTGCATCAGCTGGAACTCGCCGATCGGCTGCCCGAACTGCTTGCGCTCGTGGACGTAGGGCACCACGACGTCGAGGCAGGCCGCCATCAGGCCGAGCGGCCCGCCGGCGAGCACCGCGCGCTCGTAGTCGAGGCCCGACATCAGCACCTTCACGCCCTTGCCTTCCTCGCCCAGGATCCGGTCCGCCGGAACGTCGCAATCCCGGAACACGAGCTCGCAGGTGTTGGATCCGCGCATGCCGAGCTTGTCGAGCTTCTGCGCCGTGGAAAACCCCCTCATGCCCCTCTCGACCAGGAACGCGGTGATGCCGCGGTCGCCGGTCTTGGCGTAGATCACCAGCACATCGGCGTCGGGGCCGTTGGTGATCCACATCTTGTTGCCGTTAAGCACGTAGCGGTCGCCGCGGCGCTCGGCGCGCAGCTTCATGCCGACGACGTCGGATCCGGCACCGGGCTCGGACATCGCGAGCGCACCGACATGCTCGCCGGAGACGAGCTTCGGCAGGTACTTGCGGCGCTGGCCCTCCGAGCCGTTGCGGCGGATCTGGTTGACGCAGAGGTTGGAGTGCGCGCCGTACGACAGCCCGATTGCGCCGGAGGCGCGCGAGATCTCCTCCATCGCCACGATATGCGCGAGGTAGCCCATCTGCGTGCCGCCGTACTCCTCCTCGACCGTGATGCCGAGCAGCCCGAGCGCGCCGAGCTTGCGCCACAGCTCGGGCGGAAACTGGTTCTCGCGGTCGATCTCGGCGGCGCGCGGCGCGATCTCCTTCGCCGCGAAGTCGCGCACGCTCGCGCGCAGCATCTCGACGGTGTCGCCGTGCTCGAAGCGCAGGAAGGGGAGCTCCATAGAAGAACCCGTCAGCCTACTTGACGTTTACGTTAACGTCAATCACCCTTGAGTTGCTTTCTTATTTTCTTTTCAAAGGCTTGCAGTTCGGAGAGTTGCGCTTCGAGGTCCGAGCGCTGCTGCAGCAGCACCGTCTTGTGCGATTCCAGCACGGCGAGGAAGCGCTCCAGCTGAGGGCGCTCGTCGCGGCCGGGCTCGTACATGTCGATCAGCTCCCGGATCTCGGAGAGCGTCAGGCCGAGGCGCTTGCCGCGCAACGTGAGCTTGAGACGCGTGCGGTCTCGCGCCGAATAAATGCGGCGCTGGCCCTCGCGCTTGGGCGCGAGCAGCCGCTGGTCCTCGTAGAAGCGGATTGCGCGCGGCGTGACGTCGAACTCGTCGGCGAGCTCGCCGATGGAGAACTCGGCGCGTTCCTTTTCGCGCTGCAGCATGGTAGGGTTGGACGATTCTAGCTTAGCCCGCGCCGCTCGATTTCCCCGCTCTCCCCGTGGCTGCTCTCGAGTATCCGCATTCCGCTCCTCCCGCGAAGGGCACGGCGCTCGAGGTCGCTCCCGGCGTGCATTGGGTCCGCATGGCGCTGCCTTTCGCGCTCGACCACATCAATCTGTGGCTGCTCGACGAGGGCGACGGCTGGACGATCGTGGACTCGGGACTCGGCGACGAGGCGACGCGCGGCGCCTGGGACGGCGTCTTCGACGGCACGCTCGGCGCCAAGCCGGTGCGCCGCGTGCTGGTGACGCACTACCATCCCGACCACGCCGGCAACGCGGCCTGGCTGTGCGAGCGCACCGGCGCGCAGCTCTGGATGACGCGCTCCGAATTCCTCACCGCGCACGCCGCGCGCGGCAGCACGGCGGGCTACACCACCGAGGCGCAGATCGACCTGTTCACCGCCAACGGCCTGCCGAGGGAGCAGGGCGCGCAATTGCTGACGCGCGGCGGCCTGTACCGCAAGATGGTGCCGGGCTTTCCGATCGCGCACCGCCGGCTGCACGAGGGCGAGCAGATCGACGTCGGGGCGCGGCCGTGGCGCGTCATCGTCGGCTTCGGCCATTGCCCGGAGCACGCCTCGCTCTACTGCGCGGCGCGCAACGTGCTGATTGCCGGCGACATGCTGCTGCCGCGCATCTCGACCAACATCGCGGTGCGGCCGGTCGACCCGTGGTCGAACCCGTTGCGCCTGTTCCTCGATTCGATTGCGCGCTATCGCGACCTTCCGGCCGGCATGCTGGTACTGCCCTCGCACGGCCTGCCGTTCCGCGGCGCGCGCGAGCGCATCGCCGAGCTCGAGGCGCATCACGCCGCGCGGCTGGAGGAGCTTGCCGCCGCCTGCGCCGCCGCGCCGCGCTCGGCCGCGGCCGTGCTCGAGCTGCTCTTTCGCCGCAAGCTCGATACGAACCAGATATTCTTCGCCATGGGCGAGGCGATCGCGCACCTGCACTACCTGCACTACGCTGGCCGGCTGCGCCGCACGGTGGGCGCCGACGGGGTGGCGCGCTTCGCGCCGTAGCCGGGGGATCGATGGAGCAGAAGGCACAAATCGCGAAGCCCGAGGAAATGGCCCGGGTGCTGCAATCGGTCGCCGAGCGCTCGGCCAAGGTGCTCGGCGAGTACGCGGCGCGCCAGGCCGCCGGCGGCGTCGCGGCGGCGGCGAGCGACGAGCTCGGCATCGCGCGCGCCTACATGGACCTGTATTCGCGCATGCTCGCGAATCCGGCGGCGCTGGCTGCATTCTCGGCCAACCTCGCGCTCGACTACATGCGCCTGTGGCAGCAGAGCTGGCTGAAGATGCTGGGCATGCCCTCCGCGCCGGTGGCCGAGCCCGCCAGGGGGGACTCGCGCTTCAAGGACGACGACTGGAGCTCGAATTTCCTCTTCGACTACATCAAGCAGTCCTACCTGATCGCGGCGCGCCACATCCAGCACGCCGTGGCGAGCGTGGACGGGCTGGCGCCGGAGGCGGAGAAGAAGGTGGCCTTCTTCACGCGGCAGTACGTCGATGCCCTGGCGCCTTCGAACTTCGCGCTCACCAATCCCCAGGTGCTGCGCGAGACCCTCGCCAGCGGCGGCCAGAACCTGCTCAAGGGCCTCGACAACCTGCTCGCGGACATCGAGAAGGGCGGCGGCAGCCTGCGCATCAGCATGACCGACGAGAAGGCGTTCCACCTCGGCAAGAACGTCGCCACGACGCCTGGCAAGGTGGTGTTCCAGAACGCCCTGATGCAGCTGATCCAGTACCAGCCGACGACCAGCCAGGTCTACAGGACGCCGCTCGTCATCATCCCGCCCTGGATCAACAAGTACTACATCCTCGACCTGCGCGAGAGGAACTCGTTCATCAAGTGGGCGGTGGACCAGGGCCACACCGTGTTCGTGATCTCCTGGGTCAACCCGGATGCGCGGCTGGCGCAGAAGGGCTTCGAGGACTACATGCTGGAGGGGCCACTCGCGGCGCTCGACGCGGTGGAGAAGGCGACCGGCGAGCGACAGGTGAACTTCATCGGCTATTGCCTCGGCGGGACGCTCCTCGGCGCGGCCTTGGGCTTTCTCGAGTACAAGAAGCAGATCGACCGCGTCCGCTCGACGACCTTCTTCGTCAGCCTGCTCGACTTCTCGCAGCCCGGCGAGCTCGGCGTGTTCATCGACGAGCAGCAGGTCGAGAACCTCGAGAAGAAGATGAACGAGCGCGGCTACCTTGAAGGCTCGGAGATGGCCTCGACCTTCAACCTGCTGCGCGCGAACGACCTCGTCTGGTCTTTCGTGATCAACAACTACCTGCTCGGCAAGGATCCGTTTCCGTTCGACCTGCTGTATTGGAACTCGGACTCCACCCGGATGCCGGCGCGCATGCACAGCTTCTACCTGCGCAACATGTACATCAAGAACCTGCTCGGCAAGCCGGGTGGGATCTCGCTCGCCGGGGTGCCGATCGACCTGTCGAAGGTGGCCGTGCCCGCGTACTTCATCTCCACCGCCGAGGACCACATCTCGCCGTGGAAGACCACCTACAAGGGCTCGAAGTACCTCGGCGGCGAGGTGCGCTTCGTGCTCGGCGGCTCGGGCCACATCGCGGGCATCGTCAATCCGCCGGCGGCGAAGAAGTACCAGTACTGGACCAACGACGCCTACCCGGCGACGGCCGAGGAATGGTTTAAGAGCGCGGCCGCGCATCCCGGCTCCTGGTGGGGCGACTGGCAGGCGTGGATGGACGCGCGCAACGGCGGCGAGAAGGTTCCCGCGCGCGTTCCGCGGAACCCGCTCGAGGATGCCCCCGGCAGCTACGTCATGCTGCGGCTGGGGGCGAAGCCGCCTCCCGGCTGAACTCCGCGAGGTAGCGCAGGCCCGCGATCGCGCGCGGGCCGTACCACGACGTCATTTCACCGTCGATGAGGAAGGCGGGCTTTCCGGTTTTCCCTCCTACCTCGTCCAGGTGCGGCCGGCCGAAGCGGTAGGGCTCGGTCGACAGGAGCACGATGTCCGCTTGCTCGATGAATCTCTCCGTCAGCGCGAGCTTGGGGTAGCGGGCGTCGGCGCGTTCCGGCAGCGTCTGCATGCCGAAAAGCGCAAGCGTGCGAGAGATGTACGTGTCGCGCGACACCGTCATCCACGGATCCTTCCAGATGAGATAGAGAACGCCTCTTTCGGGAAACTTTCCTTTCGCGACGTCCCGGAGAACGGATTCGAACCTTTCGCACAGCCGTTCGGCTTCCGCCTGCTTGCCGAACGCCTTCCCGATCTGCCGGTAGAGGGCGAGGTTGTCGATGGGCCCGAGCGGGTGGGTGACGATCAGGTTCGGCACGAATTCGGCGAGCGCGTCGGCCGTCTGCTTGCGGTTCTCGTCGACGTTGAGGATGACGTGCGTCGGCTCGAGCGCGCGGACTTTGGCGAGGTCGACCGACTTGGTGCCGCCGACCTTGGGGATCCGCCTCAGCGCTTCCCTCGGGTGGACGCAGAAGCCGGTGCGGCCCACCAGCTCTGCCGCGAGCCCCAGCTCGCAGACGAGCTCGGTGATCGAGGGGACGAGCGAGACGATCCTGTTCAGCGGCCGGCCGGCTACTTGCGCGCCTCGAGGCCCTTGCGCACGATCGGGATGAGGCCGTCGGCGATCTGCAGCATGCCCTCGAGCCCGCGCCCCTGCTCGGCGCTGATCGTGTACAGGCCCTGCACCATCAGCGCCGGCGTACCGTCGATCTGGGAAGCGGCGGTGAGCTGCGCGGCGCGCCGGAGCTTGGTCTGCACGCCGAAGGACTTCATCGTCTCCGCGAATCTCTTCGGGTCTATCCCCTGCCTGCCGAGCCACTGGTCGAGCGCCTGCGGGTTGTCGGTGCGCAGCCCGTCGCGGTGGATCGCATCGAAGAAGGCCCGGTGCACCTTGGGGAGCACGCCGAGCGCCTCGAAGGTGTAGAAGATCGCGGCGTCGTGCCCCCAGCGCGGGCTGAACACCGCGGGGATGCGGCGGAAATACGCGTCCGGCGGCAGCTTCGCCGCCCAGGGCTCGATCAGAGGCTCGAAATGGAAGCAATGGATGCAGCCGTACCAGAAGAACTCCGCGATCTCGATCTTGCGCGGATTCTCGACCGGCAGCGGGTCGCGCAGCGTGGTGTAGTCGTTCTCGGCGCGCGCGAGCAGCGGGGCGAGCGCGGCGGCGGCGAGCAGCATGCGGCGGTGCGGGTTCATGGCGTCTTCTTGGCGGGGGTCGAGTCGGATTTGGCGGGCGCGGCGTCCTTGATTTTGACCAGGCTGGCGTCGATTCCGTTCTGCGCCAGCACGCGCCGCGTGCGGTTCAGCTCGTCCAGCGAGGTGTACGGCCCGAGGCGCACGCGGTACCAGGTGCCCTTGTCGGGCAGCGTGGTGGGCTCGACGCTCGACTCGAATCCCAGGATCGCGATCTTGGCCTTCTGGTTGTCGGCTTCCGCCGGGTTCTGGAACGAGCCCGCCTGGATGAAGAACACCCCCTGCAGCGTGTCCTGCTCCCCCTTGGGCGCGCCCGGCGCCGCCTTGAGGTCCTTGTCGGTGGCGGGAGCCTCGCCGCCCGGCAGGATGCGATAGAAGTCGAACTTCGGCTTCTCTGCGGCGCTGGCCGCCGGCTGCGCGCTGCCCTGCGGCATGCCGGCGATGGGCGGCGCCTTGCCCTGCTCGCCGGTGGAGTTCTTCGCGGCAGCGGGCTGCCCGCGCCCGATGAACGGCAGCGGCGTCTTGTTCAGGTAGAAGGCGACGGCGAGCGCGATCGCGAGGCCCAGCACCAGGCCGATCACCATCCCGACGACGAAGCTGCCCCCGGAGCGGCGGGCGGAAACGGCGCGGGTTCGGTGGAGGGCGGGCATCACATTTTCTCGGGCGCGCTCACGCCGAGGAGCGCAAGACCGTTGGCGAGCGCCTGCCGTACCGCCGCGCACAGCGCCAGCCGCGCCGCTTGCAGCGCCTCGTCCTCGACGAGAATGCGCTCGGCATTATAGTAGCTGTGAAACTCGCCCGCGAGCGCGCGCAGGAAAAAGGCGATCGCGTGGGGCGCCAGCTCGCGCGCGGCCGCGGCGACCGCCTCCGGGTACTCGGCGAGGCGCTGCGCCAGGCCGAGCTCCTTGGCGCCGGCGAGCCGGCCGAGGTCCGCCGCGGCGAGCGTCGCCGGGTCGCCTCCCCACTGCGCGAATACGCTGCAGATGCGCGCGTGCGCGTACTGCACGTAATAGACGGGGTTCTCGTCGCTCCTCGAGCGCGCCAAGTCGACGTCGAAGGTGAACTCGCTGTCGGCCTTGCGCGACACCAGGAAAAAGCGCGTCGCGTCGCGCCCCACCCACTCGATCAGGTCGCGCAGGGTGACGTACGAGCCGGCGCGCTTGGAGATTTTCACCTCGGCGCCACCGCGCACCACCTTCACCAGGCTGTGCAGCACGTAGTCCGGATAGCCCGCCGGGATGCCGAGGCCGAGCGCCTGCAGCCCGACACGCACGCGCGTCACCGTGCTGTGGTGGTCGGTGCCCTGGATGTTGATGACCCTGGCGAAGCCGCGCCGCCACTTGGTGACGTGGTAGGCGACGTCGGGCACGAAATACGTGTAGCTGCCGTCCGACTTGCGCACCACGCGGTCCTTGTCGTCGCCGTAGTCGGTGGTGCGCAGCCACAGCGCGCCCTCGCGCTCGTAGGTCCTGCCGCTCGCGACCAGCGCGCGCACGGTCTCGTCGACCTTGCCGTCGGCGTACAGGCTCGACTCGAGGTAGTAGTGGTCGAACTTCACGCCGAAGGCGTGCAGGTCCGCGTCCTGCTCGCCGCGCAGGTAGCCGACCGCGAAGCTGCGCACCGCGCCGAGGTCTGCCGGGTCCTTGCGCTCGGACAGGAAGTCGCGCGCGATGTCCTCGACGTACTCGCCGGCGTAGCCCTCCTCGGGCCACCCCGGATCGCCGGGCTTGAGGCCCCGCGCGCGGGCCTGCACCGACCACGCCAGCTTGTCGATCTGCGCGCCGGCGTCGTTGTAGTAGTACTCGCGGTGCACCTCGTGGCCTTGCGCCTCGAGCATCGCCGCGAGCGCGTCGCCGAGCGCCGCCTGGCGGCCGTGGCCGACGTGCAGCGGCCCGGTCGGGTTGGCGGAGACGAACTCGACCATGATCCGCTCGGGCTTGGCCGCCGCCGCACGCCCGAAGCTCGCGCCGGCTTGCAGGATGGCGCGGATGATCCCGGCCTTGGCGGTCTGTCTCAGCCGGATGTTTATGAAGCCCGGGCCCGCGATCTCGAGCGGATCGCAGGCGCCGCTCCGCTCGATCGCGGACCGCGTCGCCCGGACGATCTGCTCCGCGATGTCCCGGGGCTTGCGGCCGAGCGCGGACGAGATCTGCAGCGCCACGCTGGTGGCGTAGTCGCCGTGCGCGGGATTGCGCGGCCGCTCCAGGTGCCCGGTGATCGAGGCGCCGGGCGCGATCTTGCGGACCTCGCCAAAGAGGATGAGCTCGACCGTCTCTTTCGGATCCGCCATGAAGGGCGCGAATTATACGGCGCGAGCCCCTCGAAGCGCGGTCCGACCCCGCTTTTCGACCGGAATTCAGGGACAGACCACGTTTTTCTCAGTCGAATTCGATCGGATCCACGTCGAGGTGCCAGCGCAGGCTGCGCGGGGCGGTGGCCGCAATGCGCTCCGACCAGTCGCGCAGGAAGCCCTGCAGCGCGGGGCGCGAGAGCGACTGCACGGTGAGCTGGGCGCGCTCGTAGCCGGCGCGCCGCGTGACGACATGCGGCACCGGGTCGTAGACCTGCACGCCGGCGGGCACGGCAGCGAGCGCCGCGGCATCCCGCAGGAAGCGCATCGCGGTCTCCAGCCTGCTCGCTTCGGCGCGCAGCGCGGCCTCGTGCACGAAGGGCGGAAAGCCCGCGGTGCGGCGCTCCGCGAGCTGCGCCTCGGCGAAGCCGGCGTAGTCGTGGCGCGCGAGCGCCGCGAACATCGGGTGGCCCGGGAAGCGCGTCTGGATCAGCACCTCGCCCTGCCGCTCGCGCCGCCCGGCGCGCCCGCCGACCTGCGCGAGCGTCGCGTACAGCCGCTCCGCGGCGCGGAAGTCGGTCGAGAGCAGGGCGCTGTCGGCGTTCAGCACCGCGACGAGCGTCAGTGCAGGGAAGTCGTGGCCCTTGGCGAGCAGCTGCGTGCCGACCAGCAGGTCCGCCTCGCCGCGGCCGATGCCCTCGAGCGCGCGCGCCAGCGCGCCGCGCCGGCGCGCCGTGTCGCGATCGATGCGCGCGATGCGCGCCCCCGGGAAGAGGGCGCCGAGCGCCTCCTCGACGCGCTGGGTGCCGCGGCCCAGGGGGCGCAGGTCGGCGTTGCCGCAAGTCGGGCAGCGCGCCGGCACCGCCTGCTCGGCGCCGCAGTGATGGCAGCGCAGCCGCGGTACGGAACGCGCCGCGGCGTGCAGGACCAGATGCGCGCTGCAGCGCGCACAGCCGGCGGCCCAGCCGCAGGCCTCGCAGGCCAGCACCGGCGCATAGCCGCGGCGGTTGATGAAAACGAGGCTCTGCTCAGCGCGCGCCAGCCGCTCGCGGAGGGCCTCCACCACCGACCGCGCCAGCCCGTGCTCGGCGGGCTCGGCCCGCAGATCGACGGTGCGCACCAGCGGCAGCTTCGCGCCCGGCGCCGCGCGCTCGGGAAGCGACAGGCGCTCGTAGCGCCCGGCATCGGCGTTGAACCACGTCTCGAGCGAGGGCGTCGCCGAGCCGAGCACGATCGGGCAGTTCGCGAGCTTGGCGCGCTGCACCGCGGCATCGCGGCCCGAGTAGCGCAATCCCTCCTGCTGCTTGAAGGAGGCATCGTGCTCCTCGTCCACGACCACGAGGCCGAGGCGCGGCAGCGGCGTCAGGACCGCGAGCCGCGTGCCGAGCACGATCGCGGCCTGGCCGCGCGCGGCATCCAGCCAGGCGTGGGTGCGCGCCGAGTCCTCCAGCGCGCTGTGCAGGATGGCGATCGGTGTTTCCGGGAATGCCTCGCGGAACCGCGCCTCCAGCTGGGGGGTGAGGCCGATCTCGGGCACCAGCACGAGCGCCTGGCGCCCCTGCTGGAGCACTGCCGCGACCAGGCGCAGGTAGACCTCGGTCTTGCCGCTCCCTGTGACGCCGTGCAGCAGGAACGCGCGGAAGCGGCCGAGCGCGCCGCCGATCCGCTCGGCGGCGGCGGCCTGCGCGGCGTTCAGTTGATGGCGGGCTACGAACGCGGCCACGGCCGAATCGGCGCCTTCGCGTGCCGGGCCGGCGGCACGGCGCTTCGGCAGCGGCTTCAGCGAGCGCAGGCGCGGCGGCAGCGCGCTCGCCACGGTCTCGCCGAGCGGCCGCTGGTAGTAGCCGGCGAGAAAGCGCATCTGCGCGAGCCAGTCTTGCGGCAGGCGCGGCGCTCCTTCGAGCACTCGGACAACCGGCTTGAGCCTCGAAGCCGAGATCGTGCTCGCCGCCGCGAGCTCGAGGACCACGCCGACGCGCTCGCGTGCGCCGAACGGCACCACCACGCGATCGCCCGGCGCGATCCGCCGATCCGCATCGCTCGCGTATTCAAACAGCGTCGCGACGGGGACATCGAGCGCAACGCGCAAGACGTTCACGCCGTGCTCGCCGCTTCCAGGAAGATCTTTTTCGAGCGAAGCCAAATCGTTAATCACGAAAGTTCAGCCGCGGAATCGAAATCGCTCGGTTCTCCTTGCGCCGAAATGAAATTTTCCGGTTCTCGGCGGTCTTGTGGATAAGCATGTGGGTAACGTTGCCAAAGATCTGCAACTTGCCCACAGTTTGCCCGCCTTTCGTGGGCGAACTACTTCTCAAAATCCGGATTTCTGCTGCAAAGCAAAGGGTTGCCTGGACATGCGGCGGGAACGCCATGCTGCTTCCGCAAAAGACCTATGGCATTCCCAGGTGTGCATAAGTCAGGGCGCCGCATCCCGAGTTTTGCTGCTGTAAGCGCGCACTTCGTCTACCAGCGCCGCCACTGAATCGACCCCGGCTCGCGGCGAGATGCCGTGGCCGAGGTTGAAGACATGTCCCGGCATGCGGCCGAACCCGTCGAGCACGCGGCGTACTTCGGCGCGAACCTGGTCCGGCGGTGCGAGCAACGCTGCAGGATCGAGGTTTCCCTGCAATGCGACCTTGCCGCCGATGCGGCGGCGCGCTTCGGCCGGCGCGATCGTCCAGTCGAGCCCGACCGCGCTGCAGCCGCAGGCGGCGATCGCCTCTAGCCAGTTGCCGCCGCCCTTGGTGAAGACGATGCTCGGCACCTTGCGCAGCCCGCCGACCACGCGGCGGATATAGGCGAGCGAGAACTCCTCGTAGCCCGCGGCGCTGAGGTTGCCGCCCCAGGTATCGAAGATCATGGCGACCTGCGCCCCCGCATCCACCTGAGCGTTGAGATAGTCGGTGACGGCGCGCGCGTTCACTTCGAGGATGCGGTGCAGCAACTCGGGCCGCCCGTACAGCATCCGCTTCAGCGTGCCGAAGTCGTCGCTGCCCGATCCCTCGACCATGTAGCAGGCGAGCGTATACGGGCTGCCGGAGAACCCGATCAGCGGCACGCGGCCGGCGAGGGCGCGGCGAATCTCCCGCACCGCGTCCATCACGTAGCGCAGGTCGGTCTCCGGATCGGGCGCGGCGAGGCGCCGGATGGCGGCCTCCTCGCGCAGCGGCCGCTCGAAGCGCGGGCCCTCGCCCTCGGCGAAGCCGAGCCCCAGGCCCATCGCGTCGGGGATGGTCAGGATGTCGGAGAAGAGGATCGCGGCATCCAGCGGGAAGCGCTCGAGCGGCTGCAGCGTCACCTCGGCGGCGAGCGCGGGGGTCTTGGCGAGCGCGAGGAAGCTGCCGGCGCGGGCGCGCGTCGCGTTGTACTCGGGAAGGTAGCGCCCCGCCTGGCGCATGAGCCACACCGGCGTGCGCTCGGTGGGCTGGCGCGCGAGCGCGCGCAGCAGGAGGTCGTTCGTCAAAGCAGGCTGCCGCGGATGAACTTCCACTCCGCCGCGCTGACCGGCGTGATCGACAGGCGATTGCCCGGGCGCAGCGTCGCCATCGCGGCGAGCTCCCGGTGCGCGCGCAGCTCCTCGACCGGGACCAGGCGGGTCTTCTTCAGCGCGCGCACGTCGACGCAGACCCACCGCGGCGCCTCGCGCGTCGACTTGGGGTCGTAGTAGGGGCTCTTGCGGTCGAACTGGGTCGGGTCCGGATAGGGCGCGGACGCGACCTCGGCCAGGCCGGCGATCCCCGGGACCTCGCAGCTCGAGTGATAGAACAGCACCCCGTCGCCCACTCGCATCGCGTCGCGCATGAAGTTGCGCGCCTGGTAGTTGCGCACCCCGGTCCACGGCGTAAGCCGCCGCGGCGCGGCGAGCGCGTCGTCGATCGAGCACTCGTCGGGCTCGGTCTTCATCAACCAGGCGGCCATGATTTGAGGGTGTCCCCCGCTCGTGCCGGTGGGCCCAGCTCCCGAACCCTGCTAATCAGGGTGGTCGCGTATCGGCCGCTTCAGGTTCGTCCGGCACGCCCGGAGGCGAGGGACGATCACAACGGCGGCACCGGAATCCGCAACCCGGGGAAGCTATCGGTTCGGAAATAAAGGGCCCGGTCGTGCACAGCAGGGGACAAAGAGCGGTATCCGAAACTAGAACAGCTTGTCCTGCTGGGCGAGCGCTTCGTCGAGCTTCGCCTCGATCGCGGCGATTCTACGCTTCGCCTGACCGACGTCAAAGCCGTCGCCGAGCTTCGCCGAAAGATATTCGTGCGCGATGTTGAGCGCCGCCATCACCGCGATGCGGTCGGTGCCGGTGACCTTGCCCGCCTGCTTGATCTCGCCCATCTTGCCGTCCAGGAAAGCGACCGCCCGCATCAGCGCCTCGCGCTCGCCTTCCTCGCACGCGACGCGGTAGCTGCGCCCGAGGATGCTGACCTCGATGCTGTTGCCGGACTCGGCCATGCGCCGCCGCGCAGCCTCAGTCGGGCAGCCGCTCGAGCAGCGACTCGAGCTTCACCGTGGCGCCCTCGATGCGCTCGTTGAGCCGCTTGGCGTCGTTCTGCGCGGCCGCCAGCTGCTGGCGCAGGTCGTGGTTCTCGGCGCGCAGGCGCGCGCACAGGCGGACGAACTGCGCGACCTTCGATTCGAGGGCATTGAACTCCGCGTCCACGGCAGAACTATGTTTCAAATCACCTACAGCGTCAAGAATTAACGCTCGATTCTGAAAGTGAATCCTAGTTTGTGCTTGTGCGGTAACCGACCGAGCTAGAAGGGTTTTTGCCAGGTGTTCGGCGAAGGACAGCGGCGACGAATGGGGTCAGTAAGTAAGCAGAAGACGGTCGGCCACCACGTGGTCCTCTAAGGACCTTCCACCCATTTGAAATCGCTTAAGCATCGAACGGCCGACGTTTACATGCACCTCCCGCTCAAACAGTCCGTGAAGCGATGGAATATCGCATCGCAATGAGCCTGACCGCTTCGATCCGTCAATGCTTAACGCAACGTAGACGCCGCGCTTCTTGCATGCGGAAATCGCCGATAGAAGCCGCTCCAAGCTGAATTCTTGAGCCCCGTAGAGGATCGCTTGGCTATGGCTATATGGGGGATCGCAATAAACCAAGTCACCTGGTCTTGCCAACGCCATGGCTGATTCGTATTCCAACTTCAAAAACTGCGTCCTCTGAGTTCGCCTCCGCCACTCGTCTACCCGACTAGCAAACGATTCCGCAGAGATCGGTGCATGGGGTCCGCAAGGCGTTGACATATACCCATCTCTTCTGAATCGGACTACGCCTCCGTAACAAGCACGGCAAAGAAATAGAAGATCTGCTCCGTTTGGTCGTGCGTTGTAGTTCGCCTTCACTTTCTCATAGTACGCGACCTTCTCTCCCTTCGTGGCTCGTTTCCATCGCTCCGAGTACCAAGCCTTCAAATCATCAGGTGAACTCGACAGGGCTTGCCAGATCTCCATCAGCGGACCAAAGCAATCGGATGCCACCGCCCTCTCTGGGGCGAGTGTCCCCAAAACTCCCCCGCTTCCCAGAAAGGGTTCGAAGTACGTTCCAAACGAATCAGGGAAGAAGGAAATTATTTCGTGGGCAAATCGTTGCTTGTTTCCGATCCACTTGAGGAGTTGCCGAGTGAACGCGACAACTGTCCGCGACGGACGAGATTCAAAGAGCGCAAGCTGCGAGTTTAGCGGGTGCGGTTTCAAGTAACGGTCGGCGCGGATCCAAGGCTGAAGTTCACAGTATCCGATTTTGGGATATTTCGCAATACGGCCGTATTGTGCCGACGTGCCCAAAGTCAAGTCCAGTCGCGAGCGAGCGGCGTTGCTTGCTCTGCTCGCCAATATTCGGAGCGAGGCGGGATTGACGCAGTCTGAGCTCGCGAGAAAGCTTGGCCAACCCCAATCCTTTGTTAGCAAGTATGAAGCCGGCGAGCGTCGGCTAGACGTATTAGAACTTCGTGATGTTTGTCGTGCTTGCGGCGTGGCAATGACGGACTTCATTTCTCGGCTTGAGTCCCGCTCACGATGAAGCCAGACCAGCGGTTTCTTGGGCAACCGAAGAGCTTTTGGGCAAACGTCCGGAGTCTCGGTCAACATCTTGGATACGTTGTCCGAGGAACTGAACAAATTAAGGTGCCAACGATCCGAGACATGCGCTCGGCGCTGCATGAGCTGAACCTGAACCCTGATTCCGTGGGTACCGACAGGGGGCCGACCGTCCTTGGGGCGACACTACGAGACTACTTCTCGCATCGAGCGAACGTCTTGGAGAAGTTCGTCGAACCTAGACTAATGGATGTTGAGAATGCGAAGGCCTTATTCGAGAAACTTCGCGAAGAGCTCAAGCCGAAATGCCCTCTGCCGCTTAACAAACAGAAGGGCACGAAGAAGGCGCCCGCATATCTGACCGGAATAGTGAACATGCTAGTCGAAAATCACGCCGGCGGTATGCCTTGCGACTACGATCCGCGAGAACTTACAACCGCGACAAAAGATGGTTCGCCGCTAAGGACTCTTGCGCGGCGAGTAGATGGAGCGTTTCCAGGCCCGGTAAATCCCGTAGCCGTTTGGGAGATCAAGGAGTACTACTACACAACGACCTTCGGAAGCCGGGTCGCTGATGGAGTGTACGAAACACTCCTTGATGGAATGGAGTTAGAAGAGTTGCGGGAACACGAGGGGATCGACATTAAGCACTACTTGATCGTCGACTCGCATTTTACTTGATGGGATTGCGGCCGTTCGTACCTCTGCCGAATTGTTGACATGCTCCACATGGGTTACGTGGACGAGGTTATTTTCGGACGCGAG
>DATJXO010000091.1:0-66038 GCA_035500055.1 Burkholderiales bacterium | reverse complement strand
GAGCTCGAGCAGGCGCGCGACGCGAGCGTTGTCGCCGCGGCGCGACTCGACTTCCGCCAGGCGCCGGCGCATCCCCTCGAGCACCTCGCCGCGGCGCCGCGCGTGCGCGAGCAGGTCGTCCTCGAGGTAGGGATTGCGCTGGATCGCCCAGATCTCGCCCAGCACCTCGTACAGCATCTTCGCCGAGCGTCCGGTGCGCCGCTCGGCGCGCAGATCGTGCACCAGCCCCCAGCCTTCCTCGCCCAGCAGGCGCCGCACGATCTCGCGGTCGGAGAACGAGGTGTAGTTGTACGGGATCTCGCGCAGGCGCGCGCTCATCGCCCGGGCCTCAGGACGGATCCGGCGCGACGCCGAAGATCTCGCAGTAGCTCAGGTAGCTGCTGCCGAACCACGACGGGGTGAGGACGCACACCAGCGCGAGCATCGCCATGTACGCCCGCTCCAGGCCGCCGCCGTAGAGCAGCGCCGCGACGGCGAGCACGGCGACCCCTGCGAGCATGAACAGCGCCGCCCACGCCAGCCCGAATACCACCACCGGCCGCCAGTTGATCGCCACCGCGGCGACGCTGTAGAACGCCGCGCGCACGGCCGGCACGCCCTGCCACGCCGCGAGCAGCGGCCCGTACCAGAGCAGCGACAGCACCCCGACCTCGCACGCGCCCCAGACCATGAATGCGTCCCGCAGATCGTCGTCGTACAGCCCGTCCAGCGTCAGGGGGTCGAGGCCGAGCATCGCCTGGGCGAGGCGCCCGCCGTCGGCGAGCGCCGAGGCGGCGAGCGCGAGCGCCATGGCGGCGAGGAATACCGCGCCCATGCGCAGCTGGGCGCGGAAGCCGTCGCGAAACCCGGCGAAGATATCCGCGAAGCGCGGCGGCGAGCCGAGCGCGGCCGAGCGCGCCAGCGTATGCAGGCCGACCACGAGCGCGGGCAGCAGCAGCCACGTGGCCGGGAATCCCGCTACGGGAAGCGAGAACGCGACATTCGCCGCCAGCAGGGCGACGATGTCGAGCGCGAGCTGCCGCAGCGGCGCGGCGCGGAAGATGAGGAAGCCGCCCGCGATCCAGCGCAGGCCGCTCGCCGCGGGGAGCCGGTTGGCGCGCACCGGGGTCAGCCCTCCCAGTAAAGCGCCGCGCCGGGCGCGGCACGCAGAGCGAGGATGTCGCGGAAATGCTCGGGATCGTGCACCCGCACCAGCTCCCCGGCCCGCGGCAGGTGAAAGTCGTGCAGCCGGGAAAGCCAGAAGCGCAGCGCGGCGGCGCGCAGCAGCGCCGGCCAGGCGGCGCGCTCCGGCTCGCCGAGCGGGCGCACCGCGCGGTACGCGCCGAGCAGGGCGCGGGTGCGCGCCTCGTCCAGGCGCCGGTCGGCTGCGGGGTCGACGAGGCACCAGTCGTTGACGCACACCGCGACGTCGTACAGCAGGCACTCGACGCCCGCGAAGTAGAAATCGACGATGCCGCTGATGCGCCCGCCGCGGAACAGCGCGTTATCCCTGAACAGGTCGGCGTGCACCGCGCCGCGCGGCAGCGCGGCGAGCACGGCCGCCTCCTGGAAACCCAGCTCGGCATCGAGCAGCTTCGCGTCGGCGGCGCCGAGGAACGGCCGCACCTGCGCCGCGGTCGCGCGCCGCCACGCCGCGCCGCGCGGATTGTCCAGCGCGCCGGCGTAGGACCGCGCCGCCAGGTGCATGCGTGCCAGCACGGCGCCGAGCTCGGCGCATTCCGCCGCGCCCGGGTGCTCGACCGAGCGCCCTTCCAGGCGCGTCACCAGCGCCGCGGGCTTGCCGTTCAGCACCGAGAGATACCGGTCATCGAGGTCGGCGATCGGCGCCGGGCACGGGATGCCGTGGCGCGCGAGGTGCGCCATCAGCCCGATGCAGAACTCCAGCTCGTCGGCGCGCAGCCGCTCGAACAGGGTCAGCACGTAGCGGCCCTGCGTCGTCGTGACGAAGAAGTTCGTGTTCTCGATCCCCGCCTCGATCGGCTCCAGCGCCGAGGGCGCGCCGACGGCGTAGCTCCTCAGCCAGGCGGCGAGCTGGCCCTGCGAAACGGGGGTGAAGACCGACAAATCAGTCGAAGGTCTTGATCGTCCACATCGGCACGCGCACGCCGGGGTCGAGCGAGTCGCGCCGTATCCAGCCTCCCGGGCCGGTGTCGATCAGGTAGTAGGGTGCGCCGTGCGCCGGGGTCACCTTCAGCATCACCACGCGCCCGCCGTCGCGCACTTCCTCCACGCGTTCGCCTTCCTGCGGCTTGATCTGCACGCGCGGCTCGTCGCCCGAGTCGGCCGCCGGCGGCGGCGCCTCCGGCAGCGGCTCGAGCTTCGGCGGCGGCTGCTGCGCGCGCGCGGCGCCGGCCGCCGCGAGCGCGGCGGCTGCGAGCGCGGAGAGCAGAGCGCGGCGCATGAAGGGATTTTACTAGAATGACCCTGATGGCGGCGAACGACGCGGCAAAAACCCTGCTCCTCGTGGACGGCTCGTCGTATCTGTACCGGGCGTTCCATGCGCTGCCGGAGCTGAAGAGCCCGCAGGGCGAGCCGACCGGCGCGATCCACGGCGTCATCAACATGCTGCGGCGGTTCGGCGCCGAGCACCCGGGCGCGGCGCGCGCCTGCGTGTTCGACGCCAAGGGCGGCACCTTCCGCGACGACGTGTATCCCGACTACAAGGCCAACCGGCCCGCGATGCCCGAGGACCTCGCGCGCCAGATCGAGCCGCTGAAGGACGCGGTGGCCGCGCTCGGCTGGCCGGTGCTCGCCGTGCCCGGCGTCGAAGCCGACGACGTCATCGCGACGCTCGCCGACGAGGCGCGCCGCCGCGGCTGGACCTGCATCGTCTCCACCGGCGACAAGGACCTGGCGCAGCTGGTCGACGAGCGCGTCACGCTCGTCAACACGATGTCCAACGAGACGCTCGACGCCGAGGGCGTGCAGCGCAAGTTCGGCGTCGCGCCGCGCCAGTTCGTCGACTACCTGGCGCTGGTCGGCGACGCGGTCGACAACGTCCCCGGCGTCCCCAAGGTCGGCCCGAAGACCGCGGCGAAGTGGATCCAGCAATACGGCTCGCTGGAGGAGGTCATGGCGCACGCCGGCGATATTCCGGGCGCAGTGGGCGAGAACCTCAAGCGCACCCTCGAGTGGCTGCCCAAGGGCCGCCAATTGCTGACGGTGAAGCGCGACGTGGCGCTGCCGGTGGCGCTGGAGGAGCTCGCGGCGCACGCACCCGATCCCGAGCGCCTGCGGGCGCTCGCGGAGCGCTTTGGACTGCGCACGCTGCTGCGGGAGCAGGACGCGGCGCCGGCGCCGACGGCCCGCAGGCCGCAGCCCGCACCCGCCCAGCCGGCGGCGGCGGCGCCGGCCGGAGTCGAGCGGCGGCGCTACCGCAGCGTCCTCGACGAGGCGCAGCTCAACGAGCTGCTCGGCGCGCTGGAGGGCGCCGAGCTCGCCGGATTCGACACCGAGACCACCGGCCTCGAGCCGATGCTGGCGCGGCTCGTCGGCATGTCGTTCGCCTGCGGCGGCGACGCGTGGTACCTGCCGCTGGCGCACGAATACCCCGGGGCGCCGGCGCAGCTCGGGCTGGAACACGCGCTCGGGCGCCTGCGCCCCTGGCTGGAGAGCGGCCGGCGCGCCAAGGTCGGCCAGAACCTGAAGTTCGACGCCCACGTGCTCGCCAACCACGGCGTGCAACTGGCCGGCATCGCGCACGACACGCTGCTCGAGTCCTACGTCTGGGAAGTGCACGAGCGGCACGACCTCGACTCGCTCGCCGAGCGGCACCTCGGCTGGAAGACGATCACCTACGACGAGGTCACCGGCAAGGGCGCGTCCCGCATCCCGTTCTCCGGGGTCGAGATCGCCCGGGCGACCGAGTACGCGGCCGAGGACGCCGATTGCGCCTTGAGCGTCCATTCGGTTCTCTCGCAGAAGATGCTCGCCGACGAAAAGCTCGAGTTCGTCTATCGATCGATCGAGATGCCGGTGCTTTCGGTGCTGATCCGCATGGAGAGGAACGGCGTGCTGCTCGACGCCGCGAAGCTCGAGGCGCAGAGCCACGAGCTCGGCCGCGAGATGCTCACCAAGGAGCAGGAGGCCTACGCCGCCGCGGGCCAGCCCTTCAACCTGAACTCGCCCAAGCAGATCCAGGAGATCCTGTTCGAGCGGCAGAAGCTGCCGGTGAAGAAGAAGACGCCCTCCGGCCAGCCCTCGACCGACGAAGACGTGCTCACCGAGCTCGCGCTCGACTATCCGCTGCCGAAGCTGCTGCTGGAATTCCGCGCGCTGGCGAAGCTGAAATCCACCTACACCGACAAGCTGCCGCGCATGGTGCACCCCCGGACCGGGCGCGTGCACACCACGTATTCGCAGGCCACCGCGGTCACGGGACGGCTGGCGTCGAACGACCCCAACCTGCAGAACATCCCGATCCGCACGGCGCAGGGGCGGCGCATCCGCGAGGCCTTCATCGCGCCGCCGGGATCGCGGATCGTGTCGGCGGACTACTCGCAGATCGAGCTGCGCATCATGGCGCACCTGTCGGGCGACGAGGGGCTGCGCCACGCCTTCGCGCATGGGCACGACGTGCACCAGGCCACCGCGGCGGAGGTCTTCGGCGTGCCGCTCGACAAGGTCAGCAAGGACGAGCGCCGCACCGCCAAGGTGATCAACTTCGGCCTCATCTACGGCATGAGCGCGTTTGGCCTGGCGCAGAACCTCGGCATCGAGCGCGCCACGGCGCAGGCCTACATCGACTCCTACTTCACGCGCTACCCGGGCGTGAAGCGCTTCATGGACGCGACGCGCGAAAAAGCGCGCAAGGACGGCTACGTGGAGACCGTGTTCGGCCGGCGCCTGCGGCTGCCCGAGATCCGCTCGGGCTCGCCCGCGCGGCGCTCCGCGGCCGAGCGCGCCGCGATCAACGCGCCGATGCAGGGCACCGCCGCCGACCTCATCAAGCTCGCCATGATCGCGGTGCAGAAGCACCTCGACGAAGAAAAGCTGAAGTCGCTGCTCATCATGCAGGTGCACGACGAGCTGGTGCTGGAAGTGCCGGAGCCGGAGCTCGAGCGGGTGAAGGAAAAGCTGCGCGACCTGATGCAGAACGTCGCGACGCTCGAGGTGCCGCTCGTCGTCGACGTGGGCGTCGGCGACAACTGGGACCAAGCGCACTGAGATCGGGCGCGTGGACATCCTGATCTTCGGCGCGACCGGCATGGTCGGCCAGAGCGTGCTCCGCGAGTGCCTGAACGCACCCGACGTCGGGCGCGTCGTGGCGGTGGGACGCACCCGCACCGACGTCGATCATCCGCGCCTCGCCAATGTCGTGGCTCCCGACCTCACGGACCTGCGCGCCGTCGAAGCCGGGCTTTCCCCGTTCGACGCGTGCTTCTTCTGCCTCGGCGTGTCCTCCGTCGGCATGAGCGAGATTGACTACACCCGGATCACGTACGACCTGACGTTGAGCGTGGCCCGGCTGCTGGCCAAGGCCAACCCGGCAATGACGTTCGTGTACGTGACGGGCGCCGGGACCGACAGCAGCGAGCGCGGCAAGCGCATGTGGGCGAGGGTCAAGGGCAAGACCGAGAACGACCTGCTGAAGCTCGGGTTCAAGGCCGCCTACATGTTCCGGCCCGGCGTCATCCGCCCGCTACACGCCGTGCGCTCGAAGACCGCGCTCTATCGCGCCGCCTACCTCCTGGCGAAGCCCGCCTTCTGGCTCATCCAGGCGGTCAGCCCGCGATCGCTGGTCACCTCCGAAGAGGTCGGCCTGGCGATGCTTTCAGTGGCCCGGCACGGCTATCCGAGGCCGATCCTCGAGGTTGTAGACATCCAGGACGCCGCGCGCAGGGGCTAAATCGGGGGGCTTTGCCGTCCGCACCACTGCCATGTTCTGCCTCACTCCGCCGCAACCCACTGAGGGTTCCACGCGACCTCCCAAAGATGCGCATCGGGGTCTTGGAAGTAACCGGCATACCCTCCCCAGAAGGTGTCCTGTGCAGGCTTGACGATGACTGCGCCCGCCTTAGCTGCTTGCGCCATCACGCTGTCGACGTCGGCTTTCGAAGACACGTTGTGACCGATGCTGAACTCGGTGCGACTTTTCGGATTGACGTCGATTCCCACGTCATGCGCGAGGCTTGATCGCGGCCACAGCGCAAGCTTCAGTCCGGATTGGAGATCGAAGAAAGCCACCGCCCCATGTTCGAACTCCTTCCCGATTATGCCCTCGGTCTTTAGGCCAAGACCGTCGCGGTAGAACCGTACCGCCTTCTCTAGGTTGTCAACCCCAAGGGTAATTAGCGTGATTCGAGGCTTCATGGGCTGCGTATGCTGCGTGAGGCATAACTAGAAATAGCCTGCACGGCTGCGGTACCAAAACTTGCCGGATTGTCCGGTACTCTCGCGGTATACCCTTTCGGCTCTCATCCTTACGCAAATTAAACGGTCCGGGAAAAGCCGCAGTCGTCAGGATCCGTAGGCCCAACGGAAGTCTACGAGCGTTTTCGCGATCGTGGAGACGATGTTAGGGCTGCCGGGATTCACGTCGAGCGTGCGCGTGCGCGGCAGGACGACGAGGTCCATGTCTTCCATCGGGATGGCGCCGACGAGAACCTGGTCGCCCATCACCAGCGCGCCGGCGAAGCCGACCCGGTTCTTGAAGCGCAGCTCGATCGGGCCGACGTAGGGAACGAGGCGGCGGGAGCCGTCGGCGAGGGTGACTTCCTTCTCGTCGCTCACCGCCAGCTCGAGCTCCCGCCTCACCGACTCGGGAATGCACAGGTGCACCGCGCCAGTGTCGGCGAGCGCGCTCACCTCCACTCCTGCGTGCCGCGGCAGCCGGGGGTTCTTCAGCACGAGTTTCGCGGTCACGAGGCCCATTTTCTGCCTCCGGCGATCGTCGAGCAACGCGCGAGCCTTCGGCCGGATGACCGAGGCCCTTAAGGCCCTCTTAATTCCACGGCGGAAAAATTGGGCCATTGCGGTAACGATGTGAGGACAGTATGAGACGAGTTGCCATCGCGGCTTTTTTCGGCAGTCTCCTCGCGGCCGGCGGCATCGGCTGCGCCGCGGCCCAGATGCCGGCGCAGCACCTGCCGCCCGAGCAGCACCAGAACGGCATCGCCTATGTGACAGGCGGCCAGCTACAGACGCGATGGGACGCGTTCGAGAAGGCGGCGGACCGGTTCCCCCTTGCGCTCGAGTTCGTGCGCCGCGCGCCGCACCGTGATCTCTACCTGCCCGGAGCGCACGTGACGCTGCGCGACGCGGGCGGCAAGAAGCTGCTCGACGTCGAGGTGAACGGCCCGTTCCTGCTTGCGCGCGTGCCGCCGGGCGAGTACAAGGTGACGGCGACCTACGCCGGCCACACCGAGAAGCGCAGCATTCGCGTCAAGCAATCTGGCAATGACCGCGTGCTGATCGAATGGCCGCAGGCGGCCTGAGCGGCGATGAGGGATTGGCCGACGCTGCTGCTGCTGCTCGCCGTGGCCTTCGCCGCGTTCATGCTGGCGCCGTTTCGCGCCCCCGGGGCGAAGGCCGCCGCTTCCGAGACGGCGCAGGAAGCGCCGGCGCCGCGCGCCCGGCCGGAGCCGGCGCCCGCGCCGCAGTCCGCGCCGGCGGCGCAGCAGGCGGCGCAGCAGGCGGCGAGCGCCCGGTTCGGCGGCTATCCGTGCGACGCCGCGAGCTGCCCGAGGTACCGCGCCGGGTTCTCCTGGGCCGCGGCCCGCGAGATCTCCGACCCCGACGCCTGCACCGGCAAGACCTGGCAATTCATCGAGGGCTGCCGCGTCTACGCGTACGGCCGCGCGGCAGCGGGCTGAGCGCGCTACTTGAGCGCGCCGAAGACCTTCTTGATGATGCTGCTGCCGGCCGCGACCGGGTCCTGGCGGATCTTCTTCTCCTCCTCGGCCACCATGTAGAACAGCCCGTCGAGCGCCTTCTGCGTCACGTAGTCGTCGAGGTTGGTCTGGTCCTTCTTGACCAGGCCGAACTTGGCGGCCTTGCCGGCGTACTCGTTGTACTTCGCGGCGAGCTGCACCTTGGCGGTCGCCCGCTTCACGATGGGAAGGAACTTGGCGCGCAGCGGCTCGGAGGTGGTGCGCTTGAAGTACTCGGTGCCGGCGGTCTGTCCGCCGGTGAGAATGCCCTTCGCGTCCTGCACGGTCATCTTCTTCACCGCGTCGACGAAGAGCTTCTTCGCCTCCGGCACCGCGGCTTCCGCGGCGCGGTTCATGGTCAGCTCCAGCTCGTCGGCGTACTTGCCCATCCCGAACGTGTGCATCAGCTTGTCGTACTTCTTCAGCGAATCGGGCAGCGGGATCTTGACCGCGGCGTTGCCGAAGAAGCCGTCGGTGCGGCCGAGCAGGTCGACGGCGACGCCCGAGCCCTTCTCCAGCGCCGCCTTCAGGCCCGCGGTCGCGTCCTTGTTGGTGAGCGCATCGAGCGCGCCGGCGTGCGCAGCGCCGGCAAGCGTCAGCGCCAGGGCGGCGCACAGGCCGCGGGCGATTCGAAGTGCCATTGGAATTCCTCCCGTGTCAGGACGGTCCAAAGCTTATCCGGGATTTCTGTCCCCGGGAGGCGACATATACGGCGTGACGCGCGTCACGCCGCGGCGCCAAGTCACTGAGGCAGCGGCATTCGGCCCGGTGGCACGGGGCTTGCAGAATCCCGGGAGCGGGCCGGCGCAAGGCCTGCGTTCCTGTTTTGCCATCCGAGAAAGGAGAAGACCATGAAAGCAACCTTTGCATACCCACGCATCTCGACGATCGCGCTGGCGGCGGCCGCTGCGTTCGCCTTCGCGCCGAGCCTCGCCGCGGCGGCCGAGCCGGCGCAGACCTCGAGCGACGCACGCTTCCAGCAGCTCGACCGCAACCACGACGGCTTCCTCAGCCGCGGCGAGCTGAAGGGCTACGGCAAGGCGTTCGACGAGGCCGACGCCAACAAGGACGGCAAGCTGGACGCCGGCGAGTTTGTCAAGGCGCAGGCGATCCACGACCGCATGGTCGCGGGCAACTACGTCGAGGACAGCGTCATCACCGCGAAGGTGAAGGCGGCGCTGATGAAGGCGCTCGAGACCAGCTCGCTCGACGTCAGTGTCGAGACGCTGCACGGCCAGGTGCTGCTGTCGGGCTTCGTCAAGAGCGAAGCCGAGCGCTCCAGGGCGATGAAGGTCGCGGCCGCCGTGAACGGGGTCGCGTCGGTGAAGGACGGGATGGTGGTGCGCGAAGACTAGCCGACGCCCGCCTCGTGCGCCTGCCGGTCGGCGTGGTACGACGAGCGCACGAGCGGGCCGATCGCGGCGTGGCGAAAACCCATCGCCGCGGCCTCGCGCCAGAACCGCTCGAAGCTCTCCGGTGGGGCGTAGCGCTCCACCGGGAGGTGGTGCCCGGAAGGCGCGAGGTACTGGCCGATCGTCAGCATCCCGACCCCGTGCGCGCGGAGATCACGCATCACCGCGAGGATCTCCTCGTCGGTTTCGCCGAGCCCGACCATGAGGCCGGACTTGGTCGGCGTCGCTGGATTGCGCCTGCCGTAGGAAGAGAGCAGCTCGAGCGAATGCGCGTAATCCCCGCCGGGGCGGGCGCGGCGGTAGAGCCGCGGCACGGTTTCCAGGTTGTGGTTCATGACGTCGGGCGGCGCCGCCGCGAGCACTTCCAGCGCACGCTCGAGGCGGCCGCGAAAGTCGGGCACCAGGATCTCGATCGTCGTTCCCGGGGCCTGCCGCCTGATTTCCCCGATGCAATCGGCGAAATGCCGCGCCCCGCCGTCCTTCAGGTCGTCCCGATCGACGCTGGTGACCACCACGTACCGCAGCTTCAGCGCCCGGATGGTTTCCGCGAGGTGCCTCGGCTCCTCCGGGTCGGGCGCGAGCGGCCGGCCGTGCGCGACGTCGCAGAACGGGCAGCGCCGCGTGCACAGGTCGCCCAGGATCATGAAGGTCGCGGTGCCCTTGCCGAAGCACTCGGCGATGTTCGGGCATGACGCCTCCTCGCATACGGTGTGCAGCCGCTGCTCGCGCAGGATGCGCTTCACCTCGTGGAAGCGCGAGCCCGGCGACGGCGCGCGCACCCGGATCCAGCCGGGCTTGGCGAGCGCCTCCTTGCGCACGAACTTGAGCGGCCGCGTCTTGCCCGCGCCCTTCTCCTTGACCCCGGCCTCACGCATGCTCGAGCCTCCGCGCCAGCAGCGCCGCGAGCCGCGCGCCCGCCTGCGCCGCCGACAGGCCGATCCCGAGCGACTTCAGGTCGGTGACCGCCAGCCCCGGCATGCCGCAGGGATCGATCGCGGCGAACGGCGCTAGATCCATGTCCACGTTGAGCGCGAGGCCGTGGTAGCTGCAGCCGCGCGAGATGCGCACGCCGAGCGCGGCGACCTTGGCGCCGTCGACGTAGACGCCGGGCGCGCGGGGCCGGCGCGCGGCACGCCCGCCGACGAGGTCGATGGCGCATTGCTCGAGCAGCCAGACGAAGCGCTTCACCTTCAGCCCGCGGCGCGCGAGGTCGACGAGCGCGTAGAGCACCGCCTGGCCGGGCCCGTGGTAGGTGATCTCGCCGCCGCGGTCGGCGCGCAGCACCGGGATGCCGTTGGCGAGCCTCGGCCCGTGCGCCGGGTCGGCGCCCTGGCCGAGTGTGTAGACCGGCGGATGCTCGACCAGCCACAGCTCGTCGGGGGTATGGGCGTCGCGCCGGGCCGTGAATTCGCGCATCGCCGCCAGGATCGGCTCGTAGCCGGCGCGGCCGAGCTGCTTCACCGCGACCCGCTCCTCGACCAGGTTCACAGCACCATCACTACGGTCGGGTGGTCGCACAACTCCTGGTAGAGCGCGTCGAGCTGCTCGCGCGAGACGGCGTTGATCGTGAC
Organism: Burkholderiales bacterium; assembly: GCA_035500055.1. Classification (GTDB taxonomy): domain Bacteria; phylum Pseudomonadota; class Gammaproteobacteria; order Burkholderiales; family SG8-39; genus RBG-16-66-20. The sequence continues at coordinate 55,184 of DATJXO010000091.1, read as the reverse complement.
TGTCAGGCTCAGGTACTTGCCCTTGCGGCTCGGCCGCATCTCCATGGTCGCCGGCTCGAAGTCGGGCGCGTGCCGCAGCACCACGTCGAGCACGCTCTGCGCGAAGCCGCCCTCCCGGCGGCCCATGATCTTGATCGGAAAGGCGGTCGGAAAGGCGAGCGCCGAGCGCGCGTCGTCGCCCGTGCCTTGCCCGCGCGGCTCAGGCCGCTTCGCGCTGCTTCCCGGCACGCATCACCTTCTGCTTGAACTCCTGGTACAGCCGGTACATCTTGCGGAACAGCGGCCCCGGGCGGCCGTCGCCGACCGGCTTGCCGTCGAGCGTCACCACGGCGAGCACTTCCTTGGACGACGAAGTCAGCCAGATCTCGTCTGCGCCGCGCACCTCGGCTTCCGGCACGTCGCGCAGCTCGAGCCGGAACCCCGCCGCCTGCGCCAGCTCCAGCACCACGTCGTAGGTGATCCCGGGCAGGATCAGGTTCGACTTCGGCGGCGCCGCGATCGCGCCCGCGCGCACGACGAATACGTTGGAGGCCGAGGCCTCGGTGAGCTTGCCGCCGCGGAACAGGATCGTCTCGGCGGCGCCGGCGTCGGCCGAGACCTGGCGCAGCAGGCAGTTGCCGATGAGCGAGATCGACTTGACGTCGCAATGCAGCCAGCGGTCGTCGACCGCGCTCACCGCCGTCGCGCCGCGCTCGACCAGCGCCTGCGGCGGCGTCACCAGCGGGTTGGCCATGACGAACACGGTCGGCACGGCGGCGGCGGGAAACGCGTGATCGCGCTTCGCCACGCCGCGCGTGACCTGCAGGTAGACGCCCTGGTCCTCGAACGGCTGCTTCGCGATCAGCTGCAGCAGGATGTCGCGCCATTCGGCGCGGCTGTGCGGATTGCGGATGCGCACCGCGGCGAGGCTGCGCTCCAGCCGCTCCAGGTGCTCGTCCAGCCGGAACGGCACCCGCGAGTACACCGGCACCAGCTCGTAGACGCCGTCGCCGAAAATGAAGCCGCGGTCCAGCACCGGCACGCGCGCTTCGTCGAGGGGCAGGAAGCTGCCGTTCAGGAAGACCATCGGGGCCTCGCTACTTCGTCCAGAGCTTCAGTGTATCCCAGGCGCGACCGAGCAGGCCGGCGAGCGGCACCGCCTCGAGCGCCACGACGGGATACTCGCCGAGCGGCTTGCCCTCGAGCGTGACGCGCAGCACGCCGACGCGGTCGCCGGCCGCCACCGGCGCGACGAGCGGCGACTGCGACAGCAGCTCGGCCTTCAGCTTGCCGCCCTCGCCCCGCGGCACGCTGACGACCAGGCCGTCCTGGAAGCCCGCCTTCACCTCGTTGCGCGCGCCCTTCCACACCTCGACCGACTTCACCGGCGCGCCGGCGGCGTACAGGCGCACCGCGTCGAACAGCTGGAAGCCCCAGTTCAGCAGCTTCTGCGACTCCTCGGCGCGCTTCGCCTCCGAGGTCGAGCCCAGCAGCACCGAAAGCAGCCGGCGCGGGCCGCGCTTGGACGAGGCGACCAGGCAATAGCCGGCGGCGTCGGTGAAGCCGGTCTTGACGCCGTCGACGCTCGGGTCGAGCCACAGCAGCCGGTTGCGGTTCAGCTGCGTGATGCCGTTGTAGCGGAACTCGCGCTGCGAGTAGTAGCGCGCGTACTGCTTCGGGAAGTCGCGGATCAGCGCCGCCGCCAGGGTCTCGATGTCGCGCGCGCTCGAGTAGTGCTGCGGGTCGGGAAGGCCGGTCGCGTTCATGAAGTGCGTATTGCGCATGCCGAGGCGCGCCGCCTCGTCGTTCATCAGCTTGACGAAGACGTCCTCGCTGCCGGCGACCAGCTCCGCGAGCGCGACGCAGGCGTCGTTGCCCGACTGCACGATCATGCCCTGGATCAGCTCGTCCACCGTCACCGGCCGCCGCGGCTCGATGAACATGCGCGAGCCCGGCGCGCGCCAGGCGTGCTCCGACACCGGGACCTGCTGCTCGAGCGAGATCTTCTTGTCGCGCAGCGCCGCGAAGACGACGTACGCGGTCATCAGCTTCGTCAGCGACGCGGGCTCGGCGCGCTCGTCGGGGCGCTCCGCGCCGAGGATCTGGTGGCTGGAGAGGTCGGCGAGGACCCAGGCGCGCGCCACCAACTGCGGCGGCTGCGGCGCCTGCGCCAGCGAGAGGGCGGGAGCCAGCAGCAGCACGGCGAGGGCGAGACGCATCTTCCGGGGTCCGCGAAAAGGGGCGCGAATTATAGCGGCTACTTGACGACGACCAGCGGCCGCAGATTCAGTTCCGCGGCGATTCGATCTGCAATCGAGCGCGCCTCGCCCTGCGACGGGTACGGCCCGAGGTGCAGCCGGTAGAGCGCGCCCCCGGCGACGACGTGGATCGTGTCCGAGAGCCAGCCGAGCTCGCGGTACAGGCGGGCGCGGAAGCTCTCCGCCGCCTCCCGGCCGGAGAAGGCGCCCAGCTGCAGGTAGACGCCCTGCGGCTCGGCGGCCTGCTCCTTCGGCGGCTCCTGCGTTTTCGGTTCCGGAGTTTTCGGCGGCGCCTGGATCTTCGGCGGCTCCTGCTTCTTGTCCTCGGCGGCAGCCACGAGGGTGCCGCCGGGGAGGATGCTGTCCACCTCCAGCCGCGCGCTGCCCGCCTCGACGTAGCCGAGCTTCCAGGCCGCCGCGTAGGACAGGTCAATGATGCGGTCGGAGAGGAACGGGCCGCGGTCGTTGATGCGCACGACGACGCTGCGGCCGTTGGCGAGGTTGGTGACGCGCGCGTAGCTCGGGATCGGCAGGGTCGGGTGCGCCGCCGTCATGGCGTACATGTCGTACGGCTCCCCGCTCGAAGTGCGCCCGCCCTGGAAGCGCCGTCCGTACCAGCTGCCCACGCCGGTTTCACGGAACGGCTGCAGCTGCGTCAGGGGCGCGTAGGTCTTGCCGAACACCTCGTAGGGGCGGTTGGCGTAGCGGTTGAGCGCCTCGGCGCGCGGCACCGCATCGGGAATCGCGGCGAGGTCGGCCGGCGGGTTGGCGCCCGGGCCGTCGTCCTTGTAATAGCCGCCCTTGCCCGAGGGCTGCGCGGGCGGCGGCGGCGGCTGCGCCGAGGGCGCCGGCGCCGGGGCTTCCTCGCGCCGGGCCAGGGCGCCGCAGCCGGCGAGCAGCAGCACGAGGCCGAGCGCGGCGAGCGCCTTCACGGCTGCTCGAAGACGATGTTGCCGGCCACCAGCGTCGCGCGCACGCGCCCGGACAGCTCGTAGCCGCGGTACGGCGTGTTCTTGCCCTGGCTCTTCAGCGACTCGGGGGTGATCCGCCACGGCGCTTCCGGGTCGAACAGCACGAGGTCGGCCGGCGCGCCCGGCGCGATGCGTCCGGACTGCGTGCCGAGGATGCGCGCGGCGTCGCTCGTGACCCGCGCCAGCGCCGTGGCGAGCGGGAGCTTGCGCGCGGCGCCCCACTTCAGGGTCAGCGGCAACAGCAGCTCGAGGCCGGTGGCGCCCGCCTCGGCCTCGGCGAACGGCTGCTGCTTGCGGTCCTCGTCGACCGGCGTGTGGTCGGACACGGCGCAGTCGATCGTGCCGTCGGCGAGGCCCGCGGCTAGCGCGTCGCGGTCGCGCAGCGAACGCAGCGGCGGCTCGAGGCGGTAATGGGCGTCGAAATAGCCCAGGTCCTTCTCCGAGAGGTGCACGTGGTGGATGCCGACGTCGCAGGTCACCGGCAGGCCTTCGCGCTTCGCCGCGCGTACCAGCGCGACCCCGGCGGCGGTGGACAGGCGGCAGACGTGCACCCGCGTGCCGGTCGCGCGCACCAGCTCCAGCAGCGCGCCCAGCGCCACGGTCTCGGCGAATGCCGGGATCCCGGGCAGGCCGAGCCGCGTCGCGACCTCGCCGTCGTGCGCCACGCCGCCCGCGGCGAGCCAGCGGTCCTCGGCGCGCAGCCAAACCGGGAAGCCGAAGGTCGCGGCGTACTGCAGCGCGCGCCACAGCACCTGGGTGTCGGCGAGCGGCACGTTCGCCTGCGAGAACGCGACGCAGCCGGCCTCGGCCAGCTCGGCCATCTCGGTGAGGCGCTCGCCTGCGAGCTTCACGGTCAGCGCGCCCACCGGGTAGACGCGCGCGCGGCTGAGCGCCTTGGCGCGCCGGCGCAGCATGTCGACCAAGCCGGGCTCGTCGAGCGGCGGGTCGGTGTCGGGCGGGCAGGCGAGGCTCGTCACCCCGCCCGCGACCGCGGCGTCCATCTCCGATTCCAGGGTCGCCTTGTACTCGTAGCCCGGCTCGCGCAGCCGCGCCGCGAGGTCGATCAGCCCCGGCGCGACCACCAGGCCCTTGGCGTCGATGGTTCTCTCGGCCTTTTCCCTCTTCTCGGAGATTCTTCCATCCGAAATGAAGACATCCCCGAGCTCGTCCCTCCCGCTCGCCGGGTCGACGACCCTGCCGCCCTTGATCAGGAGCTTCATCAGTTGCCCGCCACGATCGACATCACCGCCATGCGCACCGCGATGCCGAAGGTCACCTGCGGCAGGATCACCGAGTGCGGGCCGTCGGCCACCGACGAGTCGATCTCGACGCCCCGGTTCATCGGCCCGGGATGCATCACGATGGCGTCGGGCCTGGCGAGCGCCAGCTTTTCGGCGGTGAGGCCGTAATTCTTGAAGAACTCCTGCGCCGAGGGCAGCAGCGGGCCGTTCATGCGCTCGTGCTGCAGCCGCAGCATCACCACCACGTCGCAGTCCTTGAGCCCAGCGCGCATGTCGTGGAACACGCGCACGCCGAGCGCCTCGATCCCGGCCGGCAGCAGCGTCTGCGGGCCGATCGCGCGCACCTCCGGCACGCCGAGCGTGGTGAGGCCGTGGATGAGAGACCTCGCCACGCGGGAGTGCAGCAGGTCGCCGACGACCGCCACCGTGAGCCGCGTGAAGTCCTTCTTGTAGTGGCGGATGGTGTAGAGGTCGAGCAGCCCCTGCGTGGGATGGGCGTGGCGGCCGTCGCCGGCGTTGATGACGTGCTCGTGCGGCTTGACGTGGCGCGCGATCAGGTACGGCGCGCCCGAGGCGGCGTGGCGCACCACGAACACGTCGGCCTGCATCGCCGAGAGGTTGGCGACCGTGTCGGTGAGCGACTCGCCCTTGGTCTGCGAGCTCAGCGCGATGTTGAGGTTGATGACGTCGGCCGAGAGGCGCTTGGCGGCGATCTCGAAGGTGGTGCGGGTGCGGGTCGAGGGCTCGAAGAACAGGTTGAACACGCTCTTGCCGCGCAGCAGCGGCACCTTCTTCACCTCGCGCTCGGTGACCCCGGCGAACGGCTCCGCGGTATCGAGGATCTGCAGCAGCACCTCGCGCGGCAGGCCGTCGATCGACAGCAGGTGCCGCAGCTCGCCGTGGTCGTTCAGCTGCGGGTTACGCGCCACGCTCGACCTCCAGCGACAGGCGGCCGTCGGCGGCGCGCTTCAGGCGCAGCCGCGCGCCCTCGGGCACCGAGATCTCGGCGCCGCAGTGCTGCGCGCAGATCGGCAGCTGGCGCCCGCCGCGGTCGGCGAGCACCGCGAGCGCGACGCTCTTCGGCCGGCCGTAGTCGAACAGCTCGTTCAGCGCCGCGCGCACCGTGCGGCCGGTATAGAGCACGTCGTCGACCAGCAGCAGGTCGCGTCCCGCGACCTCGAACGGGATGCGCGTGCGCTTGGGATCCTGCTTCAGCCCCTTGCGCGAGTAGTCGTCGCGGTAGAACGCGACGTCCATCAGGCCGAGCGGCTCGGCGAGGCCGAGCGCGGCGTGCAGCCGCTCGGCGACCCAGGCGCCCCCGGTGTACAGGCCGATCATCGCCGTCCCGGGGACCAGCCGCGGCCGGATCTGCGCCGCGAGCCGCTCGAGCAGCGCCTCGGCGTCAGGCAGCGCGTTCATCGAAATACTGCTCGATCAGGAGCTGCGCCGCGTGCGAGTCGAGCATCTTGCCGCGTGCAAGCCGGGCGGCGCGCCCGCGGCCGTAGGCCGTCCTCATCCGGCTCTCCACCTCGGCCGAGCTGTAGCGCTCGTCAACCAGCGCCACCGGCAAACGGAAGCGCGCGCCGAGCTGGCGCGCGAAGCGCTCGGCGCGGCGCGTCATCTCGTGCGGCTCGCCGTCCTCGCCGAGCGGCCGGCCCACCACCAGCAGCGCCGGGCGCCATTCCTGCACCAGGCGCTCAATCGCAGTGAGGCGTCCCGGCATGCTCTGCGCGACGACGCGGGGCAGCGGGTGCGCGCTGCGGGCCTCGGCCTCGCCCACCGCGACGCCGATGCGCTGCAAGCCGAAATCGAAAGCGAGTACCGTGCCGCGGGTTGGGCGGCGCGCCTCAGGCATGTCCCGCCTGGTCGGCGAGGCGCGCGTAGTCCAGGCCGAGGAGCTCCATCGCGGCGGGCAGGCGCTCCTCGGACGGCAGGTCGAAGATGATCGCGTCGCGCGCCTCCACGGTGAGCCAGGCGTTCTGCGTCAGCTCGTGCTCCAGTTGCCCGGCCGACCAGCCGGCGTAGCCCAGCGACACCAGCAGCTTCGCCGGCCCCTCGCCGCGGCCGACGGCCTCGAGGATGTCCTTCGAGGTGGTGAGCCCGATCGCGTCGCCCACCTTGAGGGTCGACTGCCACTCTCCCGCCGGCTCGTGCAGCACGAAGCCGCGGTCGGTCTGCACCGGGCCGCCGAAATAGATCGGCGCGTCCGCCATGGCGTGGTCCTTGAGGCTGAGCGAGAGCCGCTCGAACAGCGCCTGCAGGGTCATGTCGATCGGCCGGTTGACGACGATGCCGAGCGCGCCCTTGTCGTTGTGCTCGCAGACGTAGGTCAGGGTCTTCGCGAAGTACGGATCGGCCATGTTGGGCATGGCGATCAGGAAGTGATGCGTCAAATTGATCGAAGACACGCTTGCGGCTATTTTACCGGAATGTCTGCCCTGCTTCGCGGCGCCGGCTACGCGTTGATGGCGCTTGCGCTCGCCGGCGGCTGGGCCTTCCTCTACTGGCGCTCGAGCGCAGTCGACCTCGCCGCCGTCGAGGCCGCGCGCGGCGCGCTCGGCGCCCTGCGGCGGGTCGACTCGGGCTGGAACCGGCAGCTGGTGGACGCGCGCCTCGGCGCCGGCGCACCGCCGGCGGCGCGCTACGGCGTCGCCTACGCCGCGCTCGAGGTGCGGGCGCTGCGGCTCGGCGACGCGCGCGTGGGATCGCTGCTGCCCGGGCTGAAGCGCGCCTTCGCGGACAAGGCGGCGCGCCTCGCCCGCTACGCCGGCTCGCGCGCCGAGGGCGACTTCGAGGCGGCGTGGCTCGCCTCGACCGGCCCGCGCCTCGATCTGCTTGAGCGCGCCGTCGACCGGACGTTCGACGACGCGCTTACCGAGGCCGAGCTCTACCGCATGGCGCTGCTGTTCTACTCCGGGTTCCTGCTGGCGGTGCTGACGTTCCTCGCCTGGAGCCTGGAGCAGCGCCGCCGCGTCATCGACGCCTTCAACCGCCAGCTGCGCGGCGCCAACGAGACGCTCGAGGCGCGCGTCGCCGAGCGCACCCAGGAGCTCTCCGGCGCGCTGAAGAAGCTGAAGGAGTCGGAGGCGATGCTGATCCAGAGCGAGAAGATGTCCTCGCTGGGGCAGATGGTGGCGGGCATCGCGCACGAGGTGAACACGCCGCTCGCCTACGTCAAGGCGAGCCTGGAGTCGGTGGCGAAGAGCGTGCCCGAGGTCGCGGCGCTCGCCGCCGAGACCGACCGGCTGCTCGCCGCGCTCTCGGGCGAGGGCGCCGACGAGGCGGCGCTCGCGGCGCAGTTCGCCAAGGTTCGCGGCCTGGTGGAGTCGCTGCGCGAGCGCGCCGCCCTGGAGGAGATCGGGCGCATGGTGAAGGACGGCGTCTTCGGCATCGGCCAGATCTCGGAGGTGATCGGCAACCTGAAGAACTTCAGCCGCCTCGACCGCAGCAAGGTCGCCGACTACGACCTGCGCGAAGGGCTGGAGAGCGCGCTGCGCATCGCGCAGCACCAGCTCAAGGACCGCACCGTGCGCAAGGACTTCGGCGCCGTGCCGCGCGTCGCCTGCTCGCCCTCGCAGATCAACCAGGTGCTGCTCAACCTGATCTCGAACGCCGCGCAGGCGACGCGCGACGGCGAGGGCGTGATCACGCTGCGCACCGCGCCGCGCGGCGACGCGCACGTCGCGGTCGAGGTGGTCGACAACGGCCACGGCATCCCCGCCGAGGTGCTGCCCAAGGTCTTCGACCCGTTCTTCACCACCAAGGAGGTGGGCAAGGGAACCGGCCTCGGCCTCTCGATCTGCTACAAGATCGTCGAGAACCACGGCGGCAAGCTCGAGGTCCAGTCCAGGCCTGGGGTCGGCACGCGCTTCACGCTCGTGCTGCCGGTGCGCCCGCCGGCGGCGCAGGCCGCCTGAGCGCCGTGGCTCACGAGCGCGTCGGCCGGTACGAGATCCAGGGCGAACTGGGCCGCGGCGGCGTGGCGGTCGTCTACCGCGGCTTCGACCCGGGCATCCGGCGCGCCGCGGCGCTGAAGGTGATCCGGCGCGCCGACCTCGATCCGGGCGAGGCGCAGGCGACGCTCGATCGCTTCAAGCAGGAGGCGCAGGCGGCGGGGAGCCTGCACCACCCCAACATCGTCGCGATCTACGAGTACGGCGACGACGAGGAGAAGGCCTGGATCGCGATGGAGCTGGTCGAGGGCCGCTCGCTGCGCGACCACATGCTCGCCGGATGGCGGCCCGAGATCCGGCGCCTGCCATCGGTGCTGGAGCAGCTGCTCGAGGCGCTCGACTACTCCCACGGCCGCGGCGTGATCCACCGCGACATCAAGCCCGGGAACGTCCTGGTGAGCGACATGGGCGTGGCGAAAATCAGCGACTTCGGCATCGCGCGCATCGAGCGCTCGCACCTGACGCAGGCGGGCGAGCTGCTCGGCACGCCCTACTACATGGCGCCCGAGCAGTACGACGGCCATCCGGCCGACGAGCGCACCGACATCTACTCGGCGGGCGTGCTGGTGTACGAGCTGCTGTGCGGCCGGCGCCCGTTCGACGGCCAGGGCGGGAACCTGATGCGCCAGGTGCTCGAGGTCGCGCCTCCGCCCGCCTCGTCCTACGAGGCGCGGCTGCCGGTGGCGATCGACCTCGTGCTCGCCAAGGCGCTGGCGAAGAAGCCCGCCAGCCGCTACCGCAGCGCGCGCGATTTCCTGGAAGCGCTGCGCAACGCCTTCCCCGAGGAGCCGAGCGCGACGGCGACGCTGCCGCGGGCGATGCTCGCCGGCAACGTCGGCGCGCTGCGCCGCGCGCTCGGTGCCTCGGCGGCGCCCGCGGCGCCCGCGGCCGCGCCGCGCCCGGCGGATCCGACGGTCCGCATCACGGGCGGCGCGCGCCGGCCGGCAGTGCTCTTCGTCGACGACGAAGAGCGGATCCTCAATGCGCTGCAGTTCCTGTTCCGGGATTCCTACGACGTCGAGACCGCCTCCGGCGGCGCCGGCGCGCTCGAGCGCCTCGCGGCGCGCCGCTTCCAGGTTCTGGTGAGCGACCAGCGCATGCCCGGCATGACCGGAGTCGAGCTGCTGCGCGAGGCCAAGTCGATCTCGCCCGGCACCGTGCGCCTGCTGCTCACCGGCTACTCCGACCTCGCCGCGATCGTCGGCTCGGTGAACGACGGCGAGGTGTTCCGCTTCGTCTCGAAGCCGTGGCAGGAAGAGGACCTGCGCGCCACGATCGCGGAAGCGTTCGACGTCGCGCTGGCGCTGGAGGCCGCCGCCGCGGCGCCCTCGCCGCCGCTGCCGCCGGGCGCGGCGCTGCTGGTGCTGGGCGACCCGGCGCTGGCGCGGGCGGCGCGCGAGCTGGCGAAGCGCGCCTACAGGGTGCTCGAGGCGACCGGCGTGGACGCGGCGCTCGGCGTGCTCGCGGCCGAGGAGATCGCGGCGCTGCTGTGCGACCTCGACCTGCGCGCCGACGACCCGGCGGCGCTGCTCCGGATCCTGAAGAAGCAGTCGCCGCAGACGCAGCTGGTGGTGGCGTCGGGCGTCAGCGATTCCGAGCTGATCATCAGCCTGATCAACGAGGCGCGCATCTACCGCTTCCTGAAGAAGCCGGTGAACTACTCGCTGCTGCAGTCGGCGGTGGCCGCGGCGCTCGGCCGCTACGCGCGGCTGGCGCGCTCGCCCGCGCTGGCGCGCGCGGAATCGGCCAAGGCGCGCGCGCCGGACGCCGCGGAGCAGTCGATCCTCGAGCGGCTGAGAGCGCTCGGCGGGCGCTTCGCCGCCGCGCTGCGGCGCTGATGCGCCGCGCCGGCTAGATCTCCACCATCTCGAAATCTTCCTTGCGCGCGCCGCACTCGGGGCAGGTCCAGTTCATCGGCACGTCTTCCCAGCGCGTGCCGGGCGCGATGCCCTCGTCGGGAAGTCCCGCGGCCTCGTCGTAGAGGAAGCCGCAGATCAGGCACATCCAAGTCTTGTATTGAACTTGTTGTTCGCTCATCGGGAGTGAGACGTAGAATCCGGGGCGAGTGTAACAGCATGTCTTTGCCGCGCCCGGTCGTCCTCAGCTTCGCCGCCTCCGATCCGACGTCTGGCGCCGGGCTGCAGGCGGACCTGCTGACCATCGCGAGCCTCGGCGCGCATCCGGCGTCGGTGATCACTGCGGTTACCGCGCAGGACACGCACGGCGTGCAGGCGGTGCGCGCGCTGGACGCCGACCTCGTCGCGGCCCAGGCGCAAGCACTGCTCGCCGATTTGCCGGCCGCGGCCTTCAAGCTCGGCGTGCTGGGCTCCGCCGCCAACGCGACCACGGTCGCCGCGGTGCTCGCCTCGCATCCGCGCGTTCCGGCGGTCGTCGACCCGGTGCTCGCCTCCGGCCGCGGCGACGCGCTCGCCGACGCGGCGACGCTGGAGGCGCTGCGCGAGCGGCTGCTGCCGCACGCGACGGTACTCACGCCCAACAGCCTGGAAGCGCGCCGGCTCGCCGGCGCCGCCGCGGACGCCGACCTCGCGGACTGTGCGCGCCGGCTTTGCGCCTCGGGCTGCCGCTTCGTGCTGGTCACGGGCACGCACGACGCCGGCCCCGAGGTCGTGAACACGCTGTTCGACGCGGGCGGCGTGGTGCGCGCCGACCGCTGGCGGCGCCTCGCGGGAAGCTTCCATGGCTCGGGCTGCACGCTCGCCTCGGCGCTCGCCGTGTTCCTCGCGCGCGGGCTGGAGGCGCCCGAGGCGGCGCGGCGCGCGCAGGACTACACCTGGCGCGCGCTGGAGGCCGGCTACCGCCCGGGCGGCGGGCAGCAGGTCCCGGACCGGATGTTCGCCCCGCGATGAAGCTGCGCGGCCTCTACGCGATCACGCCCGACGCCGCGGACCGCGCGCAGCTGCGCGATCGAGTGCGCGCGGCGATCGCCGGCGGCATCGCGCTGCTCCAGTACCGCGCCAAGCGGCTGCCGCCTTCGCAGAGGCTGGAGGAAGCCGACGGCTACGCGGCGCTGTGCCGCGACCGCGGCATCCCGTTCATCGTCAACGACGACGTCGGCGTCGCGCTGGCGTGCGGCGCCGACGGCGTCCACCTCGGCCGCGACGACGGCGACGTGCGCGCGGCGCGCGCGCAACTGCGCGGCAAGCTGCTCGGCGTATCCTGCTACAACTCGCTCGACGCCGCGCGCGCCGCCGTGGCGGCGGGCGCGGACTACGTCGCCTTCGGCAGCGTGTTCGCCTCGCCGACCAAGCCGGGCGCGGTGCGCGCGCCGCTGGCGCTGTTCGCCAGCGCGCGCGCGCTCGGCGTGCCGCTGGTGGCGATCGGCGGCATCACGCTGGCCAACGCGCCGCGGCTCGTCGCCGCCGGCGCCGACGCGCTTGCGGTGATCACGGACCTGTTCGAGGCGCCCGACGTCGCGGCGCGCGCCCGCGACTACGGTAAGCTCTTCGCGCATGAAGGCACGCACGACGTCGAGGAATGAGGCGCTTTTCGCGCGTGCGCGGGAGCGCATCCCGGCGGGCGTGAACTCGCCGGTGCGCGCCTTCGGCGCGGTCGGCGGCACCCCGCCCTTCCTGGAACGCGCCTCCGGCGCGCATCTCTGGGACGCGGACGGCCGCCGCTACATAGACTACGTCGGCTCCTGGGGGCCGATGGTGCTCGGCCATACGCACCCCGCGGTCGTCGAGGCGGTGCAGGCGGCCGCCGCGCAGGCGCTCTCGTTCGGCGCCCCTACCGAGGCGGAAGTCGAGCTCGCCGAGGCGATCTGCCGGCTGGTGCCCTCGATCGAGCGCGTGCGCCTGGTGTCGTCCGGCACCGAGGCGACGATGACCGCCATCCGCCTAGCGCGCGGGCACAGCGGCAGGAGCCTGATCGTGAAGTTCGAGGGCTGCTACCACGGCCACGCCGACAGCCTGCTGGTGAAAGCGGGCTCGGGCGCGCTGACTTTCGTCAATCCCTCCTCCGCCGGCGTGCCCGCCGAGATCGCGGCGCAGACGATGGTCCTGGGCTTCAATGATATCGATCAACTGGAAAAGGCATTCAAGGACAAGGGCGCGCAAATCGCCGGCGCAATCGTCGAGCCGGTCGCGGGCAACATGAACCTCGTGCTGCCGAAGCCCGGCTTCCTGGAGGCGCTGCGCGAATGCTGCACGCGCGCCGGCGCCGCGCTGATTTTCGACGAGGTGATGACCGGGTTTCGCGTCGCGCTCGGCGGCGCGCAGGCGCGCTACGGCATCCGGCCCGACCTGACAACGCTGGGCAAAGTGATCGGCGGCGGCATGCCGGTGGGCGCGGTCGGCGGCCGGCGCGAGATCATGGACGAGATCGCTCCCCTGGGCCCCGTGTACCAGGCGGGTACGCTCTCCGGCAACCCGGTCGCCGTTGCCGCCGGCCTCGCGACCTTGAAGCTGGTCGATGTTCCGGGGTTCGACGAACGGATTTCCGAGACGGCGAAGAACCTGGTGGAGGGCCTGAAAAAAGAAGCAAAAGCGGCAAAAGTCGAATTTTCGGCGCAATCGATCGGCAGCATGTTCGGGCTCTACTTCCGCGCTTCTCCCCCGACGTCGTTCGCCGAGGTCATGCAGTGCGACAAGGAGCGCTTCAACCGCTTCTTCCATGCCATGCTCGCGCGCGGCGTGTACCTCGCGCCCTCGGCCTACGAGGCGGGGTTCGTATCGGCGGCGCACGGCGCGGCGGAGGTCGACGCCACGCTCGCCGCGGCGCGCGACGCGTTCCGCGCGCCGTAGCGCCGGTCGCTGCCGAGGCGCGCCGGAAATCCGCTCACGGCATCAGGGAATCTGCGCGCCGGGCATGCGCCCGAGGATAGTCTCTACGCGGCCGTCGAGGTAGCGGGTGGTATGCCCGTGCGCGTAGCGCCGCGGGCTCGGCAGGATCGCCGCCAGCCATGCCGCCTGCCACGCGGTGAGTTCCGCGGCGCCGACGCCGAAGTGGTAGCGCGCCGCGGCTTCCGCGCCGAACACGCCGTCGCCCCATTCGGCGAAGTTCAGGTAGAGCTCGAGGATGCGGCGCTTGGACATCACGCTCTCCAGCATCCACGTGATCGCCGCCTCCTCGCCCTTGCGCATCCAGGAGCGCTCGCCGGAGAGGAACAGGTTCTTCGCCAGCTGCTGGCTGATGGTGGAGGCGCCCGCGACCACCCTGCCCTTGCGCTCGTTCTTCTCGATCGCCTTCTCGATCGCCTCCCAGTCGAAGCCCTCGTGGCCGAGGAACTTGGCGTCCTCGGAGGCGACCACCGCGCGCTTCAGGTGCACCGAGATGCGGCCGTAGTCCACCCAGCGATGGCTGAGCCGGGCGCGCGGATTCTTCTCGCGCATCTGCTCGAGCCGCCGCGCCATGAAGGCGCTGCTCGCGGGATTGTGGTCGCGCCACCAGAGCACGTGGGCGAAGAACCACAGCTGCAGCGCGGCCGCGCCCGCAAGCGTCAGCGCGAGCGCGAGGCCCGCGATCCTCCACACGCCGCGCCGCCGGCCGCGCGCCACGCCAGCTAGCCCCGGCGCAGCGCCTCGAGCACCGGCGCGGTCCGCGGCCGCACGCCGCGCCAGACCAGGAACGACTCGGCGGCCTGCTCGACCAGCATGCCGAGCCCGTCGCGCGCGGCGGCGCCGGCGGCGCGCGCCAGGCGCAGGAACGGCGTCTCGCGGCCGTAGACCATGTCGTAGGCGAGCGCGCCGGCGGCGAAGATCCCCGGCGGCAGCGGCGGCGCCCGGTCCTCCAGGCCCGCCGAGGTCGCGTTCACCACCAGGTCGAACGACTCCCCGGCGAGGCCTTCGAAGCCGGTCGCGCGCACGCCGCGGAACGCCGCCGCCAGCGCCTCGCCGCGCGCGACGGTGCGGTTCGCGATCGCCAGCGCCGCCGGCGCGCGCTCGAGCAGCGGCCCGACGACGCCGCGCGCGGCGCCGCCAGCGCCGAGCAGCAGCACGCGGCGGCCCGCGATCGCGAAGCCGAGGTTCGACTCGAGGTCGGTCACCAGCCCGGCGCCGTCGGTGTTGTCGCCGCTCACCGCCTCGCCCGCGAAGCTGAGGGTGTTGACGGCCGCCGCAGCGCGCGCCCGCGCGGTCGCGTCGCGGCAGTAGCGGAACGCCTCCTGCTTGAACGGCAGCGTGACGTTCAGCCCGCGCCCGCCGGCGGCGCGGAACGCCCCGACCGCCGCGGCGAAGCCGCCGAGCGGCGCCTCGATCGCGCCATACTCGACCGCATCGCCCGTCTGGCGCGCGAACTCGGCGTGGATCCAGGGCGACTTGGAGTGCGCGACGGGGTTGCCGATCACCGCGTAGCGGTCGGCCACGCTATTGAGTCCAGATCCTGTCGCCTTGGCCGAAAAACCAGGTCCGCGTGATCACGACCTGGTCGTAGTCCTTGCGAATCGACGGCGGGAACGCCGCGTACGGCGCGGCCATGTGCACGATGCGGAAGGCGGCCTGGTCGAGCACCTTCAGCCCGGAGGAGCGGTCCAGGTCCACGCGCACCACCGAGCCGTCGGCCGCGAGCGTCACGGTAAGGCGCAGATTGCCGTAGAGCTTGCCGCGCGCCTCGCTCGGGTAGTTGAGGGTACCGACGCGCTCGACCTTGGCGCGCCAGTCTTCCTCGTACTGGGCGAAGCGGTACTCGGTGGCGCGCGCGCCGATGAACAGCTTCCTCGGCCGCTGCTGGTACTCGCGCGTCTCGCGGTCGATCTGCGCCTGCAGCTGCATCATGGCGAGCGCGCGGTCCGCCGCGTCGCGCCCCGAGATCTGCGGCGTCGGCTCCTCGGCGGACGCCTGGTGCTCGGACTCCGTGGCGACCGCGGCGCGCGTCTCGCGCGCCTGCGCCAGAAGCTTGCGCTGCTGCGCTTCCAGCGCCTGCTGGCGGCGCCTCATCTCGACCAGCTCCCGCCCCGGCGCATGCGGATGCGTCACCGGCAGCGCGGTGGTGGCGTGCCGGTGCTCGTCGGTGTTGCCGCCGCCGGCAAGGTTCGCCTGCGCCAGCGCGTCGGCGCGCGTCGGCCGCTCTTGCGTCCTGGCGTTGACCAGCACCACTTCGAGCGGCTGGTCGGGCGACTTCCAGCGCAGGCTGTCGGGAAAGTGGAAATGGAAGGCGAGCAGCGCGCCGTGGAACAGGACTGACGCCCCGACCGAGATCGCCAGCAGGCGCGACTGGCGGTCGAGCCCGCCCCAGTACTCGAGCGGGTCGAGCAGCAAGTTCGCGGCGTTGCCCTGCAAATTCACCCCGTGCTCAGAAAAAACGCCGCCATTCTAGGCCTTTAGGGCTGCGCCTGCCCGAGCGTGGCACGCCAGGTGCAGCTCATCGTACGCCCGAGCAGGTCGATCGCGCCGATTGCCAGCCGCACTCGGCTGCCGGGCGCGAGCTCGGGCAGCGAGGGTACGCGCAACGCGAGCGGCAGCTGTTCGAAGCGCACCAGGTTCTCGCGCAGCACCAGCGCGTCGGCTTCGGCGACTCGCTCCTGCTCGAGCCAGCGCAGGCACCAGTAGGTCTCGAGCGCGCGCTGGTGCTCGTCGTAGCGCGCCGCGGCGACCTCGTAGGCACGCAGTGCGGCGAGGAGGCCCTCGGCGTTGCGGCCGAACGGCGCGCGCTCGCCGCGCAGCGCCGCGGCGAGCTGCCACTGGTTGACGAGGTCGACGTAGCGGCGCAGCGGCGAGGTGAACCAGGCGTAGCTTGAGACCCCGAGCGAGTCGTGCAGTTCCGGATGCACGCTCATGCGCACCTTGCCGGCGGCCTGCACGCGGTAGATCGCGGCGACGTCGCGCTCGGCGAGCAGTTCGCCCCAGGTCGCGTTGGCGAGGATCATCAGCTCGGCCACGGTCTTGTCGAGCGGCGCGCCGCGCCGACGCTGCTCGATCGCGACGCGCCCTTCCTCGACCCTGAATACGTACTCGGGCTGCGCCGCGCCGGTGCTCGGCCGCCCGCGGCGCCGCTCCAGCGCGCACGCGAGGCGCCATAGCGCGCGCAGCTCCTCCTCGAAGGCGAGCCCGCCGCCCTCCTCTCCCCGCTCGAACGCCTCGTTCAGCGCCTCGTGCGTGCCATGGCGCAGGTTGGCCGCGATGCGCACGCGCTCCAGCCGCGTGCTGCGGCCGCGCGGCTCACCGTCGCCGCCGACGTCGAAATACAGGGACACCACGGCGCGCTCGCTCGACTCGTCGAGCGACAGGCGCGCCACCGCGTCCTCCGGCAGCATGGTGTACTTCGCACCCGGCAAATAGACCGTCGAGAGCCGCTCGCGGGCGATCGCGTCGAGCGGCGATCCAGGCGCGAACGCGAGCGCGGGCGCGGCGATGTGGATGCCGACGCGCAGAGATTCAGGCGAGGCGCGCACGACCGAGAAGGCGTCGTCGATCTCGGTCGTGCCAGCGTCGTCGAGGCTGAACGCCGCGACCGGCGCGAGCGGCAGGCCGGTGGCCTGCGCCGGCGGCGGATGCGGTGCGAAGCCGGCGCGGTGCGCAGGGAACTCGTGCAGGAAGCGCCCGAGGTGGTACGCGTGGCTGTCGCCGAGCAGGCCGCAGCGCTCGAGAAGCCGCGCCGCGCTGAGGCCGGCGGCGGCGCAGGCTTGCTCGAAGGCCTTGGTCTCGGGCTTGGACCGGTCCGGCGCGTAGAGCAGCTCCTCGCGCAGCGCCGCGACCTCCGGCGGGCACTCGAAGCGCTCCAGGCGCGCCGCCCAGCCCGCGATCCGCTCCTGCAGCTGCCGTTTCTTCTCGATCGCCGCGAGCGCGAGCTTCAGCGTCTCCGCCGGCGCCGCCTGGTAGCGGCCGCGGCCGCGGCGGTGAAAGTACATCGGCGCCGCGTGCAGCTTGAACAGCACGCCCGCGGCCTCGCCCGGCGCCGGCTCGCGGCCCACGTACTCGCGCGCCAGCTCGCGGAAGCCGAACTCGCCGCGGCCGCTGCATTGCCAGAGGAACTCCGTATCGATGCCGGCGGCGAACTGCTCGGCTTCGCGGAGCAGCTCGGCGCCCGAGGGGCGCTCGAACGCGAGCACCACGTTCGCGGCCTTCACCTTGGAGCGTCTGCCGCGCAGGCTCTCGACCTGGTACGAGGCCGGGCTCTCGGCGAGCACCGCCCCGACCTTGAACTCGCCCTCCTCCTCGTACAGCAGGTTCACGCTCGGACCGGCAGCCGGGCGAACGCGAGGATCCGCTCGAGGTGCTCTGGAAAGCTCTGCAGCGTGTGATCGCCCCCTTGCCGGATCGCCATGCGCGCGCCCTCGTAGCGGGCGACCGCGCGGCGCCAGTCGAGCAGCTCGTCGCCGGTCTCGAGCAGCAGCAGGTAGCGCTCCGGATCGATGCGCCCGACCCACAGCGCGCGCCAGGCCTCGAGGTGCGCGCGCGTCAGCTCGTAGGGGGCGCCGGTGTGCAGGTTCGCCTGCGGGCCCAGATAGGCCTGCAGCCCGGTGTGCGGGTCGATCGCGGGATTGATCAGCACCGCCCGGCAGCCGTGCTTCTCGGCGACATGCGTCGCGTAGTAACCGCCGAGCGAGGAGCCTACCAGGCAGGTTTCCCGGTCCGGCCGCAGCCGCTCGATTTCCTCGACCGCCTCGCCGGCGCGCGGCGGCAGCGCCGGGCAGGCGTAGCACGCGCCCAGTCCCCTCGCCTCCAGGTACGCCTTCAGGACCTGCGCCTTGTGCGAGGCTGGCGAGCTGTTGAAGCCGTGCAGGTAGACGAGCCGCATCTAGGCCGCGGCAAGGGCCGCGAGCAGCTTGTCGTGGATGCCGCCGAAGCCGCCGTTGGACATCACCGCGATCCGGTCGCCCTCGCGCGCTTCCGCGGCGACCGCGGCCACCAGCCGCTCCAGGTCGGCCTCCACCCGGGCGCGCGCCCCGAGCGCCGCGAACAGCCCGGCAGCGTCCCAGGCGATGCCGCCGCCGTAGACGAAGACGCGATCTGCCTGGGCGAAGCTCGAAGGCAGCGCCTCCTTCAGCACCCCGCGCTTGAGGGTGTTCGAGCGCGGCTCAAAGACCGCGAGGATGCGCGAGGCGCGCTCCCGCTGGCGCAGGGCCGCGAGCGTCTCGCGGATCGCGGTCGGATGGTGCGCGAAATCGTCATACAGGCGTACCCCTCGCGCGGTGCCCCGCAGTTCCAGCCTGCGCCGCACGCCGCGGAAGCGGCCGAGCGCCTCGATCGCCGTCTCGGGAGCGACCCCGGCGTGACGTGCCGCCGCGAGCGCCGCGAGCGCGTTGAGGCGGTTGTGCTCGCCGATGAGGCCCCAGCGCAGGCGGCCGAGCGCTCTCCCCTGCCAGGCGATCTCGCAGCTGCCGTCTGCGTCCGGCGCGCCCGCCTCCCACCCGGCCGGCACCCCGAATTCCTCGACCGGGGTCCAGCAGCCTTGCGCGAGGACCCGCTTGAGCGCCTCGTCGCGCCCATTGGCGACGATCAGGCCGGATCGGGGGACAATCCTTACCAAGTGGTGAAATTGACGCTCGATGTCTGCAAGATCGGCGAAGATGTCTGCATGATCGAACTCGAGATTGTTCAGAATCACTGTCTTCGGCCGGTAGTGAACGAACTTGGATCGCTTGTCGAAGAACGCCGTGTCGTACTCGTCCCCTTCGATCACGAAGAGCCGGTCGTCGGCGCCGCGGGCCGAAACCCCGAAATCGAGCGGTATCCCTCCTATCAAGAAGCCGGGAGCGTGACCGGCCTGCTCGAGTACCCAGGCGAGCATCGAGGCGGTCGTCGTTTTGCCGTGCGTGCCAGCGACAGTCAGTACCCACTTACCGACCAGCGAGTTCTCGGCGAGCCACTGCGGCCCAGAAACGTACCGCGCGCCGGAGTCGAGAATCGCCTCCATGAGCGGATTGCCCCGGGTCACGACGTTGCCCACGACCCAGAGGTCCGGCTGCAGGCGGAGCTGCTCCGCGCCGTAGCCCTCGATCAGCTGGATGCCGAGCGCCGCGAGCTGGGTGCTCATCGGCGGGTAGACGCCGGCATCGCAACCGGTCACGCGCATGCCCGCCCGGGCCGCGATCGCCGCGATCCCGCCCATGAACGTGCCGCAGATGCCGAGGATGTGGAGATGCACCGCCGAGGCCATCGCCGCGCCCGAGAGGCGGCGTCCGGAAAGCACGCGATTGTACAATCGCCGATGGCCCGCAAGAACGCTCGTCAGAACGGCATGCGGGCGAGGATCGCCGCCGAAGCCGCGCGCATCATGGCGATCGACGGCATCGAGGACTACGCGCTGGCGAAGCGCAAGGCGGCGCGCGCGCTGGGCGCGCCGGACACCGAGTTCCTGCCGGGCAACGACGAGATCGAGGCCGAGCTGCGCGCCTACCGCGCGCTGTACCAGGCTGACGAGCATCCCGAGCGCATCGCGCAGCTGAGGCGGATCGCGCTCGAGACGATGCAGGCGCTGGAGCGCTTCAGCCCCTACCTCACCGGGCCGGTGCTCGCGGGCACCGCGGGACCCTACGCCGAGATCGAGCTGCAGCTGTTCCCGGAAAGCCTGAAGGAAGTGGAGCTGTTCCTTCTCAACCGCAACATCTCCTATGCCTCGAGCGAGGGGCGCCGCTATGCCGGCGATCGCGCCCACGCCGTGGCCGTGCTGACGCTGGAGTGGCGCGGCGCGCCGCTGCGCCTGTCTGTATTCGACCCGCGCGACGAGCGGCTGGCGCTGAAGAGCTCGCAGGCGGGCCGCGTCATGGCGCGCGCCGGCATCGCAGAGGTCGGGACCCTGGTCAAAGCGGGCGCATGAACCCGGGCAGGCGCGAAGCGGCGATCCTCGCCGCCGCGGGCCTTGCCGCCGCGGCCGCCGGCTTTTTCCTCGGCCCGCTGCTCACGCGCAAGGGCGGCTCCGGCGCGGTCCTTTCGGCGGCGACCTTCCCGGATCTCGCGGGCCGGCAACGCGACCTCGCCGAATGGCAGGGCAGGGTATTGGTCTGCAACTTCTGGGCGACTTGGTGCGCCCCGTGCCGGGAGGAGGTCCCGCTGCTCGTGTCGGCATGGGAGAAATACGCCCCAAGAGGGGTCGAAATAGTCGGTATCGCCGTCGATAATTCATCGAACGTCAAGGAATTTGCATCTAAATACGGAATACAGTACCCGGTGCTGCTCGCCGAGGCGGACGGTCTCGACCTGATGCGGCAGCTCGGCGATAGCGGCGGTGGCCTTCCGTTTACGGTATTCCTGGACCGCAAGGGAAGGGTAGCCGCGACCAAGCTTGGGGCCTTGCACGGTGCCGAGCTGGAGGAGATCCTCGGCCGCCTGTCTGCCGACTGAGCCTCGGTGCGGGGAGGGGGCTCAGGCAAAGTCGGCTAAAATGCCGCCTTCTTCGCCGAAAATGACGAAAAAGCCAAAATCCCTTGGCCTGCTCGCACTGCACGGGCCAAACCTGAACCTCCTCGGGACGCGCGAGCCGGAGATCTACGGCCGCGAGACGCTCGAGCAGATCAACCACCGTCTGCAGGAGACCGCCCGAAGCGCGGGCCTGCGCCTCGAGTGCCTGCAATCGAACCACGAAGGGGTGCTCGTCGACCGGGTGCAGGCGGCGCGCACCGACGGCACCGGCTTCATCCTGCTCAATCCAGCCGCCTTCACCTACTCCAGCATCGCGCTGCGCGACGCGCTGACGGCGGTGAAAATCCCGTTCATCGAGGTGCACCTGTCGAACATTCACGCGCGCGAGCCCTGGCGCGCCCACTCGCATTTCACTGCCGTCGCGGTGGGCAGCGTGCTCGGCCTCGGCAGCCGCGGCTACGACCTCGCGCTCGCCTACGCGATCGCGCGCCTGAAGGGATCGCGTCCCTAGCGGCGCCGGCGGGCGCGGCCCGCCAACCGCGGAGGTGTTTCGGATGGATCTGCGCAAGCTCAAGAAGCTGATCGACCTGGTGCAGGAATCGGGCATCGCCGAGCTGGAGATCACCGAGGGCGAGGAGAAGGTGCGCATCGCCCGCGGCGGGGCGGTCACGGTGACGCCGGCCACCGGCGCGGCCGCGGTGCCGGGCCCGGCGCCCGCTGCCGCCGCGCCCTCGCCGCTGCCGGTCGCCGCCGCGGCGGAGCCCGCCCCCGGCGGCGACGGCCACGTCGTCAAGGCGCCGATGGTCGGCACCTTCTACCGCGCGCCGGCGCCCGACGCGAAGCCGTTCGTCGAGGTCGGCGCCGCGGTGAAGGAGGGCCAGACGATCTGCGTCATCGAGGCGATGAAGCTGATGAACGAGATCGAGGCCGACGCCGCCGGCGTGGTCAAGGCGGTGCTGGTCGAGAACGGCCAGCCGGTGGAATACGGCCAGCCCCTCTTCATCCTCGGGTAGCGGGTGTTCGAAAAGATCCTGATCGCGAACCGCGGCGAGATCGCGCTGCGCATCCAGCGCGCCTGCCGCGAGCTCGGCATCCGCACCGTGGTGGTCCATTCCGAGGCCGACACCGAGGCCAAGTACGTCAAGCTCGCCGACGAGTCGGTGTGCATCGGCCCGGCGCCGGCGGCGGCGAGCTACCTCAACATCCCGGCGATCATCAGCGCCGCTGAGGTGACCGACGCGGAGGCGATCCACCCCGGCTACGGCTTCCTCTCCGAAAACGCGGATTTCGCCGAGAAGGTGGAGGCGAGCGGCTTCGTCTTCGTCGGGCCGCGGCCGGAGAACATCCGGGTCATGGGCGACAAGGTGAGCGCCAAGCAGGCGATGATCAAGGCGGGCGTGCCGGTGGTCCCGGGCTCCGAGGGCCCTCTGCCGGAGAGCGGCGCGGACATCGTCAAGCTGGCGCGCAAGATCGGCTACCCGGTGATCATCAAGGCCGCCGCCGGCGGCGGGGGGCGCGGCATGCGCGTCGTGCATACGGAGGCGGCGCTGCTGAACGCGGCCAGCCTGACGCGCCAGGAGGCGCTCGCCGCCTTCGGCAACGGCACCGTCTACCTGGAGAAATTCCTCGAGAACCCGCGCCACATCGAGATCCAGGTGCTGGCGGACGAGCACAAGAACGCGGTGTTCCTGGGCGAGCGCGACTGCTCGATGCAGCGGCGGCACCAGAAGGTGCTCGAGGAGGCGCCGGCACCGGAGCTCGCGGCAAAGCTTCGCGACAAGATCGGCGAGCGCTGCGCCGACGCCTGCCGCAAGATCGGCTACCGCGGCGCCGGCACCTTCGAGTTCCTGTTCGAGGACGGCGAGTTCTACTTCATCGAGATGAACACCCGGCTGCAGGTCGAGCATCCGGTGACCGAGATGATCACGGGCCTCGACCTGGTGCAGATGCAGATCCGGGTCGCCGCTGGCGAGAAGCTGCCGTTCAAGCAGAAGGAAGTGCAGCTGAAGGGCCACGCGATCGAGTGCCGCATCAACGCCGAGGATCCGTTCCGCTTCACGCCCTCGCCCGGCCGCATCACCTCGTACCATCCGCCCGGCGGGCCGGGCATCCGTGTCGACTCGCACGTATACGCCGGCTACAGCGTGCCGCCGCACTACGACTCGATGGTAGGGAAAGTGATTGCTTACGGCGCGACGCGCGAGCAGGCGATTCGCCGCATGCGGATCGCGCTCTCGGAGATGGTGGTCGAAGGCATCCAGACCAACATCCCGCTGCACCTCGAGCTGCTGCACGACAGCCGCTTCCTGCGCGGCGGCACCTCGATCCACTACCTCGAGCAGCGGCTGGCCGAGGAGACCAAGGCGAAGAAGTAGAGCGCGTGTCCCGGCTCGCGATCAGGCTGGAGCTGGAGTCCGCGCTGGCCGAGCCGCTGTCCGATGCGCTGCTCGAGGCGGGCGCCGATTCGGTGGACCTCGACGGCGACGGGCGCTCGATCCGGCTGACGGCGCTCGCCCCCCGCGACGCCGACGCCGCGGCACTGGTCGCGCGCGCCGCGGCGGCCACCGGAATCGCGTTGCCCGCGTACCGCGCCGAGCGCATCGAGGACGAGGACTGGGTGCGGCGCTCGCAGGCGCAGTTCGGACCGATCGGGATTTCCGGCGGACTGTGGATCGTGCCGAGCTGGCACGAGGCGCCCGAGGCGGCCGCCCTCGTCGTGCGCCTCGACCCGGGCCTTGCCTTCGGCACCGGCAGCCACTCGAGCACGCGCCTGGTGCTCGAGTGGCTGGTGCGCCGCCTGCGGCGCGGAGAGCGCGTGCTGGACTACGGATGCGGCTCCGGTATATTGGCCATCGCCGCCGCGCGGCTCGGCGCGGGCGAGGTGGCCGCGGTCGACACCGACCCGCTGGCCGTCGAGACCGCCGCCGGGAACGCGCGCGCCAACGGCGTCGCGCTGACGGTGATGGCGCCGGGAGCGTTGCCGGCTGGACCTTACGATCTGATCGTCGCCAACATTCTCGCCGCCCCGTTGATGGCCCTGGAACCGGAATTCGCCGCGCGTACCCGTCGCGGCGGCCGGATCGCGCTTTCCGGCCTGCTCGAGGCCCAGGCGGAGGCGCTCGTCGCGGCGTACGCGCGGGATTTCGCCATCGAGCGGGGGGCGAGCGACGGGGACTGGGTCCTGCTGGAGGGCGTGCGGCGATGAGCCTCTCGACGCGCTGTCCCAACTGCGGCACCGTCTTCCGGGTGCAACCGCCGCAGCTCTCGGCGCGCGGCGGCAAGGTGCGCTGCGGCCGCTGCTCGTCGGTTTTCGACGGCCTCGCCGCGCTGGTGGCGCAGGGCGGGGAGCCCGGGGACGCGCCGGCGCAGGCGGACTCCGAGCCCTCGCCGCAGCTGGCCCTGTTCGAGGCGGCTAGAAAGCTGCCGCCGGTCGGCGGCGGCGACGCCGCCAACGAGGACGCCAATGCGCCCGGCTTCATGGAAGAGCCGCCGCCGGCACGGCGCCGCTGGGGTTGGGGGCTCGCCGCGCTCGCCCTGCTCGCCGTGCTGGCGGCGCAGGGCGCGCTCTATTACCGCAGCGAGCTTGCGGTGCTGGTGCCGCAGCTGCGGCCGCAGCTCGCCGCCGCCTGCGCAATTCTCGACTGCGAGCTGCGGTTGCCGCGGCGCACCAAGCTGATGGCGATCGAGTCGTCCGACCTGCAGGCCGACGACCGCGGCGAGAACGTGATCGTGCTGAACGCCGTGATCCGCAACCAGGCGCCTTTCCCGCAGGAATACCCGGCGCTGGAGCTCACGCTCACCGACGAGCGCGACCAGGCGGTGGCACGGCGCGTGCTGCGACCGGCCGACTATCTCTCCGACGCGTCGTCCGGCCGCATCGCCCAGGGCATCGGCGCGGGGGCCGACGTCAGCCTGCGCCTGTTCCTCGACACCGACGGGCTGCACGCCGTCGGCTACCGCATGTACCTGTTCTTCCTCTGAGGCGCGCGCATGGCGCAAGCGAAAATCCTGGTCACCGGGTCGATCGCCTACGACACCATCATGGTGTTCCCCGACCGCTTCCGCAATCACCTGCTCGCCGACCAGCTGCACATCCTCAACGTCTGCTTCCTCACCCCCGAGATGCGGCGCGAGTTCGGCGGCACCGCGGGCAACATCGCCTACAACCTGCATCTGCTGGGCGAGGCGCCGCTCGTCATGGCGACCGTCGGCGAGGACATCCAGCCCTATCTCTACCGCCTGGAGAAGCTCGGCATCGACGCCTCGGGCCTGAAGCGCGTCGCGGGCCAGTTCACGGCGCAGGCCTTCATCACCACCGATCTGGACGACAACCAGATCACCGCGTTCCATCCCGGCGCGATGAACTTCGCGCACCGGAACCGCATCGAGGCGGGGCTCGGCGCCTCACTCGCCATCATCGGGCCCGACGGCAAGGACGGCATGCTCGAGCACTCGCGGCAGTGCGCCGCTCACGGCATCCCGTTCCTGTTCGACCCCGGGCAAGGTCTGCCGATGTTCTCGCGCGAGGAGCTGCTCGAAATGGTGCGGCTCGCCTCATGGGTCGCGGTGAACGACTACGAGGGCAAGCTGCTCGAGGAAAAGACCGGGCGCGGCCTCGAAGACCTGGCGGCCGAGCTGAAGGCGCTCGTCGCCACGCGCGGGGCGGGCGGCTCTACCGTGATCGCCGAGGGCGTGCGCTACGACATTCCCAGCGCCAGGGCCGATGCCGAGGTCGACCCGACGGGCTGCGGCGACGCCTACCGCGCCGGACTGCTCTACGGCATCGCGCGCGAGTGGAACTGGCTGAAGACCGGGCGGCTCGCCTCGGTGATGGGCGCGATCAAGATCGCCCACCGCGGCGCGCAGAACCACAAGCCGGCGCGCGAGGAGATCGCCGCGCGCTACCGCGCCGCGTTCGGCGAGTCGCCGTTCTAGCTAGCCCAGCGCGGCGCGGATGCGCGCCGCGTACTGCTCGAGCGTCTCGCGCGGCGGGTTTTTGGCCGGCCAGACGAGCTCCATGCCGTCGCCCTTGTGCCGTGGCAGCAGGTGCACGTGGTAGTGGAACACCGTTTGTCCGGCGGCCTTGCCGTTCGCTTGGTAGACCGACAGGCCTTCGGGCTCGAATGTTTTCCTCAAGGCTCTGGAGATTTTCACGATAGCGCGCGCGACCGCCTCGGCCTGCGCCTCTTCGAGCTCGAAAACATTGGCCGCGTGCCGCTTCACCGCGACCAGCGTGTGGCCCGGATTGACATGGCCGATGTCCATGAAGGCGAGCGTGTGCTCGTCCTCGTGCACCCGCGTCGACGGGATCTGTCCGGCGACGATCCTGCAGAACACGCAGTCAGTCATGGCGAGGTCCTTTGGCGGTGGTTCCCTGATGAATTTCTACTCCCGCACCGGCTGGTAGCACTTGCAGGGCACCTGCGCCAGCCAGCGGTCCTCCAGCCTGAGCGCGCTCAGCGCGCCGCCCCAGACGCAGCCGGTATCGAGCCCCGCAACGCGCGGATCGAGCTGCAGCCCGGCGGCAGACCAATGACCGAAGACGATCTGCTGCTCGGGCCCGCTTCTGGTCTGGTACCACGGCAAGAAGCCGGGTGGCGGCTTCTTGCCGGTCTCCTTGAAATCCATTTGGCCCTCGGGCGTGCACGAGCGCATGCGCGTCATCGCGTTGACGATCACGCGCAGCCGGTCCCAGCCGGAGAGCGAATCTTGCCAGCGCTCCGGCTTGCTGCCGTACAGGTTCGCCAGGAAATCCCGATAGTCCGGCGCCCGCAGCGCGCTTTCCACTTCGTTTGCCAGAGAAACCGCGAAATCGATGCTCCACTGCGGCAGCAGGCCGGCGTGCACCATCGCCCAGCTGCCTTCCACGTGCATCATCGGCCGCGCGCGCACCCAATCCACCAGCGCCCTCGCGTCCGGCGCCTCGAGCACGTCGGAAAACGTGTCGTCCTTGCGCTTTCGCTCGAAGCCCTCGAACTGCGTCACGAGGTGCAGGTCATGGTTGCCGAGCACCACCACGGCGGCTTCGCCCAGCCCCTTTACGTAGCGCAGCACCTCGAGCGACTTCGGCCCGCGGTTGACGAGGTCGCCCACCAACCAGAGGCGGTCGTGCCGCGGGTTGAAGCCGATGCGCGCGACCAGCTCTTCCAGCTCGTCAAAGCAGCCTTGCACGTCGCCGATCGCATAGGTCGCCATACGCGGCGACTATAACGCGTCAGAAGCTCGCGTCCAGCCGGCGGTACTGGATCGCTTCGGCGATGTGGGCCGCCTTGATTGCTGCCTCGCCCGCAAGGTCCGCGATCGAGCGCGCGACGCGCAGCACGCGGTGGTAGGCGCGCGCCGAGAGCATCAGCCGGGCGAGCGCGTGGCGCAGGAGCTGGTCGCCCTCCTTGTCGGTCGAGCAGTGGCGGTCGATTTCGCGCGTGCCGAGGAACGCGTTGGGCGCCCCCTGGCGCTCGAGCTGGCGGCGATGCGCGGCGAGTACGCGGCCGCGGATCGCCTCGCTCGATTCGGTCGCGCCCGGCGCCATCAGGTCGGCGTCGCGCGGCGCAGGAACTTCGAGCTTGATGTCGACGCGATCGGCGAGCGGCCCCGAGACGCGGCCGCGGTAGCGCGCGATGCGCTCCGGCGTACAGCGGCAGCGCCCGGAGGGCGACCCGCAGTGCCCGCAGGGACAGGGATTCATCGCCGCGACGAGCTGGAAGCGCGCCGGAAACTGCGCCTGGCGCGCGGCGCGCGAGATCGACACTTTGCCGGATTCGAGCGGCTCGCGCAGCGACTCGAGCACGTCGCGGTCGAATTCGGGCAGCTCGTCAAGGAACAGGACGCCCCGGTGCGCGAGCGATATCTCGCCCGGGCGCGGCAGGTGACCCCCGCCGACCATCGCCGCGCCAGAGGCGCTATGGTGCGGGGCGCGGTATGGCCGCTCGCCCCAGCGCGCGGCCTCGAAACCTGCAGCCGACACCGAATGGATCGCGGCGACTTCCAGCGCCTCGGTTTCGTTCATCGGCGGCAGGATTCCGGGAAAGCGCGCCGCGAGCATGGATTTCCCGGTGCCCGGGGGTCCGATCATCAGTACGCTGTGCCCGCCCGCCGCGGCGACTTCGAGCGCCCGCTTCGCCTGAGGCTGGCCCTTCACCTCGCCGAAGTCCGGCCAGGTGTGCGGCGCGGCGGGCGTCCCCGCCTCGAAGCGGGGCAGCTTCGCCTCGCCGCAGAGGTGAGCGACGACCTCCAGCAGCGTGCGGGCGGGAAGAACCTGCGCGCCCTGCGCGAGCGCCGCCTGCGGCGCGTTGGGTTCCGGGAGCACGAAGGCGCGTGCGGCGTCCCGCGCGCGCAGCGCCATGGCGAGGGCGCCGCGCACCGGGCGCAGCTCGCCGTTCAGCGAGAGCTCGCCGGCGAACTCGTGCGCCGCGAGCGCCTCGGGCGCGATCTGCCCGCTCGCGGCAAGGATGCCGAGCGCGATCGGCAGGTCGAAGCGCGCCGAGTCCTTCGGCAGGTCTGCCGGAGCGAGGTTGACGGTGATGCGCCGCGCGGGAAACTCGAAGCGCGTGTGGTTGAGCGCGGCGCGCACGCGGTCCTTTGCCTCGCGCACCTCGGCGTCGGGCAGGCCGACGATGGTGAACGAGGGCAGCCCCGGCCCGAGGTGCACTTCTACGGCGACCTCGGGCGCATCGATCCCCGCGAGCGCGCGGCTCGCCACGGTTGCCAGCGACATGAGCCCTCCGCAGCGAACAACGCAGCGCAGCGGGAGGCGGTTTACGCGCCGGGCTTGCGCGCCTCCAGCTCCGCGACCCGCGCCTCCAGCGCCGTGAGCCTTTCGCGCGCGCGCTCCAGGAGCTTGCGCTGCACCTCGAGGTCCTCGCGCGGCGCGAGCTCGAAGCGCTCGAAGAACGCCGTGAGCAGCGCCTGGAGGTTCCTTTCCAGATCGCGCGCCGGCGAGGCCGCCAGCGCTTCCGAGAGCCGCCGGCGCAGCTCCTGCAAGGGAGGCTTCGAGTCCATGGAGCCCAGCGTACCCGATCGGCTCGGCCACCTACGGAGCGCACTTGAGCCGAGCATTAGGGAGAATGAGCGCACATTGTTGGTGCATACCGGCGTCAGGCCCGGGACAGAGAGTTTCTAACAATTTGATCCATATGATGAAATTTGCTGGCACAGCCCGTGCTAATCAACTCTCGCGTCCATCCATTCCATGGAGATTTGCTAATGCGTAAAACGATCCTCTCCGCTTCGCTCGGTGCCGCCACAGTTGTGGCCTCCGGCGTCGCCTTCGCGCAGTCCGCCGCCCCGGCAGAGCCGAAGCCGCCGTACTCGATCACGGCGAACGTCACGCTCGCCTCGGAATACCTCTATCGCGGCATCGCGCAGACACGCGGCAAGCCGGCGATCCAGGGCGGCTTCGACTTTACCCATACCAACGGCTTCTACATCGGCACCTGGGCGTCCAACATCAGCTGGATCCAGGACGGCGGCCTGGGCGCCGACGGCGTGCATACGGCGAGCGCTCCGATCGAAATCGACACCTACGGCGGCTACCGCGGCACCGTCTCGGGCGATCTCGGCTTCGATGTCGGGTTCCTGCGCTACAACTATCCGGGCAGCAACAAGCTGACCGGCGCGCTCAGCCCCGACACCGACGAGATCTACGGCGCGCTGAGCTACAAGTGGATTTCGTTCAAGTACTCGCGTACGGTCGGCACCAGCCTGTTCGGCTTCGCGAAGGACGACGGCACCTCGAAGACCACGGGCGCCGGCTACTTCGACCTCACCGGAACCTGGGACCTCGGCAGCGGCTTCGGCCTGAGCGCGCACGTCGGCCATCAGTCGATCCCCGGGCTCACGCACGGCGCGTACACCGACTACAAGCTCGGCGTGACCAAGGACGTCGGCTTCGGCACCCTCGGCGCGGCCGTCTCGGCGACCAACGCGCATGACGACTGCAGCGGCGCGGCGGGCAACCCGTTCTGCTTCGGCAACGTGGCCGGCGGCGCGGGCGCCTACAGCTCCGGCAAGAGCCGGCTGGTCCTGACCTTCGGCAAGACGTTCTAACGACGACGACCATGACGCGGCGGGCGCGCCAGCGCCCGCGCGTCGGAGACCATTCATGAAACTAGTCACCGCAATCATCAAGCCGTTCAAGCTCGACGAGGTGCGCGAAGCGCTGTCGGGCATCGGCGTGCAGGGCATCACGGTCACCGAGGTGAAGGGCTTCGGCCGGCAGAAGGGCCATACCGAGCTGTACCGCGGCGCCGAGTACGTGGTCGATTTCCTGCCGAAGGTGAAAATCGAGGCCGCGATCCAGAGCGACATGCTGGACCGCGTCGTCGAGGCGATCGAGAAGTCCGCCAACACCGGCAAGATCGGCGACGGCAAGATCTTCGTGTTCGACCTCGAGAAGGTCGTCCGCATCCGCACCGGCGAAACCGACGCCGCTGCGCTCTAGGGAGAATCCGATGAAGAAGCTAATCGCACTCGTTTCCACGCTGGCGCTCGTCACGTTCGCGAGCGCCTCGATCGCCCAGGATAAGGCACCCGAAAAGGCCGCCGAGCCGGCCAAGGCGGAGCAGGCCGCGCCAGCGGCGGCCGCACCGGCCGCGGCTACCGCTGCCCCCGCCGCCCCCGCGGCCGCCGCGCCCGCGGCCGCCGCGGCACCCAAGTGCGGCGACAAGGGGTTCGACTGCAACAAGGGCGACGTTTCCTGGATGATGACCTCGACCGCCTTCGTGCTGCTGATGACGGTGCCGGGCCTGGCGCTGTTCTACGCCGGCATGGTGCGCACGAAGAATGCGCTCTCCACGGTGATGCAGAGCTTCGCGATCTTCTGCGTCGTCGCGGTGCTGTGGGTCATCTACGGCTACAGCGTCGCGTTCACCGCGGGCAGCAACCCGTTCTGGGGATCCTTTGACAAGATCTTCATGCTCGGGGAGGACCCGGCGACGGCTGTCGCGGCAACCTTCAGCAAGGGGCAGTACCTGCCCGACTTCGTGTACTGCATGTTCCAGCTGACGTTCGCGGCGATCACGGTAGCGCTGATTGCAGGGGGCTACGGCGAGCGCTTCAAGTTCTCGTCGATGATCATCTTCAGCATCCTCTGGTTCACGTTCGCCTACCTGCCGGTCGCGCACATGGTCTGGTACTGGGACGGCCCGGACGCCTACACCACCGCGAAGGCGGCGGAGGAGGCGAACGCGCACGCGGGCTTCCTGTTCCAGAAGGGCGCCCTCGACTTCGCCGGCGGAACCGTGGTCCACGTGAACTCCGGCATCGCCGCGCTGGTCTGCGCGCTGATGCTCGGCAAGCGCAAGGGCTACGGCAAGATCGCGATGCCGCCGCACAGCGTGATGATGACGGCGATCGGCACCGGCATGCTGTGGATGGGGTGGTTCGGGTTCAACGCCGGATCCGCCCTCGAAGCCACGGGCGCAGCAGGCATCGCGTTCTTCAATACGCTGTTCGGAACCGCCGTCGCTGGCCTCGCCTGGACGATTACCGAGTGGATCGTGAAAGGCAAACCGAGCCTCCTGGGCATCTGCTCCGGAATCGTTACCGGTCTTGTGGCGATCACGCCGGCGGCCGGGTTCGTCGGCCCCATCGGCGCTTTCGTCACCTGCGCGGTGGCCGGAGTGGTCTGCTTCTTCGCGGTCACCAAGGTGAAAGCCTGGCTCGGCTACGATGACTCGCTCGATACGTTCGGCGTGCACTGCATCGGCGGCATCATCGGCTCGCTCGGTACCGGCACCTTCGTCAACCCGGCCTTCGGCGGCACCGGCGTGTGGGACTACGTCGCGAACAAGGTCGGCGACTTCGACGCCGGCGCGCAGATCGTGTCGCAGCTCTGGGATATCAGCACCACGCTGGTATGGTCGGGCGGCGTCGCCTTCGTGATCCTGCTGATCCTGAAGATGACGATCGGCCTCACCGCGAGCGACGACGCGCAGGAAGAAGGCCTCGACCTCGCGGACCACGGCGAGAAGGCCTACAACTACTAGTCGCCGGTCGGGTTTTCCTGGTCCTTGGGGCGCCGCGAGGCGCCCCTTCTTTTTCCGCTCTAGGAAGCGGCGATGCGGCCGAGCAGCTCCAGCAGCTGGCGCCGCTCGGCGGCGCTCAGCCGCGTCGCGATGCGCCGCTCGTGGCGCGCGATCGCGCGCAGCGCGCGCGCCAGCAGACCCCGTCCCGCGCGCGTCAGCCACAGGCCGTTGGTGCGCCGGTCGGCGCCGCGGCGCCGCTCGATCAGGCCGCGCGCCTCGAGCTGATCGAGCACCCCGACCATGGTCGAGCGGTCGCGCTCCGCGGCCTCCGCCAGCCGGCTTTGCGTCACCCCCGGATTGGCGTCGATATAGACGAGCAGGCCGACGCGCCCGGGAGAAAGCCCGCCCACGCTCTGCGCGAAATCGCGAAACACCGCCTGCTGCGCGAGGCGCAGCCGGTAACCGAGGAGACCGGGGAGCGCGCCCGGATCGAGCTTTTGTTTGGGGCCCAAACAAATTGACCTTGCCGCCGCGAGAAAGCTACGATCCTAGGCGATCCCCCCGACGCGAGCAACGCGACGCCCGTGAACGCCCTGGAGCATCTGCTCGGCCCCGCCGCGCTCAGCCGCCACGGCGCACGCACGGCGCTACTTTGCGGTGCCGAGGCGGTGAGCTACGCTGCGCTCGCCGGGCGCGTGGCGCAGGCGGCGGCCGCGCTGCGCGCGCTCGGGGTGCAGCGCGGCGAGCGCGTGCTGCTGCTCATGCGCGACACGCCCGAATTCGCCGCGGCGTGGCTCGGCGCGTTGCATGCGGGCGCCGTCGCGATCGCCCTCAACACCAAACTCACGGAAGCCGAGTACCGCCACGTGCTCGCCGACAGCGGCGCCCGGCTGGCGCTCGTCGAGGACCTGTTCGCCGAGGCGCGCGCGGACCTGGCGGCCGCACAAGCTGCCGACAGCGCGCTCGCGATCGCGGGCGAGGCGAGCGCGCGCCTGGCGGCGCGCTGGCCGGGCGCGCGGGACTGGCGCGCGGCGCTCGCGGCCGCGCCTGCGAGTGCCGGGCCGGCCCGAGTCGGCGCCGAGGATCCCGCATTCTGGCTCTATTCCTCGGGTACCACCGGGCTGCCGAAAGGCATCGTTCACGCGCATCGCAGCGTGCTGCCCGCGGGCCAGGACATGCGCGAGGCGCTTGGCCTCGCCGCCGGCGACACCGTGCTCGCGACTTCCAAGCTCTTTTTCGCCTACGCGCTGGAGCACGGCCTGCTCGGGCCGCTCGCCACCGGTGCCGCCAGCGTCCTGATCCCCGACTGGCCCGACGCGGAGACGGTGCTCGCGCACGTCGAGCGCCATCGGCCCGCGGCGCTCTTCAGCGTGCCGACCTTCTACCGGAGGCTGCTGGCGCTCGGCGCCGGCCGCCTCGCGCCAATGCGCGCGGTGCGCCGCTTCGTCGCCGCCGGCGAGCGCCTGCCGCAGGCGCTGGTCGAGCAGTGGCGCGAGGCGACCGGCGGGGAAATCCTCTCGCTCTACGGCATGTCCGAGACGTTCTGCGCCTGCATGCTGACGCCCCCCGGCTCCTCGAACGGCGCCCGCACCGGGCGGCCGCTCGCCGGAGTGGCGGCTGAATTGCGTCCGGCCGGCGGCGGCACTGCGGGCGCGGGGGAGGTTGCGGTGCTTTGGCTGCGCCACCCGGCGCTTGCGCTCGGCTACGCCAACCGGCCGGAGCAGACCGCGGCGCAGTTCCAGGACGGCTGGTTCTGCACCCGCGACCTCTTCACGCGGGATGCCGAGGGCTACTTCCTGCACCAGGGGCGCTCGGACGAGCTGCTCAAGGTCGCGGGTCAGTGGGTCCGTCCGGGAGAGCTCGAGGAGGCGGTTGCGGCCGAGGGCGCGGTAGCCGAGGCGGCGTGCGTGCAGGTCACCGATGGCGACGGCTTCGAGCGCCTCGCCCTGTTCGTCGCCGCGCGCGGCGCGGAGCCCGAGGCGGTCGCGGCGGCGGGACGCGCCTGCGAGGGACTGCCGCGCCACAAGCGGCCGAAGTGGATCCGGGCGCTGCCCGAGCTGCCGCGCACCGCGACGGGCAAGGTGCAGCGCTTCAAGCTGCGCGAGCTGCTCGAGAAGGAACTGCGTCCGCCGCGCGGCTAGGCGCTCTACTGCGCCGCGACCAGGCTGGCGAGGAACTCCGGGTCTTCGCGCAGCCGCACCGAGGGCCCGTCGTAGACGATGCGGCCGCGGTCCATGACGGCGGCCCGCTCGGCGAACTCGAGCGCGATGCGGCTGTTCTGCTCCACCAGCACGATCGCGATCCCGCCCTCGGCGCGCAGCCGCGCCAGCACCGCGGCGAGCGCCTGCACGATCACCGGGGCGAGGCCCTCGGTCGGCTCGTCCATCAGCAGCAGGTCGGGGTTGGTCATCAGCGCTCGCGCGATCGCGAGCATCTGCTGCTCGCCCCCGGAGAGCTGGCCGCCGCCGTGCCCGAGCCGCTCGCGCAAATGCGGGAACAGGTCGAACACCCGGCCGCTCGTCCAGGCGCCCGGGCGCGCGCCGATTTCCAGGTTCTCGCGCACGCTGAGCGAGGGGAAGATTTCGCGCTCCTGCGGCACGTAGCCGACGCCCGCGCGCGCCCGGGCGAACGGCGGCAGCGCATCGATGCGCGCGCCGCGGTGCTCGATCGTCCCGGTATGCAGCGTGGTGTGGCCCATCACGGTCGCGAGCAGCGTCGACTTCCCCACGCCGTTGCGCCCGATGATGCTCAGATGCTCGCCCGCGCCGAGCGCGAGGTCGACGCCCTCGAGCACCACCGTTTCGCCGTAGCCCGCCGACACGCCTTTCAGCCGCAGCGCCTCAGGCATCGAGCGCGTTCCCCAGGTACACCGCCCGCACCTCGCGGTGCGCTGCGATCTCGGCCGGCGCGCCTTGGGCGAACACCGCGCCGCTCACCAGTACGGTAATGCGCTCGGCGAAGCGGAATACGAGCTCCATGTCGTGCTCGATGATCAGCACGGCGATATCCGCCGGCAGCGCGGCGATCGCGTCCAGGATGATGTGGCTCTCGGCGCTCGGCACCCCCGCGGCGGGCTCGTCGAGCAGCAGCACCCTGGGCTCGAGCCCGAGCGCGATGGCGATCTCGACCAGGCGCTGGCGGCCGTAGGCCAGCTCGCCGACCCGCCGCCCGGCGTCGGCCTCGAGGCGCATCTGCGCGAGCAGCCGCTCGGCGCGCTCGAGCACCTCGCGCCGGCGGCCGGCCGGCTTCAGCATGCGGCCGCCGACGCGCAGGCGCTCGGCCACCGCGATGCACACGTTCTCGAGCACGCTGAGGCCGCGGAACAGCTGGTTGATCTGGAACGTGCGCGCGATGCCGCGCCGCGCGCGCTCGGCCGGGCCCAGCGCGGTGACATCCTCGCCGCCGAGCAGCACCTGGCCGCGCGTCGCCGGCAGCAGCCCGGTCAGCAGGTTGACGAGCGTGGTCTTGCCGGCGCCGTTCGGTCCGATCAGCGCATGCCGCGCGCCGCGCTCCAGCGAGATCGCGATTTCGCGCGCCACCTCCAGCGCGCCGAAGCTCTTGCACAGCCCGCGCGTCTCGAGCAGGGGCCCGCTCATGCGCGCCTCGAGCCGCTCGCGCGGCGCGCCAGCGACGCGGCCAGCCCGAGGATGCCGTTGCGCGCATAGAGCGCCACCGCCATCAGCAGCAGGCCGATGCCGAGCTGCCAGGCGGTGGGGTACGCCCGGGCCAGCACGTGCTCGAGCACCATGTAGGCAACCGCGCCGACGAAGGCGCCGTAGAGGCGCCCGTAGCCGCCCAGGATCAGGATGATGAGCGCGCCCGCGGCGCGGTCCAGCCCCAGCACCGCAAGGTTCACGTAGGCGTTGCACTGCGTGAACAGCCCGCCGGCGACTCCGGCGAGCGCCGCCGAGATCGCGTACGCGGTCACCAGGCGCCGGTGCACCGGCGCGCCCACCGCATGCATGCGCAGCAGGTTCTCGCGGATTCCCGTGAGCGACTGCCCGAACGGGGAGTGGACCAGCGTGCGTACGAGCACGAAGCAGGCAAACAGCACCGCGAGCGCGTAGAAGTACTGGGGGCGGTACGACAGCTGCTCGAAGCGGAACAAGCCGAGCAGCGGCTTGAACTGGAGGTCCGGCAAGCCGTCGAAGCCGCCGGTCCAGGCCGCGCCCATGTTGGCGGACTCCTCGAGCAGCGCCATGGTGCACAAGGTGAGCATCAGAAGCGTCAGCCCCTGCGTTCGCAGAACTACGAAGCCGCTCGCCAGGCCGAGCAATCCCGCGACCACGGCGGCCGCGGCGAGACCGGAGAGGGGTTCGTTCCAGCCGGCGTGCTGCGCGAGCAAGCCCACGGTATAGGCGCCGGCACCGAAGAACGCCGCGTGCCCCAGGGTGACGATGCCGGCGTAGCCGAGCACTAGGTCGAGCGACAGCACGAACAGCACCGTCACCAGCACCTGCGTGCCGAAGGCAAGGTACGTGGGAAAGACGAAATAGGCGGCCATCGCCGCCGCCCACGGCAGCGCCTCCCACCAGCGCAGGCGATGCCGCCGCGCCAGCGCTTCGGCCGCCGGCAGGGGGGACGTCATCACGCGCGCTTCCCGAACAATCCCTGCGGCCGCCACAGCAGCAACCCCAGGGTGAGGGCGTAGATGAACAGCGTGCCGCCCTGCGGGAACCGGATCTTGAGGACGAAATCGAGCACGCCGATGAGCAGCGCCGCGAAGAACACGCCGGTCACGCGCCCCAGCCCGCCCACCGACACCACGATCAGGAAGTAGACCAGGTAGCGCAGCGGGTACTGCGGATCGAGCCCGAGGATCTCGGCGCCGAGGCCACCGCCCACCGCCGCCAGCCCGCTGCCGAGCGCGAACGTGAGGGTGAAGAGCCTTGCCACGTTGACGCCGATCGACTCGGCCATGCGGCGGTTGTCCACCGCGGCGCGGATCTGGGCCCCGATCCGGGTGCGCTCGAAGCCGAGCCAGAGCACGACCACCAGCGCGCTTCCGGCCGCGATCAGCGCGAGGCTGTAGCTGCGATAGCGCATGAAGCCGAGGTCGGTCTGGCCGCGCAGCCACTCCGGCAGCCGCAGCGTCTGCGCCTCCGGACCCACCGCCAGCGTCACCGCCGAGATCATCACGAAGATCAGGCCGATCGTGAACAGCACCTGGTCGAGCTCGCCGGCGCGGTACAAGCGCGCGTAGAACAGGCGCTCCAGCACCACCGAGAGCGCGGCGACCGCGACGAACGCGATCGCCAGCGCCGGCACGAAAGGCACGCCGAGAGACCGCATCGAGAGCGCGACCACGTAGCCGCCGAGCATGGCGAAGCCGCCGTGCGCGAGGTTGACGAACCCCATCAGGCCCATCGTGATCGACAGCCCCACCGACACGATGAACAGCACCATGCCGGAGGCGAGGCCGCCAAGAAGAATGCCCAGGACGTTGGCGAGGTCCATCACGAAAAAAAGCCGCCGCCCGCTAGGTGCCCGCGGGCGGCGGCGTGCCTGTCGGAGCCGCGGCTGCGGCTATTTGCAGCGGCCGACCTTCAGCTCCTTGCACATGTCCTTGACCGCCTTGATGACGCCGATGTTCTTCTGCACCATGCGGCCGTCCTTCTTCTCCAGCTCGCTCACGTACTCGTTCATCACGATGTCGCGGGTGGCCGGGTCGATCATGATCGGGCCTTGCGGGCTGTCGAACTTCCAGCCCTCGAGCGCCTTCATCGCGCTGGTGCCGTCGATCTTGCCCTTAAGCGAGGTGACCACGTGCGCGATCGCCGCCATGCCGTCGTAGCCCTGCACCGCCATGAAATCGGGAGTCGAGTCGGCGCCGTACTCCTTCTTCCACGCGGCGACGA
This sequence comes from Burkholderiales bacterium, assembly GCA_035500055.1. GTDB lineage: Bacteria > Pseudomonadota > Gammaproteobacteria > Burkholderiales > SG8-39 > RBG-16-66-20. Next base: position 17,703 of record DATJXO010000091.1, on the reverse strand, counting down.
AGCGCTTGTTGGCGGGATTGTCGAGGTCCGCGTTGTAGTGGTGCACCGTGATCAGCCCCACCGCGTCGTCGCCCATTTTCTGCAGCTCGGTGTCCTGCGTGATGTCGCCGGGCCCGATCAGCTTGATGCCGGCCTGCTTCATGCCGAGCGCGGCGTAGGTCTTCGCCACCGCGACGGCGTGGTCGCCCGCGGGCACGAACACGAAGAACACGTCGGGCTTCTCGTCCTTGACGCGCTGGAAGAACGGGGTGAAATCCGGCACCTTGGCCGGGCTGCCCATCGGAATCGCGTCGATCACCTTGCCGCCGTTCGCCTCGAAGCCGTGCTTGAAGGCCTCCAGGCTGTCCTTGCCCGGCGGATAGTCGGTATAGCCGACCACCGCGGTCTTCGCGTGCAGCATCTTCGCGGCGGTCTGGCCCATCGCGAAGCCCGCGTGCCACATCGAGAAGGAGACGCGCGCAATGTCGGGCGAGAGATCCGTGATCCACGCCGTGCCCGCGTTCATGATGATCATGGGCTTGTTCGCCTCGGTCACCAGGGGCGCGGAGGCGATCGCATCCGGCGAGAAGATGAACCCGGTGAGGATGTCCACCTTGTCCTGGGTGATCAGCTCCTGCACCGCGGTCTTCGCGGGCGCGCCGCTCGGGTTCTTCGAGTCGCGCTTGACGAGCTCGATCTTGTAGCTGCCGAAGGCGCCGGGATGCAGCTGCATGAATATCTTCATGCCGCGGTCGACCTGCTGCGCGAATTCCGCGCCGATTCCCGAGTAGGGCAGCACCACGCCGACCTTGACGGTCTGCGCCGACGCCCCCGTGGCAAACGCGGCCAGCGCGGCCGCCGCCAGCGCAAGCGCCAGCACACCGATTCTGCGAATCATGGTCTCCTCCTGTCGCTGGAAATGCGAGCCGGTAATGCTAATCGCTAAAATAACGGGCAGCAACAGCCCTTTTCCCGTCGGCAACCTCCCAGGAGAACCCCCGCGATGGCCTTCGCAATCCCGATCTGGAGTCCCCCGGCGCTTCCGGTCACCGGCAGCGGCGACATGTTTCCGGTGCGCCGCATCTTCTGCGTCGGGCGCAACTACGTCGAGCACCAGAAGGAAATGGGGGGCGACGGCCGCGAGACCCCGTTCTTCTTCCTCAAGGCGGCGCACGCGCTGGTTGCCGGAGGCGGCGAGGTGCACTACCCGCCGAAGACCTCGAACTACCACTACGAAACGGAGATGGTGGTGGCGATCGCCAAGGGTGGGCGCCGCATCGCCGCGGCCAAGGCGAACGAGCACATCTTCGGCTACGGCACCGGGCTCGACATGACGCGCCGCGACCTGCAGCAGGTCGGCAAGGACCACGGCCGGCCGTGGGATTTCGGCAAGGACTTCGACGAGGCGGCGCCCTGCAGCGCGCTCGCGCCGGCCTCGAAGATCGGCTACCCGGCGAAGGGCGCGATCTGGCTCAGGGTGAACGGCAAGGAACGGCAGAAGGCCGACCTCTCGGACATGATCTGGTCGGTGCCCGAGCAGATCGCGTTCCTGTCCGAGTACTACACGCTGGAGCCGGGCGACCTGATCTATTCCGGCACGCCGGCCGGCGTCGGTCCGGTCAAGCCGGGCGACGAGCTGCACGCCGGCATCGACGGCGTGGGCGAGCTCAAGGTGAAGATCGTCCCGGCGCTGTAGCGGCGCCATGAGCGCCGTCCCCGTGCGCGCGGTTCGGCTAGGCCGCGCCGAGGTCGAAATCGAGCGGCGAGCCGACGGCTCGATCCTGCTGCGCTCGCCGCACTCGCTCGCGCCTTACGGCGCGCGGCTCACGGAGCGCTTGGTGTACTGGGCGGCCGCCGCCCCCGCACGCCCGTTTCTGGCGCAGCGGACGGCGGCAGGCGCCTGGCGCCGGCTTGCCTACGGCGATGCGTTCGAGCACGTGCGGGCTCTCGCCCAGGCGCTGATCGAGCGCCGGCTTTCCGCCGAGCGGCCGCTCGCGATCCTGTCGGAGAACGACCTCGAGCACGCGCTGCTCGCGCTCGCGGCGATGCACGCGGGCATCGCCTTCGTCCCGGTGTCGCCCGCGTACTCGCTGCTGTCGGCCGATTTCGCGAAGCTGAAGCAGGCGCTCGCGCTGCTCACACCCGGGCTGGTGTACGCCAGCGACGCCGCACGCTACGGGCGCGCGATCGCCGCGGCAGTGCCCTCCGGCACCGAGATCGTCACCGGCGAGCGCTTCCATCAGCTCGCCGCAACCCGACCGACCTCGGCGGTGGAGGCGGCCCATGCCGCGGTCGGGCCCGATACGGTCGCCAAGTTCCTGCTCACCTCGGGCTCGACCGGGCAGCCGAAGGCCGTCATCAACACCCAGCGCATGCTCTGCAGCAACCAGCAGATGCTCGCGCAATCGCTGCCCTCGCTTGCCGAGCAGCCGCCGGTGCTGGTCGACTGGCTGCCCTGGAACCACACCGCCGGCGCGAACCACAACCTGGGCATCGTGCTGAGCCACGGCGGCACGCTCTACATCGACGAGGGGCGGCCGCTGCCCGGCCTGATCGAGAAGACCGTGCGCAACCTGCGCGAAATCGCGCCCACGATCTACTTCAACGTGCCTCGCGGCTACGAGGCGCTGCTGCCGTACCTGCGCGCCGACCGCGAGCTGCGGCGCAACTTCTTCAGCCGCCTCGGCCTGATGCAATACGCCGCGGCGGTGCTGCCGCAGCCGGTGTGGCGCGCGTACGAGGACCTCGCGCAGGAAACCTGCGGCGAGCGCGTGCTCTGGATCACCGGCTACGGCTCGACCGAGACCGCGCCCTTCACCATGAGCACCAACCGCGGCGCACCACGCGCGGGCAGCGTCGGGCTGCCGGTGGACGGCGCCGAGATGAAGCTCGTGCCGGTCGACGACAAGCTCGAGGTGCGCTTTCGCGGCCCGCACATCACCCCCGGCTACTGGCGCCAGCCCGAGCTCTCGCGCGCGGCCTTCGACGAGGAGGGCTACTACCGCACGGGCGACGCGATGCGCTTTCTGGATCCCGCCGACCCGTCGCTCGGCCTGGAATTCGACGGCCGCATCGCCGAGGACTTCAAGCTCTCGTCGGGCACGTGGGCGCGGGTCGGGCCTCTGCGCGCGCGCATCAACGCGGCGGGCGCGCCGTGGATCCAGGACAGCGTCATTACCGGGCACGATCGCGACGAGCTGGGCGCGCTGGTCTTCCCCAGCGCCGCGGCGCGCGAGCTCGGCGACGGCGCGCTGCGCGCGAAGCTCGAGCGGGTGTTCGCGGAGCTCGCGCGCGAAAGCTCGGGGAGCTCCAACCGCGTCGCGCGCGCGATGGTGCTCGAGGTGCCGCCGTCGATCGACGCCGGCGAGGTCACCGACAAGGGCTCCATCAACCAGCGCGCGGTGCTGCGGGTGCGCTCGGCGCTGGTCGAGCAGCTCTACGCCGATCCCCCCGCTTCCAACGTCATACAGGTGCAGGCATGAACATCGATAACCTGGTCGCGATCGACATCCATACCCACGCCGAGGTATCGACCCGCGCGCTACCGGACGAGGCGGAGAAAGAAGCGCTCGAGGCACGCGGCCGCTATTTCCGCTATGAGGTGAAGCACCCGACCATCGCGCAGATGGCCGCGTACTACCGCGCGCGGAAAATGGCCTTCGTCGTCTTCACCGTGGACCACGAGCGCGGCATGGGCATCCGCCGCATCTCCAACGAGGAAGTCGCCGAGTCCGCGCACGAGCACGCCGACGTCGCGATCCCGTTCGCCAGCATCGACCCCGCGCGCGGCCGCATGGGCGTGCGCGAGGCGAAGCGCCTGATCCGGGATTTCGGCGTGCGCGGCTTCAAGTTCCATCCCATCATCCAGGGCTTCTTTCCCAACGACCGCGACGTGTATCCGCTGTACGAAGCGATCGCGGAGGCGAAGCTGCCGGCGCTGTTCCATACCGGGCAGACCGGCATCGGCGCCGGCATGCCAGGCGGCGGCGGCCTGCGCATCAAGTACGCCAACCCGATCCTCCTCGACGACGTCGCCGCCGACTTTCCCGAGATGCCGATCGTGCTCGCGCACCCGGCGGTGCCGTGGCAGGACGAGCAGCTCTCGGTCGCGCTGCACAAGCCGAACGTATGGATCGATCTCTCGGGCTGGTCGCCGAAATACTTCGAGCCGAAGCTGGTGCAATACGCCAACACGCTGCTCAAGGACCGAGTGCTCTTCGGCAGCGACAACCCGGTGATTCAGCCCGACCGGTGGCTGGCGGACTTCGAGAAGCTGCCGATCAAGCCGGAGGTGCGGCCGTTGATCCTGAAGCAGAACGCGGCGAGACTGCTCGGCCTGAAATGAGGCTCTACACCTACTTCCGCAGCTCGGCCGCGTTCCGCGTGCGGATCGCGCTGAACCTGAAGGGGCTCGCCTACGAGCCGGCGTTCGTGCACCTGGCGAAGGGGGAGCACCGTGCGCCGGCGTACGGCACGGTCAATCCGCAGGCGCTGCTGCCGACGCTGGAGGACCATGGGCACCTGCTCAATCAGTCGCTCGCAATCATCGAATACCTGGAGGAAACGCACCCCCGGCCGCCGCTGCTGCCTAGGAATCCGTTCGAGCGGGCGCGCGTGCGCTCGATCGCGCTGCTGGTCGCCTGCGAGATTCACCCGATCAACAACCTGCGGGTGCTGCAGCACCTGAAGGGCGCGCTCGGCCGGAGCCAGGAGCAGGTCGACGCCTGGTACCGGCACTGGGTCGCCGACGGCCTGGCCCGCGTAGAGGCCGAGCTGCAGCGCAAGCCCGAGGGCTCGGTTGGCACCGGCGCCTATTGCCACGGCGATTCGCCGACCCTTGCCGATTGCTGCCTGGTGCCGCAGGTCTTCAACGCGCAGCGCTATCAGTGCGACACTACGGCCTTCCCCGCGGTGATGCGGGTATTCGCCGGCTGCATGGGGCTCGACGCCTTCGAACGCGCGCATCCCGCCAGGCAGCCTGACGCGGAGTAGAAACGATGAAAAGAGAACTCGAGCAACCCCAAGGCCAGGTAACCGCCTACCGGCGGCCGGCCGCCGGCACACAGCCGGACTACCTTTTTCCGAGGTACGCCTCGACCGTGAAGCGCGCGCCGACGCGCCCGCTGGTCATCGTGCCGCAGACGCTCACCGAGCTGAGCGGCCCGGCGTTCGGCCACGACGAAGTGCGCCCGGGCGACGCCGACCTCACCCGCCAGCACGCCGGCGACCCGATCGGCGAGCGCATCGTCGTCTCCGGCCGCGTGCTCGACGAGAACGCGCGGCCGGTGCCGCACACGCTGGTCGAAGTCTGGCAAGCGAATTCGGCGGGCCGCTACCCGCACAAGGTGGACCAGCACGACGCGCCGACGGACCCGAACTTCACCGGCGCCGGCCGCTGCCTGACCGACGCCGAGGGACGCTACCGCTTCGTCACCATCCGGCCTGGCGAATATCCCTGGCGTAACCACTACAACGCCTGGCGCCCGGCGCACATCCACTTCTCGATCTTCGGCCCGGCCTTCGCCACGCGCCTGGTGACGCAGATGTACTTCCCGGGCGACCCGCTGCTCGCCGAAGACCCGATGTACAACTGCGTGCCGGACGAGCGAGCGCGGTCGCGGCTGGTGTCGGCGCTCGACTGGGAAACCACCCTCCCGGAGATCGCGCTCGGCTACCGCTTCGACGTCGTGCTGCGCGGGCCGGATTACACGCCGATGGAGAATCCTCGATGAGCCTGCACGCGACCACCTCCCAGACCGTCGGCCCCTACCTGCACATCGGCCTGACATGGCTCATCACCGAGGATCTCGCCCCCGCCGGTGCCGCGGGCGAGCGCATCACCCTCGAGGGCCGCGTCGTCGACGGCGACGGCAAGCCGGTAGACGACGCGCTGGTCGAGATCTGGCAGGCCGACGCGGCGGGCCGCTACGGGGCGAAAGGCTTCCGCGGCTTCGGCCGCTCGGCAACCGACGCGGCCGGGCGCTTCCGGTTCCGCACCATAAAGCCGGGGCGCGTGCCCGGGCCCGGCGGCAAGCTGCAGGCGCCGCATGTCGCCGCCAACATATTCATGCGCGGGCAGCTGAAGCAGCTGGTGAGCCGCATCTACTTTCCGGACGACCCGGCAAACGCCGAAGACCCGGTCCTCGCCCTGGTGCCGGCCGATCGGCGACAGACGCTCGTCGCGAAGCGGAAGGGAGACTCTCTGGAATGGAACGTGGTGCTGCAGGGACCCGGCGAAACCGTGTTCTTTGATCTCTAGGAATCCGCTCCGAAAACCGTGAAGGAGAGAAAACCCACCGAGGAGCGGATCCTCTCGTCCGAGATCTTCGACGTCGAGATCTTCGGCGAGCAGCGGCGGCGCGAGGCGCGCCGCGAGCTCGGGTCGGTCGAGGAAGCGGCGCGCAGGATCCCCGTCTATCGAGACTGCGACGTGCTGGTCGTCGGCGGCGGGCCTTCGGGCACCGCGGCGGCGGTCGCCGCCGCGCGGCGCGGCGCGGAGGTCGTGCTGCTCGAGCGGTACAACCACCTCGGCGGCCTCTCGACCGGCGGGCTGGTGATCTGGATCGACCGCATGACCGACTGGAACGGGCAGTGCGTGATCCGGGGCTTCGCCGAGGAGATCCTCGAGCGCCTGCCGGCGGACGCCGTCGCCGGCCCGAAGCCGGAGGAATGGGGCTCGCGCGAGCCGGCGCGCGCGGCGCACTGGGCGCTGCGCACGGCGGCGTGGCACGGCATCGTCACCTGGTCGCCGACCATCGACCCGGAGCGCCTCAAGCTCGCCTCGCAGGAAATTGTCCTGGAACAGGGCGTTCATCTGGCGTTCCACACCTGGGCCGCCGCACCGCTCATGCAGGACGGGCGGGTGCGCGGGGCGATCTTCGAGAGCAAGGCCGGCCGCCAGGCGGTGCGCGCGAAGGTGGTGGTGGACGCGACCGGCGACGGCGACCTGTTTGCGCGCGCCGGCGCCGCGTTCGAGTCCGACATCGAGGCCGAGGACATCCACCACTGCATGAATACGGCCTGGCTCCTCGGCGGCGTCGACATGCCGCGCTGGCTCGAGTGGCGCGCCTCTCACGCGGCCGAGTTCCAGCAGTTCATGCAGCGCGGCCGCGAGCGGCTGCGCGCCTTCGAGAAGCCGTTCGTCTCGTGGCGCGACGACATCGCGCTCTTCATGGGCCCGCGCCAGTCCGGCTTTTCCGCGCTCGACGTCGACGACCAGACCGAGGTCGAGGTGCGCTCCCATCGCCTGATGGCGCAGCACCTGGAGTTCTACCGCGCCCACGCGCCGGGCTTCGAGAACGCATACCTCTTCCTCTCGGCGCCCCAGCTCGGGGTACGGCATTCCCGCCGCCTGCGCGGCGCCGCGCGGATCGCGCGCGCGCAATGGCCCTCGGGAGAGGTGCTGCGGGACGAGATCGGCGTCACGCCGAGCGTGTCGCCGAAATTCCCGAACCTTTCGATCCCCTACGGCTGCCTCGTGCCGGAGGCGCTCGACGGCCTGCTCGCCTGCGGACGGCACGTCTCCTGCGACCCGAACTCCCATGGCTTCATGCGCGAGATACCGCAATGCTGGGTCACCGGGCAGGCCGCGGGCGCCGCCGCGGCGCTCGCCGCGGACCGCGGGGTGGAGCCGCGCGCGGTCGACGCGGCCGAGCTCCAAAGCATCCTCGCGAAGCAGGGCGCCTACCTGCGCAACGACCAGAATCCGGAGAGAGAACCATGGCAAAGCGCACCACCCCGCCATTCCGAGCCGATCACGTAGGCAGCTTCCTCAGGCCGAAGTACCTGCTCGAGGCGCGCGAGAAGAAAGCGCGCGGGGAGATCGACGCCGCGGCGCTACGCGGGATCGAGGACAGGGCGATCACCGAGATCATCCGGTTCCAGGAGGACGTCGGGCTGCAGTCGATCACCGACGGCGAGTTCCGCCGCACCTACTTCCACATCGACTTCCTCGAGCAGCTGGGCGGCGTCAAGACCGACATTCCGGTGATGGTGAAAAAGCCGGACGGCACCGAGGAGCTCGCGCCGCCGGTGATGCGCGTGGTCGGCAAGGTACGCCACGCGAAGGACATCCAGCTCGCCGACTTCCAGTACCTGAAGGCGTACACCGCGCGCACGCCGAAGGTCACCATCCCGTCGCCCACCATGCTGCACTTCCGCGGCGGCCGCGCCGGGATCAGCAGGGAGCACTATCCGGAGCTCGAGCCCTACTTCTACGAGGACGTCGCCAAGGCCTACGGCGAGGAGCTCGCCTCCCTCGCCAGGGCGGGCTGCACCTACGTCCAGATGGACGACACCAACCTCGCCTACCTCTGCGACGACAAGATGCGCGACGCGGCGCGAGCGCGGGGCGACGACCCCAACGAGCTGCCGCACCGCTACGCCAAGTTCATCAACCGCGTCGTCGCGAAAAAGCCGGCCAGCATGACGCTCGCGATCCACCTGTGTCGCGGCAATTTCCAGAGCACCTGGGCGGCGCAGGGCGGCTACGAGCCGGTGGCCGAGGCGCTGCTCTCGGAGATGGACGTCGACGCCTACTTCCTCGAATACGACGACGCGCGCTCGGGCGACTTCAAGCCGCTCCGCTTCCTGCCCAAGGACAAGATCGTGGTGCTGGGACTAGTCACCACCAAGCTCGGGCAGCTGGAGAAGAAGGACGACCTGAAGCGCCGCATCGACGAAGCCGCCCGCTACGCGCCGCTCGAGCAGCTCGCGCTGTCGCCGCAGTGCGGCTTCTCCAGCACCGTGCACGGCAACAAGATCGCGGTCGAGGCGCAGCGCGACAAGCTCCGCCTGGTGATCGAGACCGCGGACGAAGTCTGGGGAACGGCCTAGCCGCCGTCGCGTAGCTCGGCGCCTGCCGATGGTGCGGCAGCTCGATACCTTGATCGTCGGCGCGGGTCCCGCGGGGCTGGCGGTGGCGGGCGAGCTTCGCGCCCGCGGCGTGCCTTTCGACATCGTGGAGCGCGAGCGCGCCATCGCGCCGGCCTGGCATCGGCACTACGATCGCCTGCATCTGCACACCGCCAAGCGCTTCTCCTCCCTGCCGGGCATGGCGTTCCCGAGGGACGCGCCAACCTATCCGGCGCGCGCTCAGGTGATCGACTATCTGACGGCGTACGCCTCGCGCTTCGGAATTGCGCCCCGCTTCGGTGTCACGGTCACGCGCCTGGAGCCGGAGGCGGACCGCTCCGGCTGGCGCGTGCGCACCGATCAGGGCGACTGGGTGGCCGAGCGTGCGGTGGTCGCGACCGGGCTCAACGCCGTGCCGGTCACGCCGCGTTGGCCCGGCATGGACGGCTACGCCGGCGAGCTGCTGCACAGCTCCGCCTACCGCAACGGGGCGCGCTGGCGCGACCGGCGCGTGCTGGTGGTCGGCGCCGGCAACTCGGGGGCGGAAATCGCGCTCGACCTCGCGGAGCACGGCGCGCGCGCCGATCTGTGCGTGCGCGCCGCGCTGCATGTCACGCGGCGCGACACGCTCGGCCTGCCCACGCCGGTGCCGACGATCGCGCTCGCCCGTCTGCCGCTCGGGCTGGCGGACGTCATCGCGCAAGCGACGCTGAAGCTCAGCGTCGGCGATCTCTCGCCCTGGGGGATCGCGCGGCCGGACTACGGCCCGCTGCGCGGCATCGTCGAGCACGGCCGCATCCCGTTGATCGACATCGGTACGCTCGCGCGCATCAAGCGCGGGGACATCGCCGTGCGCAAGGGCATCGAGCGCTTCGACCGCGACGCGGTGGTTTTCGTCGACGACAGCCGCACCGCCTACGATGCGGTGGTGCTCGCGACCGGATACCGGCCGGGCCTGGAGCGCCTGCTGGATGACGCCGAGGAGCTGGTGGACGCGCATGGGCGCGCGCGGCACGGCGGGATCGCGCCGCGGCCAGGGCTGTACTTGATCGGCTTCGCGACGCCGCTGACCGGGCTGCTGCGCGAGATCAGCGCCGCCGCCCGGCGCATCGGCGCGCACATCGCCGACAGCCGTCAGCGCAGCGCACGGTCCACCATCGCGCCGGCGCTGCCGAGGTAGTTGCTCGGGTCGAGCAGCCGCTCGAGCTCAGGCCGCGTGAAGTGCGGCGCCACCTGAGGGTCGGCGGCGAGCAGCTCGAGCAGCGGGCGCTCGCCTTCGGCCGCGGCGCGGCAGGCGTCGTAGACGACGTCGTGCGCGGTCTGCCGGCCGAGCCTGGGCGCGAGGCCCATCATGACGGCTTCCGCCACGATCAGCCCCGAGGTCATGCCGAGGTTGCGCGCCATGCGGCCGGCGTCCACCGTGAGCCCGGCGAGCATCAGCTTCGCCTGCCTAAGCGCGCCGGCCATCGCCAGGAAGCTCTCGGGCACCGCGATCCACTCGGCGTGCCAGGGGCCGGTCGCGCGCTCGAAGTCCTGCACCATCGCGTCCAGCATCAACGCGCCGTGCTGGCGCGCCAGCTTGGCGCAGGCGACGATCAGCTCCGACGAAATCGGATTGCGCTTCTGCGGCATGGTGCTGCTGCCGCCGCGCCCGTGCTCGAACGGCTCGAAGGCTTCGCCCAGCTCGGTCGCCATCATCAGCATGACGTCGGTGGCGATCTTGGCAAGCGAGCCGGTCACCAGGCCGGCGAACAGCACCGCCTCCGCAATGCCGTCGCGCGCGACGTGCCAGGTGATTTCCGGCTCGGCGAGGCCGAGCTCGCGCATCAGCGCGGCGCGAACCGCGAGGCCGTCCCGGCCCAGCGAGGCGAGGGTGCCCGCCGCGCCGCCGAACTGGCCCACCAGCACGCGCGGCCGCATCTGCGCGAGCCGCTCGCGGTGGCGCTCGACGGGCGCGCGCCACACCGCCGCCTTGAAGCCGAAGGTGATCGGCAGCGCCTGCTGCAGGTGGGTGCGACCCGCCATCGGCGTGTCCCGATGCCGGCGCGCGAGCGCCGCCAGCGCCGCGGACACCTCGGCCAGATCGGCCTCCACGAGCTGCAGCGCCGCGCGCAGCTGGAGCACGAGCGCGCTGTCCATGATGTCCTGCGTGGTCGCGCCCCAGTGCACGTAGCGGCCCGCGTCGCCGGCGCAGGCCGCCGCCAGCTGCCGGACCAGCGGCAGGATGGGATAGCCGACGACCTCGGTGTCGCGCTTGAGCCGCTCCGGGTCGAGCGCCGCGGCTTTGGCCTTGGCGCTGATTTCGCTCGCCGCCGCGGCGGGGATCAGGCCGAGGCCGGCCTGGGCGCGCGCGAGCGCGGCCTCGACTTCGAGGCAGCGCGCGAGGAATCCCTCGTCGGAGAACACGGCGCGCATCGGCGCCGTGCCGAACATGTCGCGATAGAGCGCCGAATCGAAGACCGTCGAGCCCATCTACCTCGCCTTGAACAGCGCCTTCAGGTCCCCGCCGATCGTCTCGCCCTTGAGCGGCGTGCCGGGTCCGGCGGCGTAGACGCCCCAGACCCGCGTCTCGGTGCCGCGCGCAAGCAACGTGCCGTCCTCGCGCACGGCCTCGTGCGTCACCGCGAACGACTTTCCGCCCCAGCGCGCGATGCGCGAGCGCACCTCGCCGCGTTCCTGGTGCTCCATCGGCGCGAGGAACTGGCACTCGGCAGACACCAGGGGCATGGCGCGGTGCTCGGCCTTCATGCGGCTCGCCGGATAGCCGATCGCGGCGAAGAAGTTCCAGGTCGCAGCGTCGAACCAGCGGAAGTAGGTCGGATAGAAGATGATCCCCGCAGGATCGCAGTCGCCCCACTGCAGCTGCACCGGGAACTTGCCGACGATGGACTGGAATTCCGCTCCGCTCACGCGGCGGGATAATAGCAGCATGGATCGAGCGCAAGTCGGCATCATCGGCGCGGGCCCGGCGGGGCTGCTGCTCGCGCACCTGCTGCGGCTGCGCGGCGTCGAGTCGGCTGTGCTAGAGACGCGCTCGCGCGAGGAGATCGAGGCGACGATCCGGGCCGGGGTGCTCGAGCAGGGCACGGCCAACGTGCTGAACGATTCCGGCGTCGGCGAGCGCATGCGGCGCGAGGGCATGCGCCACGAGGGAATCCTGCTGCGCTTCGCCGGCGCGAGCCATCGCATCGACCTCGCCGCGCTCACCGGCGGGCGGGCGATCACGGTCTACGCGCAGCACGAGGTGATCCGCGACCTCGTCAAGGCTCGGCTGGAGGCCGGCGCGCCGATCGAGTTCGGCGTCCGCGACGTGCACCTGCTCGACCTCGAAAGCGAGCGGCCCAAGCTGCGCTACCGCGACGCCTCGGGTGCAACGCGCGAGCTCGCTTGCGACTACCTCGCCGGCTGCGACGGCTACCACGGTGTCTCGCGGCCGAGCGTGCCTTCGCGCGCGCGGCGCGAGTTCACGCGCGCCTACCCCTTCGGCTGGCTGGGGGTCCTGGTCGAGGCGCCTCCTGCCACCGACGAGCTGGTCTATGCGTGGCATGAGCGCGGCTTCGCGCTGGTGAGCACCCGCTCGCCGCGGATCCAGCGCCTCTACCTGCAGTGCGATCCGGAGGACGACGCCGCGCAATGGCCCGACGCGCGCATCTGGGAAGAGTTGCATGCGCGCCTCGCCGGCGGCGACGGCTGGCGCCTCACCGAGGGGCGCATCTTCCAGAAGAGCGTCATCGCCATGCGCAGCTTCGTGGTCGAGCCGATGCAGCATGGACGGCTCTTCCTGGCGGGCGATGCCGCGCACATCGTGCCCCCGACCGGGGCCAAGGGCCTGAACCTGGCGGTCGCGGACGTGCGGGTGCTGGCGGAGGCGCTCGCCGAGCGCTACGCTTCCGGCAATGACGCGCTGCTGGCACGCTACTCGGAGAGGGCGCTCAGGCGCGTCTGGCGCGCCGAGCACTTCTCCTGGTGGATGACCTCGATGCTGCACCGGTTCCACGACGAAAGCCCGTTCGACCAGCGCCTGCAGCTGTCGCAGCTGCGCTACGTCACCGAGTCGCGCGCCGCGGCCGCGATGCTCGCCGAGAACTACGTCGGCATCCCTCTCGAGCGGGATTGACGATGGCCGAGAGCACCTGGTCCTTTCCCGCGGCGCTGCAGCCGGATCCGGACGGCACGCCGTTCGACCTCGCCGCGGCGCTCGACGCGGTGCTGCTGCTGCGCTCCGAGATCCCGGAGGACGCCTACACCGCGCCGCTGCTAGGCACGCAGCGTGCCGGCAACGGCATCGTGATCCGCGACGACGGGCTGGTGCTCACCATCGGCTACCTGATCACCGAGGCGGAGACGATCTGGCTGACGAACAACCGCGGCGCGGTGGTGCAGGGCCACGCGCTGGCGTACGACATGGCCACCGGCTTCGGCCTGGTGCTGCCGCTGGGCCCGCTCGGCGCGCGCCCCGTAGAGCGGGGCACGATCGCCGACGCCGGGCCGGGCGACGAAGTCATCGTCGTCGGCCACGGCGGGCGCGCGCACTCCCTCAAGACCCGCATCATCGCCAAGCGCGAGTTCGCGGGCTACTGGGAATACGTGCTGGACGAGGCGCTGTTCACCGCTCCGGCGCACCCGCAGTGGGGCGGCGCGGCGCTGCTCTCGTCCGAGGGCAAGCTGCTCGGCGTGGGATCGCTGCTGGTGCAGGAATCCTCGGGCGGCAAGCAGGTCGACGGCAACATGTTCGTCCCGATCGATCTCGTCGAGCCGATCCTGGAGGAGATGCTGGCGCTGGGACGAGCGGCGCGCCCGCCGCGTCCCTGGCTCGGCGTCTACGCCACCGAAATGGAAGGCCAGCTGGTGATCGGCGGCCTTGCGCCCAACGGACCGGCCGAGAAAGCCGGCGTCAAGCTGGGCGATCTCGTGCTCGAGGTCGAGGGCGACAAGGTTTCCGGCCTGGCGCAGCTCTTTCGCCGGATCTGGCGCACCGGCCGCGCCGGGGCCGAGGTCACCCTCACCGTCTCGCGCCGCGGCAGCGCCAGCCGCATCGCCATCCGCTCCGCGGATCGCAGCGAATTCCTCAAGAAGCCGCGGCTGCATTGAGGGGCAGGCGCCCGGCCCAAAATTGACCGCCAGCCGCAAGTTGGGCAGACTTCCACTCCTCGCGCCGATTTGATGTTCAGCTTGCGGGCGCCGCACCGCCGATGGGCGGGGAAAAACAAGTACGGCTAAAGAGACGCGAAGCAAGAGAGCGGGAGGCTCGTCTCCCGCACCCTAGAGCGCCCGTTTCTGCGAGAAGCTGAACGGGCGTTTTTGCTTTCAGGGCCGATGACGGACCGCATAGCAGACCTCAGGCAGATCCTCGCCGAGCGCATCGTCGTGCTCGACGGCGCGATGGGCACGATGATCCAGCGCGAGCGGCTGGCCGAGGCGCAGTTCCGCGGCAAGCGCTTCGCCGACTGGAAGCGGGAGCTGCGCGGCAATAACGACCTGCTGGTCCTGACGCAGCCCGACCTGATCCGGCGGCTGCACCGCGACTACCTCGCGGCGGGCGTCGACATCGTCGAGACGAACACCTTCAACTCGACCGCCGTGTCGCTCGCCGACTACGGCATGGAAGCGCTCGCCTACGAGCTCAACGCGGCCGCGGCGCAGCTCGCGCGCGACACGGTGGAGCAGTGGCAGCGGAAGGACCGCTCGCGCCCGCGCTTCGTCGCCGGCGCGATGGGCCCGACCACCAGGACGGCGTCGATCTCGCCCGATGTGAACGATCCGGGCTTCCGCAACGTCACGTTCGACCAGCTCGCCGCCGCCTACGGCGATACCGCCCGCGGGCTGATCGACGGCGGCGTCGACCTGCTGCTCGTCGAAACGATCTTCGACACGCTGAACGCCAAGGCCGCGCTGTTCGCGATCGAGGCGGAGTTCGAGCGCCGCGGGGCGCGAGTCCCGGTGATCGTCTCGGGCACGATCACCGACGCCTCCGGGCGGACGCTTTCGGGTCAGACCGCGGAGGCGTTCTACAACTCGATCCGCCACGCACGCCCGCTCGCGGTGGGGCTCAATTGCGCCCTCGGCGCGAAGGAGCTGCGCCAGTACGTGGAAGATCTCGGTCGCGTCGCCGAGATGCCGCTGTCCTGCTATCCGAATGCCGGGCTGCCGAACGCCTTCGGCGAGTACGACGACACTCCTTCGTCGATGGCGCGGGAGATCGGCGGCTGGGCGCGAGAGGGCATGCTCAACCTCGCCGGCGGCTGCTGCGGCACCACCCCGGAGCACATCCGCGCCATCGCGCAGTCCGTCGAGGGCGTCGCCCCGCGCAAGGTGCCCGAGGCCGCGCACCAGCTGCGCCTGTCCGGGCTCGAGCCGCTCAACGTGCGCGAGGACTCGCTCTTCGTCAACGTCGGCGAGCGCACCAACGTCACCGGCTCCAAGGCGTTCTCGCGCCTGATCCTGGCCGGCAACTACGCCGAGGCGCTCTCGGTCGCCCGGCAGCAGGTCGAGAACGGCGCGCAGGTGATCGACGTCAACATGGACGAGGCGATGCTGGACTCGGAGAAGGCGATGACGACCTTCCTCAACCTCGCCGCCACCGAGCCCGACATCGCGCGCGTGCCGGTGATGGTGGACTCCAGCAAATGGAGCGTGATCGAGGCCGGCCTCAAGTGCCTTCAGGGCAAGGGCGTGGTCAATTCGATCAGCCTGAAGGAAGGCGAGGCGGCGTTCCTCGAGCACGCGAAGCTGGTGCGCCGCTACGGCGCCGCGGTGGTGGTGATGGCCTTCGACGAGCTGGGCCAGGCGGATTCCCTGGAGCGCCGCACCGCGGTCTGCAGGCGCGCCTACGATCTGCTCACGCGGCAGGCCGGGTTCCCGCCCGAGGACATCATCTTCGACCCCAACATCTTCGCCATCGCCACGGGGCTGGAAGAGCACGCGCGCTACGGCATCGACTACCTCGAGGCGGCGCGCTGGATCCGCGCGAACCTGCCGTGGGCGAGCGTCTCCGGCGGCGTCTCCAACCTGTCGTTCTCCTTCCGCGGCAACGATCCGGTGCGCGAGGCGATGCATACCGCCTTCCTGTACCACGCGGTGCGCGCCGGCATGACGATGGGCATCGTGAACGCGGGCCAGCTCGGCGTCTACGAGAAGATCGACCCCGAACTGCGCGAGCGCGTCGAGGACGTGATCCTGGCGCGCCGCCCGGACGCCACCGAGCGCTTGATCGAGCTTGCCGCGCGGGTGAAGGGGGGACCCAAGGCGGCGAAGGAGGACGACGCCTGGCGGCGGGGTACGGTGGAGCAGCGCCTGTCGCACGCGCTGGTGAACGGGATCGCTACCCACGTCGTCGCCGACACCGAGGAAGCGCGCCTCAAGTACGCCCGCCCGATACAGGTGATCGAGGGGCCGCTGATGGACGGCATGAACGTGGTGGGAGACCTGTTCGGCGCCGGCAAGATGTTCCTGCCGCAGGTGGTGAAGTCCGCGCGCGTCATGAAGCAGGCCGTCGCCCACCTCGTGCCCTACATCGAGGCCGAGAAGGCGCGCTCCGGCGAGGCCAGGCGCTCCAAAGGCAAGCTCGTCGTGGCCACGGTGAAGGGCGACGTGCACGACATCGGCAAGAACATCGTCGCGGTCGTGCTCCAGTGCAACAACTTCGAAGTGGTGAACCTCGGCGTGATGGTGCCTGCGGCGACCATCCTCGAAACCGCGCGGCGCGAGAATGCGGACGCGATCGGGCTCTCGGGCCTCATCACGCCCTCGCTGGAGGAAATGCAGCACGTGGCGCGCGAGATGGAGCGCGAGGGCTTCGGGGTACCGCTCCTGATCGGCGGCGCCACCACTTCCCGGGCGCATACCGCGGTCAAAATCGAGCCCAACTACTCCGGTCCGGTCGTCTACGTGCCGGACGCGTCGCGCTCGGTGGGCGTGATGCAGAGCCTGATGGCACCGGGGGAACGCGAGCGCTACGCCGCAGAGGTGCGCGCCGACTACGGCAGGATCCGCGCCCAGCACGCGCAGAAGAAGGGGCCGGGGCCGCTGCTGCCGATCGCGGAGGCGCGCGCCAACGGCTTCGCCGCCGACTGGAAGAGCTACACCCCTCCTGCGCCGCGCGTGCCAGGGATCACGGCGCTGCGCGACTATCCGCTGGAGGCGCTGGTTCCGTACATCGACTGGACGCCGTTCTTCCAGGCCTGGGAGCTCTCCGGGCCCTACCCGAAGATCCTGCAGGACCCGGTGGTCGGCGAGGCGGCGAGGAGGCTGCATGCCGAAGCCCTCGAGATGCTGGCGCAGCTGGTACGGGAGAAATGGGTCACGGCGAGCGGCGTGCTCGGCCTCTTCGCCGCGGCGCGCGTGAACGGCGACGACATCGAGATCTATGCGAACGAAGGCCGCGGCGCGGCGGCGATGACCTGGCACAACCTGCGGCAGCAGAACCGCAAGCCGGCGGGTCTTCCCAACCAGTGCCTCGCGGATTTCGTCGCCCCCAGAGATTCAGGGGTTGCGGACTGGATCGGCGCCTTCGCGGTCGCCGCCGGCGGCTTCGAGCGCCGCCTCGCCGAACTGGAGGCGCGGCACGACGACTACGGCGCGATCATGCTGAAGGTGCTCGCCGATCGCCTGGCGGAGGCCTTCGCCGAGCACCTGCACGAGCGCGCGCGCCGCGAATACTGGGGCTACGCGGCCGACGAGCGGCTGAGCGCCGAGGCGCTGATCGCGGAAGCCTATCGCGGCATCCGTCCGGCGCCCGGCTACCCCGCCTGCCCCGACCACACCGAAAAGCGCGCGCTGTTCGCGCTGCTCGAGGCAGAGAGGAATGCCGGCATCACGCTGACGGAAAGCTTCGCCATGCTGCCCGCCTCGGCGGTCTGCGGCTTCTACCTG
>DATJXO010000090.1:0-5673 GCA_035500055.1 Burkholderiales bacterium | reverse complement strand
CTGGTAGAGCTGAAAGGCGGCAACGACGGCCTCAATACGGTGGTGCCGTACGCCGACGGCGGGTACTACGCGCTGCGGCCGCGGCTCGCGGTGCCGCGCGAGCAGGTGCTGCAGCTCGACGAGCGCAGCGGGCTGCACCCGGCGCTCGCGCCGCTCATGCCGCTGTGGCAGGCGCGCGAGCTCGCGGTGGTGCAGGGCGTCGGCTATCCGCGGCCGAACCTGTCGCATTTCCGCTCCATCGAGATCTGGGACACCGCTTCGGCGAGCGACCGCTACCTCGACGAAGGCTGGCTGGCGCGCTGCTTCGACGCGGCGCCGCCGCCGGCGGCGTTCGCGGCCGACGGCGCGGTCATCGGCAGCAACGACATGGGGCCGCTCGGCGGCGGCCGCGCGCGTGCCATCGCGCTCGCCGACCCGGAGCAGTTCCAGCGCCAGGCGCGGCTCGCGGTGCCGGCGACGTCGACCCGGCGCAACGCGGCGCTCGCGCACGTGCTGAAGGTGGAGGCCGACATCGTCGCGGCGGCGAGCCGCCTCTCGGCCGACTACGCCTTCCGCACCGAGTTTCCGCGCAGTGCGTTCGGCGGCGCGGTGCGCTCGGCCGCGGAGCTGGCGGCGAACCGCGCCGGCGTGGCGGCGATCCGGCTCACGCTCGGGGGCTTCGACACGCACCAGAACCAGCTGCCGCAGCAGCAGCGTCTGCTCGGCGAGCTCGCCGCGGGGCTGGCGGCGCTGCGCGGCGCGCTGCAGGAGGCGGGGCGCTGGGACGATACGCTCGTCATGACCTACGCCGAGTTCGGCCGCCGCCCGGCCGAGAACGGCACCGGCGGCACCGACCACGGCACCGCGGCGGCGCACTTCGTGCTCGGCGGCGCGGTGCGTGGCGGCCTCTACGGCGAGGCGCCGCGGCTCGACGCGCTGGAGGGCGGCAACCTGCGCTACGCGGTGGACTTCCGCTCGCTGTATGCCACCGCGCTCGAGCGGTGGTGGGGCCAGCCCTCGGCCGGCGTGCTCGGCGGCCGCTTCGCGCCGCTAGAGCTGCTGAAGCAGGTGTGAGATCGAATTGGCGTAGTAGCGCAGCAGCGGCAGCTCGGCGCGCCCGGCGACGAACCAGCGCAGCGCCGGCACGAGCAGCTTGTCGCAGGCGGCCCAGGCCGCCTGCGCGCCCCCGGCGAGCGCCAGCCAGAGCGGAATCGAAACCATCCCACCTCCCCGCT
Source organism: Burkholderiales bacterium (assembly GCA_035500055.1). Classification (GTDB taxonomy): domain Bacteria; phylum Pseudomonadota; class Gammaproteobacteria; order Burkholderiales; family SG8-39; genus RBG-16-66-20. The sequence continues at coordinate 4,459 of DATJXO010000090.1, read as the reverse complement.
TCAAGTCTATACTCCGCGGCCATGACGACGGGCGGCAAGGTCCATCCCCTCTCCGACGCCCCGGCGCGGGGCGACCAGGAGCGCATGCTGAAGATGCTGCTGAGCCAGCTCGACGGCATGGTCTACCGCTGCCGCGATGACGAGTTCTGGACCATGGAGTTCGTGAGCGAGGGCTGCCAGGCGCTCACCGGCTACCGCCCCGACGAGCTGCTATTCAACAGCCGCATCTCGTACGAAGAGGTGACCCATCCCGAGGACCGCGCGCGCGTGCGCGCCGCGATCGGCGACGCGGTGGCGGCGCAGCGGCGCTTCGACGTCGCTTACCGGATCGTCCGGGCCGACGGCGCGGTGCGCTGGGTCTCGGAGCGCGGCACGGGCGTCTACGGGCCGGACGGCCGCCTGCAGGCGATCCAGGGCCTGATCCAGGACATGACGCGCCAGCGCGAGGACGACCAGGCGCTGCGCGACGCCGAGCTGCGCTACCGCAGCATCTTCGAGAATGCGCTCGAGGGCATCTTCCAGACCACGCCCGAGGGGCAGTACCTGAGCGCCAACCCGGCGCTCGCCCGCATCTACGGCTACGACTCGCCCGAGGCGCTGATCGCGGCGCTGCGCGACATCGAGCACCAGCTCTACGTCGAGCCCGGGCGGCGCGAGGAGTTCCTGCGCCAGATGCGGGTGCACGGCAGGATGACCAACTTCGAGTCGCAGGTGCGGATGCGCGACGGCACCGTGATCTGGATCTCCGAGAACGCGCGCGCGGTGCGCGGCGCCGACGGCGAGCTGCGCTACTTCGAGGGCACCGTCGAAGACATCTCCGAGCGCAAGGCGGCCGAGCAGCGCATGGCGCACCAGGCGACGCACGACGTGCTCACCGGGCTGCCGAACCGCTACCTGCTGCAGGACCGCATCGAGCAGGCGATCCGGCAGGCGGTGCGCGAGCGCAAGCACGTCGGCATGCTGTTCGTCGACCTCGACCGGCTGAAGGAGGTCAACGACACGCTCGGGCACCGCGCCGGCGACGAGATGCTGCGGCTGGTGGCGCAGCGGCTGCGCCGCTGCCTGCGCCAGGGCGACACGGTGGCGCGCATCGGCGGCGACGAATTCGTGCTGCTGCTTCCCGGGCTGCACGCGGCGGAGGCGATCGAGCAGACGCGCGCGCGCGTGGCCGAGGCCACCAGCGCGCCGTGCCGCATCGACGGCCGCGAGGTCGACCTGTCCTGCAGCGTCGGCGCGAGCGTCTATCCGCGCGACGGCAGCGACGCCGACCAGCTCATCCGGCGCGCCGACGCGGCGATGTACACCGCCAAGCAGGCGCGCCGCTAGGCGCCGCCGCCGCGGGCGAAGCTGGCGCGCTCGCGCGCGAACAGGTACAGGCCGCTCGCGATCACGATTGCGGCGCCCGTCCAGACCGCCGCATCGGGCACGCTGCCGAACACCGCGTAGCCGAACAGCGCCATGTAGAGGATCTGCTGGTAGAGGAACGGCGCCAGCACCGAGGCGGGCGCGTAGCGGTGCGCGAGCGCGAGCAGGTAGTGGCCGACGCCGCCGAACACCCCCATGCCGCAGAGCACCAGCGCCTCGAAGCCGCTCGGCGGCGAGCGCCACGCGGCGAGCGCGAACGGCGCCAGCAGCACGCTGGCGACCAGCGCCGGGAGGAACTGGATGGTCTCGGGCGAGTCGTAGGCGGCGAGCTTGCGGGTCATCAGGTTGAAGGCGGCGTAGAGCACCGCGTTCACCTGGCACAGCAGCATCGCGGGATGGAACGCGCTCGAGCCGGGCCGCACGATCACCAGCACGCCGGCGAAGCCGAGCAGGATCGCCGCCCGGCGCCGGCGGTCGAGCTTCTCGCCGAGCAGCTGCGCGCTCATCAGCGCCACCAGGATCGGCACGGTGAAGAAGATCGACGAGGTGATCGTCAGCTGCAGGTACTGCAGCGCCCAGAAATTCATCCCCGTCATGCCGAGGAACATGAAGCCGCGCGCCACGTGCCAGCGCAGGTGCCGGGTGCGCAGCAGCGCGCGGCCGCGCAGCGGCAGCAGCACCGCCGCGGCGAGCAGCACCTGCGTGAGGAAGCGCAGCCAGACCACCATCACCACCGGCACGCTCGCCACCAGCCACTTCGCGCTGCCGTCGAGCAGCGTGAACATGACGTAGCAGAGCGAGACCAGGCCGATCCCGGTCAGCCGGTTGCGCGCGCTGTCGGGGTGCAGCAAGCGCTACAGGGCGCGGATCACCGCCCGCGTCACGGCGCGCGTGTCGTGCACGCCGCCGAGGTCCGGCGTAAGCACCTGCTCGGCGGTGGTGCGCTCGACCGCGCGCATCAGCCGCGCGGCGGCGGGCGCCTCGCCCAGGTGCTCCAGCATCATCGAGGCGGTCCAGAAGGTGGCGACCGGGTTGGCGACGCCCTTGCCGGTGATGTCGAACGCCGAGCCGTGGATCGGCTCGAACATGGACGGGAACCTGCGCTCCGGGTTCAGGTTCGCGGTCGGCGCGATGCCGAGCGAGCCGCTCAGCGCGGCGGCGAGGTCGGAGAGGATGTCCGCGTGCAGGTTGGTCGCGACGATGGTGTCGAGCGAGCCCGGCTTCAGCACCATGCGGGTGGTCATGGCGTCGACCAGGACGCGCTCGGTCCGCACGTCCGGGAATTCCTTCGCGACCTGGTAGAAGATCTCGTCCCACAGCACCATGCCGTGCCGCTGCGCGTTCGATTTCGTCACCAGCGTGAGGTGCCGGCGCGGGCGCTTGAGGGCGAGCTGGAAGGCGAACCTGTGAATTCTCTCCACGCCGGCCCGGGTGAACACGGAGACCTCGGTGGCGACTTCCTCCGGCAAACCCTTGTGCACGCGGCCGCCGGCGCCCGAGTACTCGCCCTCGGAGTTCTCGCGGAGGATGACCCAGTCGATTTCCTTCGCGTTGCCGAGCGGGGAGGAGATTCCCGGCAGCAGCCGCGTCGGCCTCACGTTCGCATACTGGTCGAAGCCCTGGCAGATGGGCAGGCGCAGGCCCCACAGCGAGACGTGGTCCGGCACGTCGGGCGAGCCGACCGCGCCGAACAGGATGGCGTCGAACGCCTTCAGCTTCTCCAGCCCGCCTTCCGGGATGTACGCGCCGGTCCGCAAGTAGCGCTGCGAGCTCCAGTCCAGGGTTTCGAATTGCAGCGAAAAGCCCTCTCGCGCCGCCAGCGCGTCGAGCACTTCGATTGCCGCGGGGACGACCTCGTTGCCGATCCCGTCGCCCGGGATCGCCGCGACGCGGTAGGTCTTCAAGCCGCCTTCTTGGACAGGCCGCGCAGTGCGTCGGCGACCGCCGCGCCGACCTCGGCGGTGCCCGCCTTGCCCTTCATGTCAGGCGTGTGCGGGCCCTCGCGCACGATGCGCTCGATGGCGCGCACCACGTCGGCCGCGGCCTCGGGGTGCCCGAGGTACTCGAGCATCAGCGCGCCCGACCAGATCTGACCGATCGGGTTGGCGATCCTGCGGCCGGCGATGTCCGGCGCCGAGCCGTGCACCGGCTCGAAGATCGACGGCGCGGTCTTCTCGGGGTTGATGTTGCCCGAGGGCGCGATGCCGATGGTGCCGGCGGTGGCCGGCCCGAGGTCGGAGAGGATGTCGCCGAACAGGTTCGAGGCGACGATGACGTCGAAGCGATCCGGGTTGAGCACCATCTGGATCGACAGGCCGTCGACGTGGTACTGGTCCGCCTTCACCTCGGGATACTTCTTGCGCATTTGCGCGAACCGCTCGTCCCAGTACGGCATGGTGATCGAGATGCCGTTCGACTTGGTGCACGAGGTGACGTGCCGCTTGCGCGTCCTCGCCAGCTCGAAGGCGTACTTCATGATGCGATCGACGCCGCGGCGCGAAAACACGGACTGCTGCATTACGACTTCATATTCGGTATTTTCGAAGACCCGGCCGCCCACCCCGCCGTATTCGCCTTCGGTGTTCTCGCGGATGACGTAGTAGTCGATGTCGCCGGGCTTCCGGCCGGCGAGCGGGCAGGGCAGGCCCTCGAACAGGCGCACCGGGCGCAGGTTGACGTAGAGGTCGAACCAGCGCCGGAAGTTGATCAGCAGTCCCCACGCCGAGACATGGTCGGGGACGATCGCCGGGTTGCCGACGGCGCCGAAGTAGATCGCGTCGAAGCCGCGCAGGATCTGCGGCGCGTCCTCGGGGCACATCCTGCCGTGCGCCTTGTACCAGTCGCAGCTCCAGGGGAATTCCTGCCACTTGAACGCGATGCCGTGGCGCGCGCCGGCCGCCTCGAGCACGCGCACGCCTTCCGGCATCACCTCGCGGCCGATGCCGTCTCCCGGGATGACCGCAATAGAATGTTCTGAGGCGTTTTTCATCATGGGAAAATTCTAACCTACTACAATCGCGCGATGCGGTTCGCGGCCCTCGAGACTTCGACCGAATGGTGCTCCGTGGCGCTGTGGAGCGACGGCGAGATCGCG
>DATJXO010000089.1:0-23766 GCA_035500055.1 Burkholderiales bacterium | reverse complement strand
CGCCGCCGGACGCGAGCTGCACGACGCGCGCTTCGCGCAGCCGCGCGAAATTGCGCTGCGACGAGCGCCGGTAGGCCGGATCGTAGTGCTCCTCCAGCAGGCGCGCCACCAGCGCCGGCCACGCGCCGGCCGCGGCCAGCGCCTTCCAGCCCTCGACGCGCTGGCGGCCGTGCAGCGCCACCAGGCACTCGAGCTGCGCCGCGAGCGCCGCGGGATCGGAGAAGAAGTGCCGGTACTCGTCCATCAGCAGCCCCACGCGTACCTCGAGGCCGGTCTCGAGTACCGCGCACTCGCTCTCGCGCATGCGGGCGATCAGCGCCTCGGGCACCTGCAGCTGGCCGATCTTGCGCGACTCGCCCTCCACGTAGATGCGGCGCCGCGGGTCGAAGGCCGAGAGCTCGCGCAGCAGCAGGCTCTCGAACGCCTTCTGCGACGGCTGCGGGCGGTCGGGCAGGCCTCCCAGCACCGAGCCGCGGTGCGCGGCGAGCGCCTCAAGGTCCAGCACCTGCGCGCCGGCCGCGCGCAGCGCGCCGAGCAGCCGGCTCTTGCCGCTGCCGGTAGCGCCGTGCACCACCCTGAACGACAGCCGGCCGGGCAGCGCGGCGAGCGACTCGACGACGTGGCGCCGGTACGCCTTGTAGCCGCCCTCCAGCGTGGCCGCGTCCCAACCGACCTCGCGCAGCACGTGCGCCAGCGCGCCCGAGCGCTTGCCGCCGCGCCAGCAATAGACCAGCGGGCGCCAGGACTTCGGTTTGTCGCTGAAATGCAATTCGATGCTGCGCGCGATGTTCTTCGCCACCAGCGCGGCGCCGAGCTTCCTCGCCTCGAAGGGAGAGACCTGCTTGTAGAGCGTGCCGACGCGCGCGCGCTCCTCGTCGTCGAGGACCGGGCAGGAAACCGCGCCCGGGATATGGTCTTCGGCGAATTCGGCCGGCGAGCGCGCGTCGAGGATGGCGTCGAACCGCGCCACTTCGCCGGCGCGCCCGATCGCGATCGAGCCGTGGTGCTCCCGCTTCACCGGCGCGATTTTACGCGCCGTCGGGAATAGACGGCCCGGCGCGCGCGTTCGCGGTCTTTGGGCGGGCGTATGATTCCAACTCTTACCGAAGGAGCCCTCATGGACCGCAGGAAATTTCTCGTCTCGACCGGCACCGCGGCGGCAGCCTCGGCGCTGCCCTGGCGCGGCGCGCCCGCCGCGGACGTCTGGACCACCTATCAGGTCACGACGCACGTCGATGTGGCCGATCCCCGGGGCCTGACCCAGGCCTGGATCCCGCTGCCGCTGTCGATCGACACGCCGTGGTTCAAGAACATCGGCAGCAGCTGGTCCGGGAACGCGCTGCGCGCCGAGATCGCGGCGGACGGCAAATACGGGCTGACCATGGTGCACGCGGCCTGGCGCGGGGGTGAGGCCAAGCCGGCGATCGAGGTGACGAGCCGCTTCATGACGCGCGAGGCAGTGACCGACCTGAGCCGCCCGGCGGATTCGGCCGAGCGGCTGTCCGCGGCCGACCGCGCCTTCTATACCGCACCGACCGAGCTGATCCCGACCGACGGCATCGTGCGGGACACGGCGCATGAGGTGACCAAGGGCGCGAAGACCGACGTCGAAAAGGCGCGCGCGATCTACGAGTGGGTCGTGGAGAACACCTACCGCGACCCGAAGACGCGCGGCTGCGGCTGGGGCGACATCAAGAGCATGCTGGAGGCGAAGAACTACGGCGGCAAGTGCGGCGACCTGAACACGATGTTCGTCGGCCTGGCGCGCGCCGCAGGCATCCCGGCGCGCGACGTCTACGGCGTGCGCGTCGCGCCGTCGAAGTACGGCTACAAGAGCCTCGGCGCGGGCTCGCCGGACATCAGCAAGGCGCAGCACTGCCGCGCGATGTTCTTCGCCGAGGGCTACGGCTGGGTGCCGGTCGATCCCGCCGACGTGCGCAAGGTGATGCTGGAAGAGCCGCCCGGGCACCTCGCGATCGACAACCCCAAGGTGGCGGCTGCGCGCAAGCGGCTCTTCGGCAGCTGGGAGATGAACTGGCTCGCCTACAACATGGGGCACGACGTGGCGCTGCCGGGGTCGCGCGGGCCGCGCCTGCCGTACCTGATGTACGTGAACGCCGAGAGCGGCGGCGAGCGGCGCGACCAGCTCGATCCGGCGTCGGTGAAGTACAAGATCGTCTCGCAGGGGGCGCTCGACTAGTGCGGCGGCTCGCGGCGCTCGCCGCGGCGGCCTGGGTGGCCGCCGCGGGGGCGGCCGATTTCAAGCCCTGGGATGGCGGCGCCACGCCGCCGCTCGAGCTGCAGGACCTGCAGGGGCAGGTCCGCCGCCTCGGCGATTTCCGCGGCAAGGTGGTACTGGTGCACTTTTGGGCCACCTGGTGCGGTCCCTGCCGCGAGGAGCTGCCGTCGATCGAGAAGCTGCGCGCCGGGATGGCGGGGCGCGCCTTCGAGGTGCTGGCGGTCGACGTCGACGAGCCCGGCAGCCGCGTGCGCGGCTTCCTCGAGGAAATGCCGCTCGCGCTGCCGACGCTGCTCGACACCGGCGCGCATGCGGCGAGGGCCTGGGGGGTGCGCATCGTGCCCGCGAGCTACCTGGTCGGAACCGACGGCCGCATCCGCTACGTGCACCAGGGCATGCTCGACTGGGACGAGCCGGCCGCGCGCGCCCGTATCGACGAGCTGCTGAGGTGACCGGCTACCGGCGGGGGGCCGCGGCCTCCGCCACCACCGCGCGCAGCGCGCGCCGCTCCGCGGCCGGCGAAAAGAGCGGCCGCCGGCGCCGCGCCTGCGAGCGAAGCAGGCTGTGAAATCCGCTTTCCGCGACGCAGCGTCCGATCAGGCGCGCCAGCGCGCGCGCATTGCCCGGCGCGTAGTAGCCGCGATAGCCGCGCCCCAGCATGCCGACGTTGCCCGCGATGCGCGAGGCGAGCACCGGGGTGCCGATGCGCACCGCCTCGCTGATCACGTTGGCGCCGCCCTCCATGCGCGAGCTGACCACCAGCACGTGGCTCGCCGCGATCCAGCCGAGCGCGGCGTGGTGCGGCACGCTGCCGAGCCAGCGATAGCGCGGCTCGCGGCGCATCCAGCGGCGCGCCTCGCGCCGCATTTGGGGACTCAGGGCTTTTCCTATGTGAACCACTTCCACGTTCTCGCGCCGGAGGTGCGCCAGCGCTCGCACGGCACGGAAAGGGTCCTTCTCTTCGCGCAGGTGGCCGGCGACCGCGACACGGAAGACGCGCGCGGGCGGCGCGTGGCGCAGCCGCGTGTCGGAGGACTGGTAGACGACGCGCGTCTTGCGGCGCAGGGCCGGAGCGAGGGCGCGTTTCGCCTCGTCCTGCAGCACCACGATGCGGTCCGCGTGCGCGAGCGAGAGGCGCGCCTCGGCCGAGCGGGGCAGGTCGCGGTAGAGGTCGGTGCCGGTGAGCGCAATGACGAGGCCGCCGGAAGGGCGCCGCGCCCTGAAGCGCAGCACGGAGGCGTGGCTGCGGCGGGCGTGCAGCGCGATCATGCCGTCGGCCGGCCCGCCGTCCCAGCCGGTCGTGACCGAGACGCGGCCGCCGCCGCTGCGCAGCATCGCCGCCCAGCGCTGCGCGGTGTGCAAGTTGCCGGTGCGCGTCCCGGGACGGGCCGGCGTGACGATCGCGATGCGTCGCATGGCTGGATCCGGTGGGGATCTTAGCCGAGCCTCCCGCGCTCGCCGACCCGGCGCTGCTGGAGCGCGATCTCGTCGACGCGCGCGCGCGGGCGCTCGCCGTCACGAGCGACCTCGACGGCGGGCGGTTGCTGGGGCCGAAGCTTCCGATCGTCAACCCGCCGCTGTGGGAGATCGGCCACGTGGCGTGGTTCCAGGAGCGCTGGTGCCTGCGCCAACGCGCCGATGGCTCGCTTGGCGGGTCGATGCTGCCCGGGGCGGACGCGCTCTACGACTCGTCGGCCGTCGCGCACGACACGCGCTGGGCCCTGCCGCTGCCGGGCCTGCGCGCGACGCGCGCGTACGGCGAAGCAGTCCTCGAGCGCGTGCGCGCGCGGCTCGCGCGCGAGGCGGAGAACCCTCTGTTGCAGTATTTCGTGCGCCTTGCGACATTCCACGAGGACATGCATGCCGAGGCGTTCCATTACACGCGCCAGACGCTCGGCTATGCGGAGCCTGAAGGAGTTGCTTCTTCCATCAAAGGGCATTCGGGGGGCGACGTTGAGGTGGAAGGCGGCGAATTCCGCCTCGGCTCCGAAAAGAGCGGCGGTTTCGTGTTCGACAACGAGAAGTGGGCGCACGAGGTTCGCGTACCCGGGTTCAGGATCGCTTCCGCCCCTGTGACCAACGCCGAGTACCTGCGCTTCGTGGATGCGGGCGGCGCCGCGCCGCGCTACTGGAGGAAGGAGGGCGGCGCGTGGCGCGAGCGGCGCTTCGACCGCTGGCTCTCGCTCGAGCCGGACGCGCCGCTGCGGCACGTGAGCTGGGACGAGGCGCAGGCGTACTGCCGCTGGGCCGGGCGCCGGCTGCCGACCGAGGCCGAATGGGAGCTTGCCGCGGGCGCGGGGCGCATCGCGCCGGGCGGCGTCTGGGAATGGACCGCATCGAGCTTCGGTCCGTATCCCGGCTTCAGCGCCGATCCCTACGAGGACTACTCGCAGCCCTGGTTCCGCACGCACAAGGTGCTGCGCGGGGCGAGCTTCGCCACTGCGCCGCGCCTGGTGCGCCCGCAGTTCCGCAACTTCTACACCCCGGACCGGGCCGACGTGTTCTCCGGCTTCCGGACCTGCGCGCTCGACTAGAATGCGGGTGGGGTGAAAGGAAATCCATGTCGGCCGCGATGAAGAGCAAGATCCGCCTGACCGAGTTCAGCCACGGCGGCGGCTGCGGCTGCAAGATCGCGCCCGCGGTGCTGTCGGAGCTGCTCGCGGCGACGCCGATCCGCGGCCTGCCGACGGAGCTGCTGGTTGGGACCGAGACCGCGGACGACGCGGCCGTCTACCAGCTGAACGCGCAGCAGGCGCTGGTCGCGACGACCGACTTCTTCACGCCGATCGTCGACGATCCGTACGACTTCGGCCGCATCGCGGCGACCAACGCCCTCTCCGACGTCTACGCCATGGGCGCGAAGCCGATCTTCGCGCTGGCGCTGGTCGGCATGCCGCTGGAGAAGCTGCCGCTCGAGGTGATCGGCAGGATCCTCGCCGGCGGCGCGTCGGTGTGCGCCGCGGCGGGCATCCCGGTCGCCGGCGGGCACTCGATCGACGTGCTGGAGCCGATCTACGGCCTGGTCGCCCTGGGCCTCGCGCACCCGGAACGGGTGAAGAGGAACAGCACCGCGAAGGCGGGCGACACGGTGGTCCTCGGCAAGCCGCTCGGCGTCGGCATCCTCTCCGCCGCGCTGAAGAAGGGCAGGCTGTCGGAGGCCGGCTACGGGGCGATGATCGACGCGACGACCAAGCTCAACACGCCGGGCGAGGCGCTCTCGGCGATGCCGGGCGTGCACGCGCTCACCGATGTCACCGGATTCGGCCTCGCCGGGCACCTGCTCGAGATGCTGCGCGGCTCGGGGCTGCGGGGCGAGGTGAAGTTCGATTCCCTGCCGATCATCCCGGAGGCGCTGGAGTGGGCGCGCCAGGGCGTGGCCACCGGCGCCTCGGACCGCAACTGGAAGGGCTACGGCAAGGACGTGGCGCTGCCCGCGGGACTCGAGCCCTGGAAGCAGAAGCTGCTGACCGACCCGCAGACCAGCGGCGGGCTGCTGGTGGCGTGCGCGCCGGAAGCGGAGCAGGCGGCGCTCGCCGAGTTCGCGCGGCAGGGCTTCGGGCAGGCGCGCGCGATCGGGCGGCTCGCCGCCGGGGCGGCGCGCCTGACCGTCGTCTAGCTCGCAGACCCAGGCCACGCTGCGGCAGCGGCGAGGTACACTCCCGCTTCCGCCCACAGGACTCTCGCCGATGAGCGCACCGATCCAGGTCTACTGGCAGCCGCACTGAACCAGCTGTCTCCGGCTCAAGGAGTTTCTCTCGGTCCGTGGGATCGAGTTCCAGTCGATCAACGTCCTCGAAAGCGACGAGGGCATGGCGGCGTTGCGCGCGCTGGGCGCTCGCTCGCTGCCGGTGGTGGCGCGCGGCGGCCGGTTCGTCTATGCGCAGGTCATCTCGGACGTCGTCGGCTTCCTCGGGCTGAACGAGGCGGCCGGCCCGGTGCTCGCCCCTGCGGCGCTGGCCGGGCGCGCGAGCGCCGTGCTCGCCACCGCGGCGCGGCTGGTGCGCCAGTTCCCGGATGCGGTGCTCGGCAACACCTTGCCGAATCGGCCGCGCTCCTGGCGCGTGCTCGCGCACCACGTGTTCCAGATCCCGATCGCGTTCCTGGAAATGGAAGAAACCGGCAGGCGCCTCGAATACGAGACCCTCGTCGCCCCGCCGCCCGACGACATGGCGACGAGCGCGTCGATCGCCGCCTTCGGCGAGGCCGTGCGCGCGCGGTTCGAGCGCTGGTGGGCGGGCGCCGCGGAGGCCGACTTCGGGCAAGCCGTCGAGACCTACTTCGGGCGCACCAGCCGGCACGAGATGCTCGAGCGCACCGTGTGGCATTCGGCGCAGCACGTCCGGCAGCTCGCGGCGCTGCTGCAGTCGATCGGCATTGCGCCGGACCGGCCGCTCGGCGCCGCGGAGCTCCGCGACCTGCCCCTGACGGACAGGATCTGGGACGAAGGCTGAAGCGCCCGGCGCGAGGCACCCGCCTCGGCCTTCTACTCGAGCAGCGGCAGCAGCGCCTTCCAGACGTTGGCGAGCACGCGCGGCTGCGCCGCGTCGGTGGGATGGATGCGGTCGGCCTGGAACAGGTCCTGTTTTTCGGCGAAGCCCTCGAGCAGGAACGGCAGGAACGCGACGCGCTCCTCCCGCGCCGCCTCGGCGTAGGCGCGCTCGAAGGCGCGCGTATAGTCCGGGCCGTAGTTCGGCGGCAGCCGCATCCCGACCAGCAGCACCCGGGCGCCGAACTTCTTCGCGCGCTCGATCATCGCGGCGAGGTTCTTGCGCATCGCCGCCGGCGGCAGGCCGCGCAGGCCGTCGTTGGCGCCGAGCTCGAGGATCACCACGGCGGGGTGCGTGCGCTCGAGCGTCTTGGCGAGGCGCGCGAGGCCGCCGGCCGTGGTCTCGCCCGAGATGCTCGCGTTGGCGACGCTATAATCCGGTCGCTCGCGCTTCAGCCGCTCCGCCAGCAACGCCACCCAGCCGAGCCGCTCCGGCATGCCGTAGGCGGCCGAGAGGCTGTCGCCGTACACCAGCACCGTGCCCGAGGCGGCCGAGGCCGCAAACGCCACCGACATGAACAGCAGCGAAGCAGCGATTCTCAGGGCGCGAGGCATCGGCAAGACGGTCCGCAGCGGCGATAGCGACCTCGTCATTCTGCGGGATATCGACCTCGCCGTCACGGCGGGCGAGGCGGTGGCGATCCTCGGCGCCTCGGGCTCGGGCAAGTCGACGCTGCTCGCGATCCTCGCCGGCCTCGACACGCCGAGCGCGGGAACGGTGACGCTCGACGGCGCCGACCTGTTCGCGCTCGACGAGGACGCGCGCGCCGGGCTGCGCGGCCGCGCCGTCGGCTTCGTGTTCCAGTCGTTCCAGCTGCTGCCCGCGCTCACCGCGCTGGAGAACGTCATGCTGCCGCTGGAGCTGGCCGGCCGGCGCGACGCGGCCGAAGCCGCGCGCGAGGTGCTTGCGCGCGTCGGCCTGGCGGAGAGGACCTCGCACTATCCCAAGCACCTGTCGGGCGGCGAGCAGCAGCGCGTCGCGCTGGCGCGAGCCTTCGCGGTGCGGCCGAAGCTGCTGTTCGCCGACGAGCCGACCGGCAGCCTAGACGCCGAGGCGGGCGCCGGCGTGATCGAGCTGCTGTTCGGGCTGAACCGCGGCTTCGGCACCACGCTGGTGTTGGTGACGCACGACGAGCCGCTGGCGCGGCGCTGCGCGCGCCAGGTGCGCCTCGCCGGCGGCAGGATCGTCGCGGCATGAGCCTCGCCTGGCGCATGCTCGCGCGCGACTGGCGCGCCGGCGAGCTGCGCGTGCTGGCCGCGGCGATCGTGGTCGCGGTGGCGAGCATCTCCAGCGTCGCCTTCTTCGCCGACCGCGTCAGCCGCGCGCTGGTGCGCGACGCGCACCAGCTGCTGGGCGCCGACCTGGTGCTGGTCTCCGACCATCCCTGGGCGCCGGCCGTCGCCGGCGAGATCGCGCGGCGCGGGCTGCAGCGCGCCCGCGCCGTCACCTTCATCAGCATGGCGGCCTGCGGCGAGCGCTCGCAGCTCGCCGGGATCAAGGCGGTGACCGGGAACTACCCGCTGCGCGGCCGGCTGCGCATCGCGCCGGCGCTGAACGCGCCCGACGCGCCGGCCGAGACCGGGCCGAAGCCCGGCACGGTGTGGATCGAGGAGCGGCTGGTGACCGCGCTCGGCGCGCCGGTCGGCTCGAGGCTGCGGCTGGGCGAGAAGACGTTCGAGGTCGCCGCGGTGGTGACCCTCGAGCCGGAGCGCGGCACCGGCTTCTTCAACCTGGCGCCGCGCCTGTTCATGAACCTCGCCGACTTGCCGGCCACCGGCCTCATGCAGACCGGCAGCCGCGCCTGGTACCACCTCTACGCCGCGGGGCCGCGCGCCGCGATCGCGTCCCTCGAGCGCTGGGCGCGCGCCCATCTGGAGCGCGGCCAGCGCGTCGACAACCTGGAGAGCGGCCGTCCCGAGGTGCGCAACGCGATCGAGCGCGCGCAGCGCTTCCTCGGCCTCACGGCGCTGCTCGCCGCGATCCTCGCGGGGGTCGCCATCGCGCTGGGCACGCGCCGCTTCGTCGAGCGCCACCTGGACGGCTGCGCGGTCATGCGCTGCTTCGGCGCGACGCAGGGCCGGCTGCTGGGGGTCTTCGGCCTCGAGTTTCTCATCCTCGGAATCATTGCCTCCGGCATCGGAACGCTGGCCGGCTGCGCCGCCCAATTCCTCGTCGCGGAGATTCTCGGCGGCATCCTGCGCGCCGAGCTGCCGCCGCCTTCGCCGCTGCCCGCGGCGCAGGGATTCCTCGTCGGCCTGGTGCTGCTGCTCGGCTTCGCGCTGCCGCCGCTGGTGCAGCTGAAGAACGTGCCCGCGGTGCGCGTGTTGCGCCGCGAGGCCGGCGCCGCGCGCGGCGGCACGCTCGCCAGCTACGTCGCGGGGCTGGCGGCGCTTTCGGGGCTGCTCATCTGGCAGGCGGGCGACGTGCAGCTCGGCGTGCTGGTGGTGGGCGGCTTCGGCGCCGCCGTCGCGTGCTTCGCCGTGGTCGCCTGGCTGAGCCTGAGGCTGCTCTCGACAGGGCTCGCCGCGCGCCGGTTCGCGGCCGCGAACCTCGCGCTGCGCTACGGCCTCGCCAACCTGCGGCGGCATGCCCGCGGCAACGCGGTGCAGGTGGCGAGCCTCGCGCTCGGCCTCACCGCGGTGCTCCTGCTCACCTTCACGCGCAACGACTTGGTCGACGCCTGGCGCCGCAGCGCGCCGCCGGACGCGCCGAACCGCTTCCTGCTCGGCGTGCAGCCCGACCAGGTGGACGGCTTGAAGCGCTTCTTCGCCGGCCACGGCCTGCCGGTGCCGGAGCTCGACCCGATGGTGCGCGGGCGCCTGGTCGCGGTGAACGGCAAGCCGGTGTCCGAGGCCGACTACGAGGGCGAGCGCGCCAAGCGGCTGGTGGAGCGCGAGTTCAACCTGTCGTACGCCGAGCGGCTGCCCTCGCACAACACGCTCGCCGGGGGGAGCTGGTTCTCGCCGGGCGACAAGGCGCTGTCGGTCGAGGAGGGCATCGCGAAGACGCTGGGCTGGAAGCTCGGCGACACGCTCACCTGGAAGGTCGGCGGCCAGTCCTTCAGCGCGCGCATCACCTCGCTGCGCAAGCTGCGCTGGGACTCGATGCGCGTGAACTTCTTCGTCATCGCGCCGCCGCGGCTGCTCGCGGACTACCCGGCAAGCTACATCTCGGCTTTCCGCGTCGACCCCGCCCAGGCGCGGGCGATGGACCAGCTGACGGCGGCGTTTCCCAACCTGACGCTGGTCGACGTCAGCGCCGCGCTCCGCCAGGCGCAGGCCGTCATCGGCCAGGTGATCAACGCCGTGCAGGTGGTGTTCCTGTTCGCGCTCGGCGCCGGCCTGCTGGTGCTCTACTCGGCGCTGCTCGCGACCGAGGACGAGCGCCGCCGCGAGGCCGCGGTGATGCGCGTCTACGGCGCCTCGCGCGCGCAGGTCGGCGGCAGCCAGCGCGTCGAGTTCCTGGCGATGGGCCTGGTCGCCGGGCTGCTGGCGGCGGTCGGCGCCGCCGCCATCGGGCAGCTGCTGGCGAAGCGCATCTTCGACCTCGACCTGCCGCCGAGCGCGGCGCTGTGGATCTCCGGGCCGCTCGCTGGCGTGCTGCTGCTCTCGCTCAACGCCTGGCTGTCGGCGCGCAAGGTGCTGTCGGCCTCGCCGGCGCTCACGCTGCGCGACTCGGTATAGTGCCGCGATGAAGCTGAACGACCTCGAGCGCGCGATGGCGGCCGGCGAGCTCGGCGCCGCGGCGCAGGCGGCGATCGAGCACCAGGTGAAGGTGGGCGAGTTCTTCGGCGCCGCGGACTTCGTGGAGGTGACGCAGGCGCACGTCATGGCCGACACCGAGAGCCTGGGCCAGGCGGGCGTCGCCTGGCTCGAGGGCCTCGGGGCGAAGCAGGGCCGGGTGCGCGTCCCGACGATCACCGACCCGCGCGGCACCGACTTCGCCAAGGCGGGCGTGCTGAAGCAGCCGGGGCACGTCGCCGGCCTCGAGCGGCGCGCGATCGAGGCGTTCCGGGCGCTCGGCGTGCTGATGACCGACACCTGCATCAACTACCAGACGATCCAGGCGCCGGCGCGCGGCGAGCGCGTCGCCTTCGGCGACACCGGCGTGGTGATCTACGCAAACTCGGTGTGCGGCGCGCGCTCGAACTTCGAGGGCGGCCCGTCCGCGGTGGCGGCGGGGCTCACCGGGCGCACGCCGCGCTACGGCTTCCACCTCGACGCGTGCCGCCGCGCCACGCTGCGCTTGCGCGCGGCGTTCCAGCCGGCGACGCTGAACGAATGGGGCGCGCTCGGCGGCCTCGTCGGCCGCGTCGCGGGCAACTACTGGGCGGTGCCCTACCTCGAGGGGCTGGAAACCGCGCCCGGCTCGGACGCGCTCAAGCACTTCGGCGCGGCGATGGCGAGCTTCGGCTCGATCGCGATGTATCACCTTGCCGGGGTGACTCCGGAGGCCTCCGAATCGGGGGGGTCTGCATTGAAAGAATTCAGAAAAATAGAAAAATCGGATATCGATGCGCTGCAGTCGGCCTACGCTGGCCGGCAAGAGGTCGACGTGGTGGTGTTCTCGGCGCCGCAGCTCTCGCTCTATGAGCTGCTCGAGCTCGCCGCGCTGTGCGACGGGCGGCGCTTCGTGCGGCCGCTGCTCGCCGTGACCAGCCCGCAGGTGAAGCCCGACTCGGACCGCTTCGGCCTGACGAAGAAGATAGAGGACGCGGGCGGCCACGTGCTCTCGGGCATGTGCTTCTACCAGTCCTACGCGCGCGAGATCGCCGAGGCGAACGGCTGGAAGCGGCTCGCCACCAACAGCGTCAAGCTGGTCAACATCCTCGGCGGCTACGGCTACGTGCCGCTGCTCGCCTCGATGGAGCGCTGCGTAGAGGCGGCCGAAAAGGGCAGGCTGCGGTGACGGTCCTCGCCGCCCGGCACGGCATCGGCCGCAAGGTGCGCGGCGAGGCGCTGGTGGCGCTCGACGGCTTCTCCGCGCGCTACGACCTCGACCGCATCAGGGGCGTGTTCTCGCGCGCCTCGCACAAGCTCGCCGGGCAGTCGTACGCCGGGAAGGTGCTGGTGCTCGACACCGCGAAGGGCGGGGTCGCCACCGCGTGGATGCTGCACGAGATGGCTTCGCGAGGCTTGGTGCCGCTCGCGATCGTGCTGAACAGCGTCAACCCGATCCTGGTGCAGGGTGCCGCGTTCGGCGACGTCTCGATGCTGGTCGGCTTCGAGGGCGACGTCACCGCGCAGGTGCCGCACGGCGCAACCGTGGAGATCGACCCGGCCGCGCGCACGCTGACGCTGCTGGCGCGGGGCTAGAATCCCGCATGGCCGAGGCCGCGCTGATCGTCGCACTGGTGGTTCTCGCCTTCGGCGTCTTCTTCGCTTTCAGGCTCCAGGCGACGCTCGAGGAAAAGCACCGCCAGATGCTCGCCGACCTGCATGACGGACTGTCGAAGCAGGGCGACCGCCTCGGCGGCCACCTCAACGAGCTGCGCGAATCGATCTCCGGCAAGCTCGACCAGCGGCTCGACCAGATCTCCAGCCGCGTCAACGAGCGCCTCGACGAGGGGTTCAGGAAGACCAATGAGACCTTCGTCAACGTCATGCAGCGCCTCGCCACCATCGACGAGGCGCAGAAGAAGATCGAGACGCTCACCGGCAGCGTGGTGAGCCTGCAGGAGCTGCTCGGCGACAAGAAGACCCGCGGCGCCTTCGGCGAGGTGCAGCTTGAGGCGCTGGTCCGGAACGTCCTGCCGACCGCGGCCTTCGCGATGCAGTACACGCTTTCCAACGGCAACCGCGTCGACTGCGTGCTGCGGCTGCCGCCGCCCACGGGGCTGGTCGCGGTCGACTCCAAGTTCCCGCTCGAGAACTACAACCGCATGTTCGATGCGCAGGCGGGCGAGGCAGAGCGCGCGCAGGCGCAGAAGCAATTCCGCGCCGACGTCAGGAAGCACGTCGACGATATCGCGCGCAAGTACATCATCCCCAACGAGACCTCCGACGGCGCGGTGATGTTCGTGCCGGCGGAGGCCGTGTTCGCGGAGATCCACGCCTACCACGCCGAGGTGGTCGAGTACGCCATCGGCAAGCGCGTCTGGATCGTGTCGCCGACCACGCTGATGGCGGTGCTCAATACCGCGCGCGCGGTGCTGAAGGACGTCGAGACCAGGAAGCAGATCCACATCATCCGCGACGCGCTGGTGCGCCTGGGCCAGGACTTCCGCAGGTTCGATGAGCGCATGAAGAAGCTTGCCGACCACATCCGCCAGGCGCAGCAGGACGCCGAGGACGTGCAGACCTCGAGCCGCAAGATCTCGCAGACCTTCCAGAGGATCGAGGCGGCCGAGCTCGAGCCGCCGGCGCCCGAAGCCGAGGCCTCCAACGTGGTGCGCCTGGGCGAAGAGCGCAAGCCGGGCGGCTGAGGCGGCAGGCCGGGCGACGATGGGCGAGCCTGCCGCTCAGGACGACATCTTCCCGCTCTGGCCGACGTGGGTCGGGCAGCTGCAGCTGCCCGGCGCCGAGGAGCACAACCGCGCGCTGGCGGAGCTCGCCGCGCCGCCGGGGGTCGAAGGCAACCTGTTCGAGACGGAGCATCCCGCGGTCTCCTGGCTGCGCGGGTGGATCGCCACCGCGGTCGGGCAGTGGTTCGAGAAGATGCGCGTCGAGCCGGCGCCGCGCTGGCGCTTGAGCGGGCGGCTGGAGGCGCTCGGCTTCGGCCAGTATCGCGAGCTCGGCAACGAGCCCGGCGCGTATCTCGCGGGCCTGTATTTCGTGAATGCGCCGCCGCCGCCGGAGCTCGACCACCTGCGCAGCGACTGCGCGCCGAGCCACGTCTCGTTCTACGACCCGCGCGTCGGCTTCAATGCGCTCGCGCTCGCGGGCGACCCCAACTTCGTCGAGAACCGGACCGTGGCGCCCGTCGCCGGGATGCTGATGCTGTGGCCGGGCTACCTGCGCCATACCAGCCGCGTCCACCTCGCGCGCGCGCCGTGGGTGCGCGTCGCGTTGCGCGTCGAGCTGGAGGGCGGCCGATGAGCGCCGCGCCGCGCATGGCGTTCAGCGGGCTGTGGCCGACGCTGCTCGTCAGCCGCCGGCTGCCCGGCTTCGAGCAGCCGAACGCCGGCCTCATCGAGCACATCTACGCGCAGGAAGCGCGCGAAACCGACCTCACGGCGCGCTTCCAGGAGCAGAGCTTCTTCGCGAGCTCGCACCCGGCGGTGCGCTGGCTGAAGCAGCAGGTGGAGCAGACGGTCGGCTCCTTTCTGCAGCACACGGGCGTCGTGCGGCCGGTGCCTTGGAAGCTCGTCGGCTGGTACAACGTCAACCGCTACGGCGACCACCACGCGCCGCACACGCACCCGTGGGCCTACCTGAGCGGCACGTACTACGTGCGCGTGCCGGCGGCTCCGCCGGGCGTCGACGACCCGCGATCGCGGCCGGCCTGCATCTCGTTCTATGACCCGCGCACCGGCGCCGACATGATCACGGCCGGCGTCGAGCCCGACGCGCGTCCCGCGCACGTGGTGCGACCGAGCGCCGGCACGCTGCTGATGTGGCCCTCGCCGGTGCAGCACTCCGTGCATCCGAACCTCTCCGAGGAGCACCGCATCAGCATCAGCTTCAATGTGCTGATGCAGCCCGGCGCCTACCAGCCGGTCGCGATGCGCGACTCGTAGAGGCGAGGCCAGCCCGAAATCGGGCGAGATGTGTTCAGATGTTCCGGGTGGTCCGAGGCGGTGGATTCGGCCACGAGGCACTGAGTCTCAGAGCTTCGAAAGCAATCGCTCGTAGTCACCATGGGTTCCAATCCAGAACCAGACCACGGTGTCCCCTTGAAGGACACCCAACGCACGCCAGTCGAGATCTATCCTGACGGAATAGACGGGTAGCGTCGCGTGGACCTTCTTGAAACGAAGCGATGGATGCGCGGGATTGTCAGCCCAGAGCCGATAGGCGGACTGCGCCTTCGTCTGGATGGTTTCCGGTGCCGCTGCGAGCAACTCCCGGAACTCGGCGGTCGTATGAGACCGCACGGATGCTACAGCAGCTTGGTGCGGCCGGCCGCGTGCTCTGCCAAGGCCTTCTTGGCCAGCTTGGCGAGCAGTTCTTGCGAATTCGCGAATGCGTCAGACCATCGCTGCTCGGAGGCGATCTCCTGCAGCAGGATCGCCGCAACGGCATCCTGCTCGGCATCCGGCAGCTTCGCGACTTCGCTCAGCGCCTTCTCAAGAAGTTGCGTCATGCTGGGAATCATACCCCTCCACAGGGCAAGCCGGTGAACGGTCACGCTGCCGTGCGCTTCGATTCGAGCAGCTTCACCAGCGCCCACAGCGTGCGGTTGGCCGGCACCGGGACGCCGAGCGCGTCGCCGCGGCGCACGACGAAGCCGTTGAGGTGGTCGATCTCGGTGGGGCGCCCGCGCGCCATGTCCTGGGCGGTGGAGGAGTACTGCGTCGGCATCGCCTCGGCGATGCGGTAGACGTTGGCGAGCACGTCGCCTTCCATGCGCACGCCGCTCGCGGCGGCGAGCGCGAGCACCTCGCTCGCGACGTCGCGCATTACTTCGCGGATGCCGGGGCTCGCGATCATCTCGCCGTAGGGCAGCTGCGAGATCGCCGAGATCGCGTTGTAGGCGCAGTTGGCGACGAGCTTCTGCCACAACTCGCCCGCGACGTTGTCCGAGATCCGGACCGGGACGCCGGCCGCCTCGAACAGGTTCTTTATGCCATCAAGATTTTTCCTGGAAACGGGAAAGGCACTCCCGGGCAAGACCCCCATAACCAGGTCCCCTCGGCCGTGGTGCTTGAGGTGGCCCGGGCCGGCCATCTCGGTGGCGACGTAGACCGCGGCCGGGATCACGGGGCAGGGCACGCGCGCCTGGATGCGCTCGGCGTTGTCGACGCCGTTCTGCAGGTTGAGGACGAGGCTGGATGCCGCGAGGTGGGGCGCGATCTGCGCCGCGGCCGCGTCGGTGTCGGTCGACTTGACGCTGAAGAGGACGAGGTCGCAGCCCTCCACCGCCGCCGGGTCCGTCGTCGCGGCGACGCGGACGCGCTCGTCGAACTTGAGGCCCTCGAAGCGCAGCCCGTCGCGAGCGATCGCCGCGGCGTGCGCGGCGCGGCCGATCAGCGTGACCGGGTGCCCGGCGCGCGCGAGCATGCCGCCGTAGTAGCAGCCGACCGCCCCGGCGCCGAGGACCGCGACCTTCATGTGCGGGTCGCCGCCCTGGAGAGAAAAGCGAGCGGCGAGCCGCGCGTCGTGGCGATCGCGACCCCGGCGAGAATGGTGGCGAGGCCCACGGCGTGGAAGGCGTGGAACGACTCGCCGGCGAAGATCATGGCGAGGATCGTGCCGAAGGCGGGCAGCAGGTGCAGCGTGAAGCCCGCGGCGTTCGCGCCGACGACCGCGACGCCGCGGTTCCAGAAGATGAAGGCGAACACCGAGGCGGCGAGCGCGATGTAGAGCACGCCGCCCGCCTCGGCGGCGCTCGGCCAGCGCGGCGGTGCGCGCAGCGCCTCCAGCGCGGCAAAGGGCGCGAGCATCAGCACGCCGGCGACCGAGATCACGAACAGGAATGCGACGCCGCCGAGCTCGGGCGGCCGGCGCTTGAGCAGGACCGAGTACACGCCCCACAGCAGCACCGCGAGCAGGATCCAGGCATCGCCCGGGTGCACCTCGAGCGCGAGCAGGTTCGCCAGCTCGCCGCGCGACAGGATGACGAGGATCCCGCCGAGCGAGATCAGCATGCCGGCGACCTGGCGCCGCGTGCCGTGCTCGCGCTCGATCGCCCACGAGCACAGCAGGATGAAGGCCGGTCCCGAGGAGTTGAGCAGCACCGCATTCACGGTGGTGGTGGTGCGCAGCCCGAGGTAGACCAGGCTCTGGAACACCGCCACGCCGGCGAGCGAGATGAGCAGCAGGATCCCGGTGTTGCGGCGCAGCACCGCACCCTTACCCGCCAGCGCCGGCAGGGCGAAGGGCGCCAGCACCACGATCGCGATCGCCCAGCGCAGGAAATTGAGCGTCACCGGGTCGAAGGCGCCGCGCAGCAGCCGCCCGATCACCCAGTTGCCCGCCCACAGCAGGTTGGCGAGCGCGAGCAGCGCGAAGGCGAGCGCGCGCATCAGGCGTGCGCCGTGCGCGCCGGATCCCGCGCCGCCTGCGCGGTCCAGAGGGCAGTCGCGAACAGCAGCACCGCGCCCGCCTGGTGCGCCGCGGCGAGCGGCACCGGCACCGCGAGCAGCAGCGTCGCGATGCCGAGCGAGGCCTGCACGAAGAACATGCCGAGGAGGTGGTGCGCGGCGACGCGCGCGCCGGTGCGGCGCAGCCGCAGCCAGAGCCACGGGACCAGGATCAGCAGCAGCCAGAAGATGCTCCGGTGCACCAGCTGCACCGTGGCGACGTTCCAGAGGAAGTTGCGCCACCACGGCGTCAGCATGAAGGTCTCCGGCGGCACCAGGTGCCCGTTCATGAGCGGAAAGGTGTTGTAGGCGTGCCCGGCGCGCAGTCCCGCGACGAAGCCGCCCGCGAGCGCCATCAGGTAGACGGTGGCCGCTACGACCAGCGCAAGGGGCTCGAATTTGCCTTGCAGGGGTCTTGTTCCATGGAGGAGAAGGCCGAGTCCGATCCAGAGCTCTGCGGCGAAGATCGCGAGGGCGAGCCCCAGGTGCGCGGTGAGGCGGAAATGGCTGACGCGCGGATCGTGCACCAGGCCGCTCTTCACCATGTACCAGCCGAGCGCGCCCTGCAGCCCTCCCAGGACGAATATTCCTAGGAGCTTGAGAGACAGGTCCCTGCGGAGCCTTCCGCGAAGCAGGAAATACAGATACGAAAGCAGAAAGACCAGCCCGACGACGCGGCCGAGCAGGCGGTGCGCGTACTCCCACCAGAACAGGTGCTTGAAGCCCTCCAATCCCATGCCGGCGAACACCTGCCGGTACTGAGGCGAGTCGCGGTATTGCGCGAACAGCGCGTTCCAGTCCGCCGCGGAGAGCGGCGGCAGCGCGCCCGAGAGCGGCTGCCATTCCACGATCGAGAGGCCCGACTCGGTGAGGCGCGTGATGCCGCCCACCACCACGATGGCGAAGGTGAGCGCAGCGCAGGCAAAAAGCCACGCCGCGACGGCGCGGCGGTCGGAATCGGTCAGGGAGGCGGTTTCGGTTGCGGCCCGACCCGCATCCTAACCCGCCGGAATGGAAAGGAAAAACGCCGGAGGCGAAGCCTCCGGGGGGAGCTTCGCCTCCGGCCTGCTGCGGTGAAAGCTCAGGACTTGTCGTCGTCCTTTTTCTTCTTGTCGCTGTCCTCGTCGTCCTTCTGGTCGGTGGTCGGCTTCTTGGCCGAGTCGTCCTTCGAGTCCTCGTCGTACACGGCGGTGCCGGCCGCCGGCACGGCGGCGTAGGTCGAGACGCAGGCGAGGGCGAACGCGGCGGCGAGCAGGCTTGCGAACAGGGTCTTCATGCGGGGTCCTTTCGGTTCGTTCGGCGAGGTTGCGGGGGTTGCGGTCACTGCGGCGCCATTGGGCGCCGCGCGTGTAAGCCGGGGATGTCGCGGCACGGGATTTTTGTGTCGGCCACCGGCGGCCGCGTTGCGCACTGTTGCGGCGGGTCCCGCCGTTACATGGCGTTACAAGGCGGCTTGACGCTCGTGGCGCTGGCGTGCCAAATAGCGCGCCCATGGAACGTCCGGCGCGCATCCTCGTAGTCGACGACGATCCTGGCATCCGCGGCCTGCTCGGGGAATACCTCGAGCGCAACGGGTTCCGCGTCGCGGTCGCCACCGACGGCCGCGAGATGCGCCGCGCGCTGGAGGAGGCGAGGCCGGACCTGGTGGTGCTCGACGTCATGCTGCCGGGCGAGGACGGCCTCGCGCTGTGCCGCGACCTGCGCGCGAGGTCCAGGCTGCCGGTCATCATGCTCACCGCGCGCGCCGACGAGGTCGACCGCATCCTCGGCCTGGAGATGGGGGCGGACGACTACCTGGCGAAGCCGTTCAGCCCGCGCGAGCTGCTGGCGCGCATCAACAGCGTGCTGCGGCGCACGCGAGCGCTGCCGCCTCCGGAAGGCCCGGCGCACGCGGTGCGCTTCGCCGGCTGGACGCTCGATCTGGCGACGCGCCAGCTGGTGGCGCCCGACGGCGTGGTGGTGAGCCTGAGCGGGGCCGAGTTCCGGCTGCTGTCGGTGTTCGTCGAGCACCCGAACCGGGTGCTCGACCGCAACCGCCTGATGGACCTGGCGCTCGGGCGCGGGAGCGCGCCGTTCGACCGCTCGATCGACGTGCAGGTCAGCCGCCTGCGGGCGCGCCTGCGCGACGAGGGCCGCGAGCCGCGCATCATCAAGACGGTGCGCAACGAGGGCTACGTGCTGGCCGCCGCGGTAGAGCGCGTACCCTGATGCGGCTGGTCCCGGCGTCGCTGTTCGGGCGCTCGCTGCTGGTGCTCGCGGCGGGCCTGCTCGCGGCGCAGGCGGCGACGCTGGTGCTCAACCTGTTCGACCGCGGCAGCTCCGTCTACCGCCTGGCGGCGGTGCAGATCGCGGCGCGCATCGCGCAGAACGCGCGCATCCTCAACCGCCTGCCGGCCGCCGAGCGGCAGAAGGTGGTCGAGACCGTCGACGGGCGCCACCTGCGCGTGTTCCTCAGCGACCGGCCGGTGCCGGTCGCGGAGCACGTCGAGGAGCACAGCAGCTACGCGCGCTCCTTCCAGGATATCCTGCGCCGCCAGATCGGCGCGCCCTGGCCGTTGCGCGTCGCGATCTCGTCGCAGCCGCGCACGCGGCTCGCCCCCGGCGACGGCGCCGCGGCGACGCCGTTCGAGCTGTGGCTGGCGCGCAATTTCTACTTCCTGCTGCCGAATGCCTACTCGCTCATCGTGCAGGTGGGCCTGGAGGACGGCTCGTACGCGGTGTTCTCGGCGGTAGTGCCGCAGGAGCCGCTCAGCCGCCTCGAGTCCCTGGTGCCGCAGCTTCTGCTGCTCGCGCTCGCCTGCTTCGCGCTGGCGGGGCTGTTCGGGTACATGATGGCGCGCCCGCTGCAGCGCCTGGCGCGCGCCGCGGACGCGGCCGGCGCCGGGCTCGACGGGCCGCCGCTCGAGGCCGCGGGCCCGAGCGAGATACGGCCGGTGATCGACGCCTTCAACCGCATGCGCCAGCGCCTGCGCCAGCACCTCGAAGACCGCACCCGGCTGCTCGGCGCGATCTCGCACGACCTGCGCACGCCGATCACGCGCCTGCGGCTGCGCACCGAGCTGCTCGCCGACCGCGACGCCGCCGCCCGCATGCAGCGCGACCTCGACGAGATGGAGGCCATGGTCGGCTCGACGCTGGAGTTCTTCCGCGGCCTGGACGCCGAGCCCGAGCGCCGGCCGATCGACGTGCGCGCGCTGGTGGAGAGCATCGCCGAGGACCGCCGCGACATGGGCCAGGCGGTGACCACCGGCGCCGCGGCCGCGGCGCCGTATCTCGGCCAGCCGCAGGCGCTGCGCCGCTCGGTCGAGAACCTGGTCGAGAACGCGGTGCGCTACGGCGGCTCCGCCGCGATCACAGTGGAGGACTCGCCCGCGCGCCTGACCATCCGCGTCAGCGACCGCGGCCCCGGGATTCCCGAGGCCGACCTGCAGCGCGTGTTCGAGCCCTACGTGCGGCTCGATGCCTCGCGCAATCTCGCCAGCGGCGGCATCGGCCTCGGCCTCAGCATCGCGCGCAACATCGCGCGCTGGCACGGCGGCGACATCACGCTGCGCAACGCGCCCGGCGGCGGCCTGGTGGCCTCGATCGAGCTGCCGCGCTAGCTGCCTCGTCGCGCGCGCAGGAGCGGCGAGCGGTAGGTATGGGTGGCGCGGATCACCGCGGGGCTCCGCGGCGCAGCGCGCCGATGCGCGCCGCCAGCCGTCGCAGCGGCTCGCTCTGCAGCCGTCGCAGCCAGTCCGCCGGCAGGCGCCGGCGCCAGTTGGGATGCTGCTCCACGGTGCCGGGAAGGTTCGCCTGCTCGACCAGGCCGAGCAGGTCCTCGAGCTGCAGCAGCGCGATGGCGCAGGGCGCGGCGGCGACCTGCTCGTGCAGCGCGTCGGCGAGCGCCTCGGGGCGCGATACCGCCCGGCCTTCGCGCGCCAGCGCGCGCAGCAGCCGCGCGCGGTCGCGCGCGCGCTCGGCGAGCTGCGCCTCGAACGCGCCGTCGTCGGGGAACAATCCGAGCGCGCGCCGCAGCCGCAGGTCGTGCCCCTGCCACCATCCCGCCACGGTCGGAAGGTCGTGGGTACTCGCCGTGACCAGCGCGTCGGGCGGGAAGTCGCGCGGCGGGCGCAGCTCGCCCGCCGCGTCGCGCTCGAACCACGGCAGGCGCATCGACAGCACGCCGCGCCGCGCCAGCGCCTCGCGCACCTCGCCCGGCACCGTGCCGAGGTCCTCGCCCACCACCAGGCAGCGCCCGCGATGGCTCTCGCGCGCCACCACGTCCAGCAGCTCCTCCAGCGGGTAGCGCACGTAGGCGCCGTCCCGCGGCTCGGCGCCCGGCGCGATCCACCACAGCCGCATCAGGCCCATCACGTGGTCGATGCGCAGGGCGCCCGCCTGCGCCATCGCGGCGCGCAGCGCTTGCGCGAAGGGCTCGTGGCGCGCGGCGCGCAAGGCACCGGGGCGCAGCGGCGGCAGGCCCCAGTCCTGGCCGCGCAGGTTGAAGTCGTCCGGCGGCGCGCCGATGCTGGCGCGCGCCGCGTAGAGCCCCTGCCCGCTCCAGACGTCGGAGCCGCCGCGGTCCGCGCCGACCGCGAGGTCGAGGTACAGGCCGACGCCGAGGCCGAGGCGCGCCGAGTGCGCGCCGGCGGCGGCGAGCTGCTGCGCGGCGAGCCACTGCAGGTACTCGTAGTACTCGACGCGCTCGAGCCGCTCGCGCCCGAAGCGCTGCGCGGCCTCGCCGCGCGGGTCGCGGAAGGCCGCCGGCCACGCCGGCCAGCCCCAGGCCGCGGGGTCGGCGCCGTGGAAGTGCGCCTGCAGCGCCTCGTAGAGCGCGTGCAGCCGCAGCGCCTCGCCCTCGCGCGCCTGGAACTCGCGGAACGCGGTCGCGCGGTCGGTGCCCCGCGCGAGGTGGCGTGCTCGGAAATCCGCGTACAGCGCCTCGAGCGCCCGGAACTTGAGCGCCGCGACCGCCGGGTAGTCGATGAGCTTGCTCTGCCTCGCCTTGCCGATCTCCTCGGCGAAGCGCGGGCTGGAGATCAACTGCGCGAACGCCTCTGCCGCCGCTGCCTCCGGCACCGCGTCCGGGGCGATGTACAGCGCATTCAGGAAGCGCCGCGAGCAGGGACTGTAGGGGCTCGCGCGCGCCGGGTCGTGCGCGAACAGCGCGTGCAGGGGGCTGAGGCCCAGCGCCGCGGCGCCGCTCGCGGCGCACCACTCGAGCAGCGGCCCGAGGTCGGCGAAGTCGCCGATGCCCCAGTTGCGCTCGCTGCGCAGCGCGTACAGCTGCGCGGCGATCCCCCAGACGCGCCCGCCGTTCTCGATCGCCGGCGGCCGCCAGGTGCGCGGCGGCGCCGGCTCGAGGGGCCCGGGCGGCGCGGCGGGCGGCTCGCCTCCGGCGGCGAGCTCGGCGAGCAGCCCGCGCAGCGCCGCCTCGCTCGCCTCGTGCCGGCGCCCCCAGACGTCCTCGTAGCCGCGCACGATGCCGTGCGCCGCGCACAGCGCGTCGAGGTCGTCCCGCTCAGGCATCCGGGGCGGCGAGCACCAGGTGCACGCCGCCGGGCTCGAGGCGCAGCTCGGCGCCGGCGTCGCTTGCGCCGAGCGCGTAGATCGCCTCGCCGGCGAGGCGCGGCGGCAGCAGCGCGGGCTCGGCGCCGAAGTTCGCCAGCAGGCGCAGGCGGCTGGCGTCGCCGAGCGTCCACTCGACGCGCAGCGCGCCGTTGAGGATCTCGAGCTGCGCGCCGCCGCGCGCGCCGGCCAGGCGTGGCGCGATGTGGCGGCGGCGGATCGCGAGCAGGGCGCGTATCTCCTCCAGCCGCGCGCGGTGCGCCGGCGCCTCGCGCTCGGCCCAGTCGAGCTTCGAGGCGGCGAAGGTGGCGGCGCTGCCGGGATCGGGGATGCGCGCGCGCGCCTCGGCATGGCTGAAGGCGGCGAAGCGCGCGAACTCGCGCCGCCGCCCCTCGGCGACCGCCTGCGCCAGGTCCGGGCCGAAGTCGCAGAAGAACAGGAACGGCGTCGAGGCGGCCCATTCCTCGCCCATGAACAGCAGCGGCGGCTGCGGCGCGAGCAGCAGGCAGGCGAGCGCGGCGCGCTCCAGGCGGGCGTCGGCGAGGGCGTGGATGCGCTCGCCGAAGGCGCGGTTGCCGACCTGGTCGTGCGTCTGCAGGAACGAGATGAAGGCCGCGGGCGGCAGGTGGCCGCTCGGCTCGCCGCGCCGCGCGCCGTTGCGGAACTCGGAAGGCTCGCCCTGCCAGGCGAAGCCCTCGGCGAGCGCGCGCCCGAGACGCGCCAGCGGCGCGGCGGCGAAGTCCGCGTAGTAGCCGTCGCGCTCGCCGGTGACGAGGACATGCAGCGCGTGGTGCACGTCGTCGTTCCACTGCGCGGTGGCGCAGCGCGGCGCGCCGCCGGCGCCGCGCTCGAGGTAGGCGGCGCGGTTGGCGTCGTTCTCCAGCACCAGGTGGACGTGGCGCGAGCCGCCCGGGCCCTGCCGCAGCGCCTGGCCGATCTCGCACACGATATCCGGGCTCGAGCCGTCGCGGATCGCGTGCACCGCGTCTAGGCGCAGCCCGTCGAGGCGGTATTCCTCGACCCAGTACAGCGCGTTGTGGACGAAGAAGTCGCGCACCGTGCGGCTCATCTCGCCGTCGAAGTTGATCGCCGCGCCCCAGGGCGTGTGGTGCGCGGGATTGAAGAACTGCGGCGCGTAGGCGTGCAGGTAGTTGCCCTCGGGGCCGAAGTGGTTGTAGACCACGTCGAGCAGCACCATGAGGCCGCGCGCGTGCGCTTCCTGCACCAGGAGCTTGAAATCGTCGGGC
>DATJXO010000088.1:0-2072 GCA_035500055.1 Burkholderiales bacterium | reverse complement strand
CCGAGCGCGACCAGCGCGAATATCGTCCACGAGGGCGTTTTCGAGGCGGCGAGTGCCCACCCGCCCAGCGCGATCACGGCGAGCCTCAGGGTGCCCGCGAGCACCGGGCCGCCGACCTTGCCGGCGCCGAGCGACGAGAAGTACAGGCAAAGCCCCAGGCCGAACAGCCCGTAGCAGGGACCGGCCCATTGAAAGTAGAGGGCGGCCGACGCGAGCACCTCCGGGTCCTGCGTGAACCGGCGGCTCCACAGGTCGGGGGCGATCGCGACCGCAAGCCCCAGCGCGCCGAGCAGCGCGCTTGCAAGGGCCGCCGCGGCCCAGGTTGCGCGCCGGGCGCGCGCGATCTTGCCGGCGCCCATCGCCATGCCCACGAGCGGGACCGATGCCACGCCGATGGCGAATGCGATGGGGATCAGCAGGAATTCGAGCCGCGTGCCGATGCCGTAGCCGGCGAGCGCGTTGGCGCCGAACTGCGCCACGAGCCAGGTGAGGATCAGGATCGTCGCCACCGTCTGCAGCGGCGAGATGGAGGCGAGCGCACCCACCTTCAGGATGTCGCGCAGCAGGTCCCGGCGCAGCGGCGTCGCGCTTGCCCGCAGCCGGATCCGCGAGCGGCTCGATCGCAGGTGGGCGTACAGGTAGATCGTGCCCACCGCGTACGCGATCACCTGCCCGGCCGCGACGCCGGCCATGCCGAGCCGGGGAAACGGCCCCCAGCCCAGCCCGAGCGCGCCGCCGGCCAGGACCTGCAGCGCGGAGACGGCGAGGAAGGTCGCGGACGGTACCGGCATGTTTCCCGAGCCGCGGATCGCCGAGGCGAAGGTATTCATGAGCCAGACCCCGATCGACCCGGTGAACGCGACGTTCGAGTAGGCGACGGCCTGCGCCAGCGCCTCGTCGCGGCCGCCAAGCGCCGCGTAGACGGCGGGTCCGAAGGCGAGCATCAGCAGGCTGTACGACGCTCCCGCCGACAACCCGATCCACATCGCGTGCACGGCAAGCGCGTTCGCGCGCGCCCCATCCCCGGCGCCGAGCGCGCGGCTTACAGCCGAAGACACGCCGCCGCCCATGGAGCCGCCCGACAGCATCATTTGCAGCATGACCATCGGAAACACGAGCGCCATCCCGGCCAGCGAGGCCACGCCGAGCTGGCCGACATAGGTCGTCTCGGCGATTGCCGCCAGCGCCGTCGCCAGCATCGCGCCCATGTTCGGCAGCGCAAACCGCGCCAGCGTCGGCAGGATCGGTACCGTGAGCAGCGGGTCGAGGGCGCCATCCTGTAAGCGCGACGTCATGGGGCTTGCTGGGTCATGGTCGGCCGGGGCTAGTCACTTGCAAAATGCAAGTGAGTGCGTAAGATACCACAGATGAAAAGGCGCTCCTCCTGCCCCGCCGCCTGCGCGCTCGATCTGGCCGGCGACAAGTGGACGCTGCTCGTCGTGCGGGACCTGCTGCGCGGCCGGCATACCTTCAAGGCGCTGCTCGAATCCGACGAGGGCATCCCGACCAACATCCTGGCCGACCGGCTGAAGAGGATGGCGCGGGCGGGCCTGGTCGTGGCGGAGCCCTACCAGGAGCGGCCGGTGCGCTACGCCTACGCGCTCACGGACAAGGGGCGCGATCTCGAGTACGTGCTCGGCGCCGTGGCGCGCTGGGGGAAGAAGCACATCCGCGGCACGAAGGTGCCGGCCGAGTTCAGGGAAGACGCCCGGAAGTCCTGATGCAGGCTTGTCAAATTCAATTTGACAGGCTAATATTCACGGCATGGATTGCGCCGCGCGCCTCGTCGAGATTTTCGGCACCCAAGCCGACGTCGCGCGCGCCTTCCAGCTGGACCGGGCGGTGGTGCACCACTGGGTGAAGACCGGCTACGTCCCCGCGCGCTGGGCGGGCGAAGTCGAGCGCGTCACCCAGGGCCGCATCCGCTCGGAGGATGTGATCAACGAAGCCAGCGCCAAGAACCCGGTGCGCGTGAAATCGCGCCCGGAGCACGCCCCTTTCGGAATGCCGGAGAACGATCCCATGACCCAGTACGCCCCCGCGAAACGCATCCAGTCCTTCCACCCGCCGCA
>DATJXO010000087.1:0-10274 GCA_035500055.1 Burkholderiales bacterium | reverse complement strand
CGAGGTTGTAGGTGAACGAATCGTAGTTGTCGATCATCAGGATCATGGCCGACCCGCCCTTCAGGCGGCCTCCAGGGGTCGTGCCACCTCTGCGCCGGCCACCTCCGCCGCGCGCAGCAGCGCGCGCGCCTTGTGCAGCGTCTCCTGCCACTCCGACTCGGGCACCGAGTCCGCGACTACGCCGGCCGCCGCCTGCACGTGCAGCCGGCCGTCCTTCACTACCGCCGTGCGGATCGCGATGGCGACGTCCATGTCGCCGTTGAAGCCGAGATAGCCTACGGCGCCGGCGTAGACGCCGCGCTTGACCGGCTCCAGCTCGTCGATGATCTGCATGGCGCGCACTTTGGGCGCGCCGGTGACCGTGCCTGCGGGAAAGCTCGCCCTGAAGACGTCGATCGCGTCGCGCCCGGCCGCAAGCCGTGCTTCTACGTTGGACACGATGTGCATGACGTGCGAATAGCGCTCGATCACCATGCGCTCGGTCACGCGGACGGACCCGGTCGCCGCCACCCGGCCGACGTCGTTGCGGCCGAGATCGATCAGCATCACGTGCTCGGCGCGCTCCTTCGGATCGTCGAGCAGCTCCCTGGCGATGCGCGCATCGTCCTCTGGAGTGGCGCCGCGCGGCCGCGTCCCGGCGATCGGGCGCAGCGTGACGGCCTCTCCCGCGCGGCGCACCATGATCTCGGGAGAAGCGCCGACGACGTGGTGGTCTCCGAAATCGAAATAGAACATGTAGGGCGAAGGATTCAGGCCGCGCAGCGCGCGGTAGAGCGCGAGCGGCGGCGCGTCGAACTCGCGCGAGCTGCGCTGCGAGATCTGCACCTGCATGCAGTCCCCCGCGCGGATGTATTGCTTGACGCGCTCGACCGCCGCGAGAAAACCGGTTTCGGTATAGGTGCGCTCCAGCGGCGCCGTGGATTCGACCCGGCCGGGGCCGTCCGGCTCCGAGTCCTCGGGCAGCGAGCGCCCAAGGCGCGCCCGCAACCTGTCGAGGCGGGCCTGCGCCGCGCGCCACGCCCCGGGCTCCCGCGGGTCGGCGTAGACCACGAGCGTCAGCCTTCCCATCACGTTGTCGACCACGGCGACCTCGTCGGAGACGAGCAGCAGCACGTCCGGGGTGCCGAGCGGGTCGGGCTTTACGGCGCCCAGCGCCTTTGGCTCGATGTGGCGCACGGTCTCGTAGCCGAAGTAGCCGACCAGGCCGCCGCCGAAGCGCAGCGCCGCGGGCACCGGCGCCACGCGCTGACCGGCGAGATAGGAACGCACGTACTCGAGCGGGTCGGTCTCCTCCGCGCGCTCCAGGCAGACGTCGGTGCCGCGCGCATCCCGCACCAATCGGCGCACCGAGCGGCCGCGCGCTTCGATCCGCTCCGCGCAGGAGAGCCCGATGAACGAATACCGCCCGAAGCGCTCGCCCCCGACCACCGATTCGAGCAGATAGCTGTAGGGTCCGCCGGCGAGCTTGAGATAGACGGCGAGCGGAGTGTAGAGGTCGGCGCGCGCCTCCAGCGTTACCGGCGCTCGCGTATAGCCTTGCTTCGCAAGGCTCTGAAACTCGGACTCGTTCATGAAACCTCCAGCAATCCAGCCAATTACGCCTAACTCCGGGGTACAGCAGGTGCGGGACGCGCGGTCCCGCGGCACACGCGACTTAGCTGCGCCAGGGGCGCCAGCGGCGCCAGAAGAGGACTGCAGGAGTTCCGGGGAAGGGTTTCACGACGAGCGGACTATACCATGGCAACGCTCGCCCGCTTGCGCATCTCCTCGATTGTCGCGCGATAGTCGGCAGAGCCGAATATCGCGGAGCCGGCGACGAAGGTATCCGCGCCCGCCTCCGCCACCCGGCGGATGTTGTCGAGCTTGATTCCGCCGTCGACTTCGAGCCAGATCTCGCGGCCGCCCGCATTGATCCGCCGCCGCAGCTCCCGGATCTTGGGAAGCACCGAAGGAATGAATTCCTGGCCGGCGAACCCGGGGTTCACCGACATCAGCAGCACGAGGTCCAGCTTCTCCAGCGTGTGATCCAGCACCGAGAGCGGGGTCGCCGGATTGAGCACCAGGCCCGCCTTGCAGCCGCATTCCCTTATCAGCGCGAGGGTCCGGTCCACGTGCTCGCTCGCTTCCGGATGGAAGCTGATGATGTTCGCGCCCGCCTTGGCAAAGTCGGGCACGATGCGGTCGACGGGCTTCACCATCAGGTGCACGTCGATCGGCAGCCTGGTGCGGGGTCGCAAAGACGCGCAGACCAGCGGGCCCACGGTCAGGTTCGGGACGTAGTGGTTGTCCATGACGTCGAAGTGGAGCAGGTCGGCCCCCGCCTCCTCCACCGCGCGCACTTCCTCGCCCAGGCGAGCGAAGTCGGCCGAAAGGATCGAGGGGGCGAGGCGGCACGCCATGGCGCGTGCATTCTATCGCGCCATTACAATGCGCCCATGGCCCGGGAAAAGCGCTACGAGATATCGGTCAGCGCGGTGGCGCAGTACCTGCCCGAGCAGTCGGACGAGAAGGCCGGGCGCTACGTGTTCGCCTACACCATCAACATCCACAACACTGGCAACGCCACCGCACAGCTGATCAGCCGCCACTGGGTCATCACCGACTCGCAGGGGCTGGTGCAGGAAGTGCGCGGCCTCGGCGTGGTCGGCGCGCAGCCCGTTCTGCGCCCCGGGGAGAACCACGAGTACACCAGCGGCACCGCCATCGCGACGCCGGTGGGCACGATGCGCGGCAGCTACCAGATGGTGGCCGACGACGGCACCCGGTTCGAGGCGCCGATCCCGGAGTTCACGCTCTCGGTGCCGCGGGTCCTGCATTGAGCTGGAGCGCGGCTCCCGTCGTCGATTGGCTGCTGCACAAGGGGCGCCGGCTGCAGTCGCGCGAGGAGGTGGTGCGCGAGCTTTGCGAGCGCGTGCGCGCCGAAGGCATGCCGATCGAGCGCGTCGCGTTCTTCTTCTGGGCATTGCATCCGCAGTACTTCGGCGTCGCGCTGTTCTGGGACGGGCGGAAGGTCAGCGTCACCCCGGGCAGCTATGAAGTGATGCAGTCGGCCGAGTACCGCGACAGCCCTGCGGTCCGCATCAGCGGCGGCGAGCGGGTGCTGCGCCGGCGCCTCGAGCTCGGCGGCGACCAGCTCGACTTGCCGGTGCTGCGCGAGCTCGCGGCCCAGGGGATGACGGACTACGTGATCGCGGAGGTCGTGTTCAGCGACGGCGGCCGCAATTCCGTCAGCCTCGCCACCCGGCGCGTGGGAGGATTCACCGACCACGACATCGCCGAAGTGCAGAAGCTGCTCCACCCCTTCGCGATGGTGATGGAGATCTTCACGCGCCGCGACCTGGCGAGAACGCTGCTCGAGACGTATCTCGGCCGCATGTCCGGCTCGCGCGTGCTCGAGGGGCAGATCCGGCGCGGCGACGGCGAGTCGATCGAGGCGGTGATCTGGTTCTCCGACCTGCGCGATTCCACGCCGCTCGCACAGGCGCTCGGCGAGCAGGGCTTCCTCGACCTGCTGAACGACTATTTCCAGTGCACGGCCGGAGCGGTGCTGGAGCACGGCGGCGAGGTGCTGCGCTTCATCGGCGACGCCTCGCTCGCGGTATTTCCCATGGCCGGCGATGGCGCCGCCGCCTGCGCGCACGCGGCCTCGGCCGCCCGCGCCGCACGCTCGCGGGCGCAGGCGGCGAACGCGCGGCGCACCGCTGCAGGCCAGCCCGCGTTCAGACTCGGCATCGGCCTGCACCTGGGGCGCGTGTTGTACGGCAACATCGGAACCGAGAACCGGCTGGAGTTCTCGGTGATCGGCGCCGCCGCCAACGAGACCGCGAGGATCGAGGCGCTATCCAAGGAAACCGGCCGCGACGTGGTGCTCTCGGCCGCGGTCGCCGCGTGCCTGCCGGAGCCCTGCGCACCGCTCGGGCGCTTCGCGCTGCGCGGCGTCGGCGAGCCCGTCGACGTCTACGCCCTGCCCTGACGCGCGGCTAGCCCCGGAGCGCGTAGATCACGGTCGGCGCGGCCCGACCGCGCACCGTGACTTCGTCGATGCGCTCGAAGGCGAAGCCGCCTCCCGCGCCGCTCACCGTGCTCTCCGTCGCGAGCACGTAAGTGCCGTACTTCTTGTTGAGCTGCTCCAGCCGCGCGGCGATGTTGACCTCGTCGCCGTGCACCGTGTAGAGCAGCCGGTCCTTCGCCCCGACCGCCCCCGTCACGATGCGGCCGGTGTTGAGGCCGCAGCGCGTGCGCAGGAGTATCTCGCCGCCGAAACGATGCTCGCGCGTGGCCCCCTGGATCGACAGTGCCGTGCGCACCGCGTTGGCCGCGTGATCGGGGTCGGCCTTAACGGTATTGAACGTCACCAGCATGGCGTCGCCTTGGAACTGCGTGATGACGCCGCCGTGCCGCTCGATCGCCCTGGAGACGGTCTCGAAGTATTCGTTGAGCAGCGCCACCAGGCGCTCGGGCGAAACCCGTTCTGACACCGTCGAGAAGCCCTCGATGTCGGTGAACAGAACGCTGGCCACCCGCACCTCGCCGTCTCCCGGCTGCAGGGCGCGGTCTGCGCTGCTGATCCGGTCGGCGACCTCCGGCGCGACGAACCGCGACAGGTCCTTGGCGAGGACGCTGTCGAGCACCGCGCGGTACAGGATGCGGCGTGCCCGCGCCAGGCCGAGCGCCAGCACCGCGGTCACCGTGAGAATCGAGATGATCTTGTCGACCTCGGCGCCGATCAGCACGCTGTTCGACGTCATGTAGCGCACGTAGTCGCGCGTCACGACCATCCCGCCTGCGCCGGCGGCGTAGAGCAGCAGGGCGAGCCATCCCGCCGCCGCAGCGATCCCCGCCGCCGCCACGTACAGCGGCTCGAAGCGCAGGGCGCGCAGCGCAATGAAGATGAAGACGTAGAGCAGCGTGGGCGCCTTGAGGTAGAAGGCCGGCGGCTGCTCGTATTGCAGATGGAAGCTCCAGATGAGTCCCATCAGCAGGGCCATGTCGATGCAGACCCCGAGCACCAGCAGCCAGGGGCGAAGCCAGCGGCGGTACGCGAACACCAGCCTCAGCAGTGTGAAGCCGAAGAACGCGCCCAGCACCCAGGGCACCGGCAGGAAGCGCGTGCCCGCCGAGGTCTTGGGCGAGACCGTGTAGAGGACGAGGAAAAAGAACACCAGCGAGAACTGCACCCAGCCGATCAGGATCTCGCTCTTGACCTGCTGCTCGACGATCAGCCAGCGCACGCGCCCGGGTGGGGAGCCCTTCGGCCCCTCGCCCAGCACGAAATCGATGGCGCGCCGCCACATGCCGACTCAGTCGCGCGGCGCCCGAATTGCTGACTAGCGCGCCTCGGCGGCGATCCGGCGCAGCTGCGCCGTGGTCTTGGCGAGGCGATCCGCGAGGATCTTGATCAGCGCGATCGCCGCGTCCGGGTTGCCGCGGATCACGTTGACGAAGACGTCGCGCGAGATGCGCAGCACCTCGACCCGGCTGCGCGCGGTCGCGGTCGCGGTGCGCGGCACGTCGCCGAAGATGCCGATCTCGCCGATGACGTCGTTGCGCACCAGCGTGTTGACGAGCAGCGGGCCTTTCGGCGTCGGCACGGTGATGTCGACCTCCCCGTCCATGACGATGTAGGCGCTGTCGGGCGGGTCGCCGGCGCGGAACATCACCTGCCCCTCCTCGTAGGCGAGGCGGTCGCTGGAGAAGCACAGCAGCTTCTGCATCGCGGGGTCGGTAGTGCTGAAGATCGGCACCCTGCGGATCAGTTCGAATTCCTGCTCGAGACTCATGGATGGGTCCTCTGGAGACTCAGGCCGCGTGAAGCAGCTTCTGCAGCGCGCCGCCGCGCGATTTCAGGTCCTGGAAGCGGCCCTGCTCGGCGATGCGGCCGCGCTCCAGCACCAGCGTATGGTCGAAGCGTTCGGCGAGATCGTTGCGCTGCAGCGCCCAGATCACGCTGCGGCCGCGGCAATAGCCGAGGATGCTCGCCACCAGCCGGTTCTGCGAGCCCGCGTCGAGGCCTGCCGCCGCCTGGTCGAGCACCAGGACCGCCGGCCGCTTGATGAGCGCGCGGGCAATCGCCACTTTCTGGCGGTCCGCCGACGAAAGCCGCGCGCCCGCGACCCCCACGTTGTAGCCGAGCCCGAGCGCCACTACCTCGGACCGCAGGCGCAGCTCTTCCAGCACCTCCCGCAGCATCGTCCCGATGCGCACGCCCGCCCGCGCCTGGCCCGTCGCCACCTTGCCGAACAGGATGTTGTCCTGAAGAGTCGCCGCGCGGTTGAAGCGCTCGGCGTCGAAGAACTCGACGGCGCCGCGCAGATCCGCCGGCAGGTTGGCGGCGAAATAGCGGCGCGCCTGGAGGATGCGCGCCTCGAACGCTTCGTCGATCAGGCCGAGCCGGTGGCGCGCCCCGATCATCTTGAACGGCAGCCCGAGCAGCAGGTCGCGATCCGCCTCGCCGATGGCATCGAGGCCCGCGTCGGCGACGCGGCCCAGCACGGCTTTCACCTCTGGCAGGTCTTCCTGGCGGATGAAGCTGAAGCGCTCGAAGAACTCGTGCCCCGGCGGCAGGCCGCTGAACAGCTCGACCATGGTCTCGGCGATCTTCTGCCCGGTGCGCAGCAGGTCGCCGGCGAGGCCGGTCTCGGCGAGCACGCGCCGCACGTAGGCGTTGCGGCCGAGGTTCTCGATGTCGAAAGCCTTGCCGACCGGCGTGCCGAACAGCAGGTTCTCGGCAAGCGTCGCGTTGCGGTTGTAGCGCTCGGCATCGAAGTGCTCGACCAATCCCTGCACATCGGGTGCGGCGAGACGCGTGCGCATCGCCGCGCGCGCGCGCAGCACGCTCTCCTCCAGCCCGGGGAACTGCTCCGGGTCGACCGCGCTGCGCAACCCCAGCTCGAAGATGGTCTCCTCGAGCTCTACGGTCTTAAGGACCTCCAGCAGCCGGTGGTCCAGCTCCTCCGGGCCCCGCACGCCGGCGCCGCGGTAATCGATCCAGTCGGCCCGGAAATCGAGCGGCGTGCTGCCGGTGCGCTCGGCTTCCTGCACCTGAAACTCGCGCTCGTCGCGCTCGTCCCCATCGTAGGCGCGCTCGCGGACCGGGTAGTGCTTCAGGCCGTAGAGCAGGTTCTCGCGTACGCTCACCGGAAACAGGTAGGCCGTCGGGCCAACGTACGCCAGCGCGCGGCCGGTCACCGCCTCGGGCGCGCGCACGATGTCGACGCCGCCGACCTCAAGCGATCCCGCGCTCGGCATCACCAGGCGCGCGAGCAGCTGCGTCAGCTCTCCGGCGCCGGCAGCGTGCGAGCCCAGGATTGCGAGGTGCTGGTCCATGCCGACGTCGAACGAAACGCCGTCGATAAGCTTCGCCCCCGCCTCGCCGGCGAGCGTCAGGTTCGACGCGCGGATCCGTCCCGACTGCGGCAGCGCCGGCTCGGGCATCAATGCCTGCAGCTCGGGCGGCGTGATGTCCTCGACGGTGAACTGCTCGACCACCTGGGTGTACTTGATCTGTACGTCGAGCCGCTGCTGGTCCCAGTCGATCAGCTCCTTCACCGGGGAGGGCAGGTCCTTGTAGGCCCCGATCACCGCGACCAGCGTCCCGATGTCGAGGCGGTTCTTGATCACCAGGTAGCCGCCGACCAGGTAGAACAGGAACGGGGTGAACTGCGACAGGAAGTTGTTCAGGAACTTGGTGATGAATTTCTGCTGATACAGCTCGAAGCGGATGCGGAAGATCTTGCCGAGCCGGTACGAGATTTCGGCGCGCTCGTAGTTCGACGTGTCGTGCGCATGGATCTCGGTCACGCCGTCGACACACTCGGCGATGCGCCCGGCGAGCTGACGCGCGGTAATCTGCCGCTCCCGGCCGAGCACGAGTAGCCGGCGCCGCATGCGCGGAATGACGTACCCCTGAAGCGCCACCACGCCGAAGGCGATCAGGCCGAGGTAGATGTGCTGCGAGAGGATGAAGATCATCGCCGTAAGTGCCTGACCGCCGAGGAACAGTGGCGTGATGATCGACTCGCCGATGAAGCCGCCGAGCGGCTCGACCTCGTCCTTGATCATGGTCGCGACCTCCGCCGACTTGACGCGCCGGAAGCGGGCCAGCGGGAAGCGCAGCATCTGGTCGAAGAGCAGGTAGCGCAGCCGCCGCAGCATGCGCTCGCCCATCCATCCCTTCATGGTGTTGATCTGGAACTTGAGCACGCCGCTCACGACGATCAGCAGGAGGAACGCCATCGTGAGCGCGACCAGGTACGGCAACTGGTGCATGGGGAAGCCGTCGAAAATGCGCACGGTGCCGCCGCCGAGCAGGTGCGGCAGCGCGAACTGGATCTTGAGGAAGGGCACCGTGGACTCGGGGCCGGCGAAGCGGCGGCCCTGGATCGCCTCGTTGATGATCGCCTTCGGCAGGTCGAGCGAGGCGAAGTAGATCAGCATCGAGGCGACGATCAGCGGCAGGATCATCAGCTGCTCGCGCTTGCTGTAGCGCAGGATGAACTTGAAAAGGCTGCGTTCCATACGCACCGAATCATAGCCGTACCGGCTGCGGCGCGCCCGCGCCCGCGTGCAAGAAGCCGCGGATCGTGCCAAAGTTCGAGCTTGGGGGCAGGCGACGTGGGCGAGCGCGACGACTTCCTTGTCAGATTCTGGGGTGTGCGCGGCAGCATCGCCACGCCCGGGCCTGCGACTGCGCGCTACGGCGGCAACACGTCCTCGCTGGAGGTCCGCTGCGGCGGGCGGCGGCTGCTGTTCGACGCCGGTACCGGCCTGCGCTTCCTCGGCAACGCGCTGCTCCCCGAAACGCCGCTCGACATCGACCTGTACCTCACGCACACGCATTTCGATCACGTCTGCGGACTGCCGTTCTTCAAGCCCTTCTTCCAGCCGCAGAACGCGTTCCGCCTCTGGGCAGGCCACCTGGGCGAGGGCCTGACGCTGCGGCGGGTGATGCGCGAGTTCATGATGGCGCCGCTCTTCCCGGTGCCGCCGGAAGTGTTCAAGGCGAAGATGGAATACCGTGACTTCCACGCCGGGGAAACGCTCTCGCCGGGGCCCGGCGTCGCGCTGCGGACCGCGCCGCTCAACCACCCTGACGGCGCCACCGGCTACCGCGTCGAATACGGCGGCCGCTCGTTCTGCTACGTCACGGATACCGAGCACGTGCCGGGCTCGCCCGACCGCAACGTGCTCGGCCTGATCGACCGCGCGGACCTGGTGGTGCTCGACTGCATGTACACCGACGAGGAGTATGCGAAGAGCTACGTCGGCTGGGGACATTCGACCTGGCAGGAGGCGGTGAGGCTGTGCAAGGCGGCGGGCGTGCGCAAGCTCGTGGTGTTCCACCACGATCCGGACCACGACGACGCGCGCCTCGACGCCATCGCGCGGGAAGTAGATGCGGCGATGCCGGGCGCGGTTCTGGCGCGCGAGGGCCTGGTGCTGCATCCGTGATCGCGGCAGGCGAGCCGGCATTCGCCGTGCACCTGGCCGCGATCGAGGCGCTGGCGCCCGCGCTGGAGGCGATCGGCGTCGACGCGCCGCCGGCGCCGCGCTGGAACCAGGACTGGTTTCCGCGGCTGGACGCCGCCGCAGCCTACGCCATGGTGCGGCGCCATCGGCCGGCGAGGATCGTCGAGGTCGGCTCCGGGCATTCGACGAGGTTCCTGGCGCGCGCCGTAGCGGACGGGGGCCTGCGGACGCGCATCGCGTCGATCGATCCGCAGCCGCGGGCAACGCTGGAGGGGCTGGACCTCGAGCGAATCCCGGCCAGGGCGCAGGAAGTCGATGCCCGCGTCTTCGAGCAGGCCGACTTGCTATTCATCGATTCCAGCCACCGCTTCGAGCCGGGCAGCGACGTCGAATTCCTGCTCCAGCGGGTGCTGCCGGCGCTGCCGGCCGGCGTGCAGGTGCATTTCCACGACGTCTTCCTGCCGGCGGGCTATCCGCCGCAGTGGGCCTGGCGCCGGTACAGCGAGCAGGCCGCGGTCGCGGCGCTGATCGCGCGCGGCGGCTGGAACGTCGAGTTCGCGAGCGCCTGGATCGTCGCCGAGCGGCCGCAGTGGCTCGCGCGCGGCGTGCTCGCCCGGCTGCCGCTCGTGCCGGGCGCGATCGAGTCCAGCCTGTGGCTGAGAAAAGCCGCCTAGAGGCCGCTACTTGTACGGATCGGCCGCGTCGCGCAGGCCGTCGCCGAAGAAGTTGAACGCGAGCACTACGACGAACACCGGCACCACCGGCAGCATCAGCCAGGGGTAGAGCGCCACCACGTTGATGTTCTG
>DATJXO010000086.1:0-47497 GCA_035500055.1 Burkholderiales bacterium | reverse complement strand
ACCTTGCCGCGCATCTCGCGCCGCCATAGCGCCCGCAGCGCCCGCCGCGCCCGCGCCGCGGGCACGCGGAACGCCATGCCCCAGCAGGAGCCGCCCGGGCAAAGGCCCATCACCAGTCCAGGCTGCTCGGGCGTGCCGCGGTGGCGCCGCGACAGGATGCACAGGGCGCGGTGATAGCCGCGCACGAAGCCGGGGCTGCGCTCTGCATAGTGAAACCCGGGCGACCACATGAGCGAGCCGTAGCCGAAGATCCAGAGGTCGCGCCGCTGCGCGCCGTCGAGGAATTCCGAGAGTCCCATTGCTTCCGGGAATTATAGGGGCCGGGCCAGATAGAATCGCGCGCATGCCGGAGAGCCGCAGGCCGCCGATCGTCGGGCGCTACACGCGCGAGGAAGTGGCCCTTGCGAGCCGCAACGCCGGCATGCCGCTGGAAGCGCTGCGCTACGACGTGACGCCGGCCGGCCTGCACTACCGCCTGATCCATTTCGATCTGCCGCCGGCCGCGCCTGAATGGCGGCTGCGGTTCGAAGGCTGCCTGGCGCGCCCGCGCACGCTCGGCCTCGAGGAGTTGCGCGGCATGCCGGCGCGGACGCTCCGAGTGACGCTCGAATGCGCCGGCAACGGGCGCGGCCAGATCTCGCCCCGCTACCCGTCGCTGCCGTGGCTGGAGGAGGGCGTCTCGACCGCCGAGTGGACCGGCGTCCCATTGCGCGTCCTGCTCGAGGCCGCGGGCCTCGACGCGTCGGCGAAGGAGATCGCGTTCCACGGCGTGGACCGCGGCATCGACCGCGCCACCGAGCACAATTTCGCGCGCAGCCTGTCGCCGCGGGAGGCGATGCGGGACGACGTGCTGCTCGCGTACGCGATGAATGGCGCGCCGCTGCCGCCGCAGCATGGCGCGCCGCTGCGGCTGGTGGTCCCCGGCTGGTACGGCATGGCGAGCGTGAAATGGCTCGAGCGCGTCGAGGCGCTGGAGCGGCCTTTCGACGGCGTGCAGCAGGCGCACAGCTACCACTTCCGGCAGAGCCCGGGCGAGCGCGGCGTGCCTTGCACCCGCATGCGGGTGAATTCGCTGATGGCGCCGCCCGGGATTCCCGACTTCTACGCCCGCAGCCGCGTGCTCGGGCCCGGGCGCGTCGAGGTCCTGGGACGAGCGTGGTCGGGCGATGCGCCCGTGCGAAGCGTGGCGTTCGGCGCCGACGGCACCTGGACCGAGGCGCGCCTCGAGGCAATCGCGGGACCGCATGCATGGCTCGGATGGCGCGCTTCCTGGGACGCGACGCCGGGCGCGCACGAGCTCTCCTGCCGCGCGACCGACGAGGCGGGCAACACGCAGCCGCTGGAGCCGGCGTGGGACGCCACCGGATTCGGCAACAACTCCGCGCAGCGCGTCGCGGTGACTGTGCGATGAGCGCCGGCACGCAAGCCTGGCCGGAGGACGTGTTCCGCGTCCTCAAGGAGGCGGGCGTCGGGATCGTGGGCTACGTGCCGGATGCGGGCCACAAGCGCCTGATCGAGCTGTGCCATGGCGACTCGGCCACGCGCGCGGTGGTGCTCAGCACCGAGGAAGAGGGCATCGGCCTCGCCGCCGGCGCCTGGCTCGGCGGTCGGCGCAGCGCGCTGCTCATGCAATCGAGCGGCGTCGGCAACTGCGTCAACGCGCTCGGCATGGTGCGCGAGTGCCGCTTCCCGCTGCTGATGCTCGTCACCATGCGCGGCGAGTTCGGCGAGTTCAACCCCTGGCAGGTCCCGATGGGGCAGGCGACGCCCGCGGTGCTCTCGTCGATGGACGTGGTGGTGCATCCGGCGCGCTCGGCGGCTGAAGTCGCCCCTACGGTCAACGCCGCGGCAAGGCTCGCCTTCGGCAGCTACCAGGCGGTCGCGGTGCTGATTTCGCAGGGCGTGATCGGGATCAAGAGCTTCCAGGAGCAGGCCGCGCAATGAGCGAGCTTCTGCGGCGTCGCGACGTGGTGGCACGTCTGCTCGACGGACGCGGCGAACTGCTGGTCGTCGCCGGGCTGGGATCGACCGCCTGGGATTGCACCGCGGCCGGCGATTCGGCGCTCACGTTTCCGCTCTGGGGGGCGATGGGCAACGCGGCGATGATCGGGCTCGGCCTCGCGCTGGCGCGCCCCGAGCGGCGCGTCCTGGTGGTCACGGGCGACGGCGAGATGCTGATGGGCCTCGGCTCGCTCGCCACCATCGGCGTGCAGAAGCCGCGCAACCTCGCGGTGGTGGTGATCGACAACGAGCGCTATGGCGAGACCGGGATGCAGGCGACGCACACCGCGGCGGGCGTGGATCTTGCTGGCGCGGCGCTCGCCTGCGGCTTCGCGGCGGCCAGCCGCATTCGCGCCGCCGCCGAGCTCGACGCGCTGCGTGCCGCGATCCACGGCGGCGAGGGCCCGCTCTTCGCGCAGGTCAAGGTGAGGGCCGAGAAGCTGCCGCTGGTCCTGCCGCCGCGCGACGGGGTGCTGCTCAAGGCCCGCTTCCGGCGGGCGCTGCTGGGCGAGGCGGCGGACCTCGAGTAGCGGGGGCCGGGCCGCGGCCGCATCTTTCAAGGCGTGCGCGGCTGTCCGATAATCGGGCTGGAGGGCACGCGATGAGCGATCTGGATTTCTCCAACACCACGCCGATGCGGCCGCCGGCGCAGCCCGCGGCGCCGCCGCCGCCGGTCTACAACGCCGCCATGGCGATGGAGT
Source organism: Burkholderiales bacterium (assembly GCA_035500055.1). Lineage (GTDB taxonomy): Bacteria > Pseudomonadota > Gammaproteobacteria > Burkholderiales > SG8-39 > RBG-16-66-20. Next base: position 44,795 of record DATJXO010000086.1, on the reverse strand, counting down.
TCTTCAAGTCGGCCGGTAAGCCGGAGAGCTTCGCCGGCGGCGCCACCATCTTCGCCGAGGACGAGAAGGGCGGGCTGCTGAAGCGCGCCAGGATGTACGTGTTGATCCTCGGCGAGGTGGAGATGTGGGCGCAGGGGCAAGTCATCGGCAGCGTCCGGCCGGGCGAGGTGTTCGGCGAGATGGCGGTGATCGCGCAGGCGGCGCGCACCGCGACCGCGAAGGCGAAAGGCGCGTGCACCGTCATCGGACTGGACGACAAGCAGTTCCAGAGCGCGCTGCAGCACAAGCCCGAGTTCGCCCTGATGATGATGAGCCTGATGAACAGCCGCCTGCGCAGCACGATCACGCGGCTGCGCCAGAGCGGCGCGCTGCACGCCGGCGAGGCCAAGGAGGTCGCGGTCTTCGACAAGAAGCTGCTCACCGGACTGACGCGGCTGCTCGGCGGGCAGGCGACGATGCGCTACGAGGCGGGGAAGATGATCATGCAGGAGGGCACCGGCGGCGCGCTCATGTACGTGGTGCTCGAGGGCCGGGTCGCGATCTCGATCAAGGGCGGCGTCGTGGGCCGCGCCGCTCCCGGGGGCGTGTTCGGCGAGATGGCGCTGGTCGACCAGTCGGTGCGTGCCGCCAGCGCGATCGCCGAGACGGACTGCACGCTGCTCGCAATCAACCGCGTCGCGTTCCTCGAGCTGGTGAAGACCAGCCCGGCGTTCGGCGCCGCGCTGCTCGCGGGGCTTGCCGAGCGGGCCAAGGACATGGCGGTGCGCAACAAGTAGCGCGCACCGCCGCGCGGCTCCCGCCTAGAGGACCTTCCCCGGATTCATCAGGCCGCGCGGGTCGAGCGCGCGCTTCACCGCGCCCATGAGCTCCAGCTCCAGCGGCGCCTTGCGGCCGCGGATCGCTTCCCGCTTGAGCTGCCCGAGGCCGTGCTCCGCCGAGATCGAGCCGCCGAGCGCGCAGACGGCGTCGTAGACGATCCGGTTGACCTCCTCGCGGCGCGCGGCGAGCGCCGCGTCGCCGACGTTGTAGTGCAGGTTGCCGTCGCCGACGTGGCCGAAGCAGTAGACCGGGACGCCGGGAATGGCCGCCTCCAGTGCGCGGCCGGCGCGCTCGATCAGCTCCGGCACCCGCGACACGGCTACCGAGATGTCGTGCTTCACGTTCGAGAATTGCGCCTCGGGCACCGTGTCGCGCAGCGTCCAGAGCGCCGCCGCCTCGGCTTCGTTCTTCGCCAGCACCGCATCGCGCGCGAGGCCCGCGTCGATCGCGCCGGCCATCGATTCCTGGGCCTTCCGGCTCAGCTCTTCCGGGGCGCGAAAATCGTCGAGCTGGACCAGCACGTACCACGCCTCGCGCCCGCCGAGAGGATCCCGGGTCCCCGGGCGGTGCGCAAGCACCGCGTCGACGCAGCGCCGCGAAAGCAGCTCGAAGGCGCTCAGGCTCTCGCCGCAGGCGCCGCGCAGGTGGCCGAGGAGCTCCACCGCACGCTTCGGGTCCGGTACCGCGATCCACGCGGTGGCCGACGCGGTCGGCTTCGGGTGCAGCTTCAGCACCGCCGCCGTGATCACCCCGAGCGTTCCCTCGGCGCCGATGAACAGCTGCTTCAGGTCGTAGCCGGTGTTGTCCTTGCGCAGGCCGCGCAACCCGTCCCAGATCCGGCCGTCGGGGAGCACGACTTCCAGGCCCAGCACCTGCTCCCGGGCATTGCCGTAGCGGAGCACGTTGACGCCGCCGGCGTTGGTGGAAAGATTGCCGCCGATCTGGCAGCTGCCCTCGGCCGCGAGCGATAGCGCGAACAAGCGCCCTGCCTCGGCGGCGGCGCTCTGCAAGTCGGCAAGCACGCAGCCCGCCTCGGCGGTCAGCGTGTCGTTCGCGGCATCGATCGCGCGAATGCGGTTCAGCCTGCCGAGCGAGAGCACGATCTGGCGCCCGGCGCCGGCAGGCACCGAGCCGCCGCACAAGCCCGTGTTGCCGCCCTGGGGCACGATCGCCACGCCGGCTGCGGCGCACGCGCGCATTACCGCGGCGACCTCGCCGGTGCTCGCCGGCCGCACCACGCAATCCGCGGCGCCGCTGTACTGCCGGCGCCAATCCGTCAGGTAGGGTGCGGTGTCGGGCGCCGCGGCGAGCACGTGGCGCGCGCCGACGATCGCGGCGAGCTGTTCGAGGAACGCGTTCGGCATGTTTCTTGACGCCGATTTTCCCACAACGTACTTTGGCCCCGATGCGCCTGCGGCTGCTTCTGCTCGCCCTGTGGGTCTGCGCCGTGCCGGCACGGGGGCAGCAGCAGGCCGTCGTCGTCGGGGCGGTGCTGCCGCTCTCCGGACAGCTCGCCGACATCGCCGCCGATTACCGCAAGGCGCTGCTGCTGTGGCAGGAGGAAGCGAACGCGGCGGGAGGGCTGCTCGGACGCCATGTCGAGCTCAGGCTGCTCGACGATCAGTCGGACTCGGCGGCGGACGGCGGGCTCTACGGCCGCCTCATCGAGGAGTACCACGCGACGCTGCTGCTGGGTCCGCTCGGCTCGGCCGCTTCGCTCGGCGCAGCGGCGGCCGCGGAGCGCGCGCGCCGGGTCCTGGTCAACGCCACCGGCGCCTCGGGCGCCGTGACCAAAGCCGAGTACCGCTATGTCTTCCAGGTTCCGGCACCGCTCGCGAGCTACGGCCTGGGCCCGCTCGAACTGGCGCGCGAGCTGGGCGTGCGGCACGTGCTGGTCCTGGGGCGCGACGACCCTGTCTCGCGCGAGATGGCGAAAGCGACGCGCGAGGCCGCGCTGAAGCAAGGCTTCGCCGTCGGCGAGCCGGAGGCCTATGGCCGCGACAACGAGGACTTCGCGCCGCAGATCCTGCGCGCGCGAAAAGCCGGCGCCGAGGCCTGGATCGCCTTCGGCCTGGCGCGCGACGCCGCCGGAATGGTGAAGAGCTTCCGCAGGGCGAAGTACGCGCCGCGCCTGTTCGTGGCGCAGGGCGCGGCCGACCCGGAGTTCATCAAGCTCGTCGGCCAGGACGCGGAGTACGCCATCGGCATCTCGGCCTACGAGCGCGCGGCGGCGACGCCCGGCAACGCGCGCTTCGTGCAGGCCTTCGGCAAGCGCTGGTCGGCGGAGCCCAACGGCCTCGCCGCCGACGGCTACGCTGCCGGCAAAGTGCTCGAGGCGGCGGTGGGCAGCGCGGGGAGCTTCGACCAGGAGAAGCTGCGCGTCGCGCTGGCTGCGCTCGAGACCGGCACGCCGCTCGGACCCTACAAGGTCGATCGCGACGGCGCGCAGGTCGGGACGCGGCCGCTGCTGGTGCAGATCGACCGCGGGCGGCGCGAAATCATCCTGCCGGAGGCGCTCGCCACGGCCAGGCCGCGGCTGCCGTACCCCGCGTGGAGCGAGCGGAAGCCGATCCGATGATCCGCTCCTTGCTCTTCGCCCCCGGCAACCAGCCGCGCCGGATGGAAAAGGCCTTCACGCTCGAGGCGGACGCCGTGATCCTCGACCTCGAGGACTCGGTCGCGCCGGCCGAAAAGGAGACGGCGCGCCGCCCGGTCGCGGAAGCGCTCGCTAAGAGCGCGGCGGTGCGGCGCTGCCGCGGCTACGTGCGGGTCAATGCGATGGGCACGCCGTACTGCTTCCGCGATCTCGCCGAGGTGATGGGGCCGGGCGTCGACGGCGTGGTGCTGCCCAAGGTGGAAAGCGCGGCGGATCTGCACGCGATCGACTGGCTGATCGCCAACCTGGAGCGCGAGCGCTGCCTCGCCGTGGGCGCGATCGACCTCATCCCGATCATCGAGAGCGCCGCGGGGCTGACGCGCGTCGAGCGGATCCTGCAAGCGAGGGGCCTGAAGCCCTATTCGGGAACCTGGCGCGTGCGCCGCGTCGCCTTCGGCGCCGCCGACTATGGCCACGACCTGGGGCTCTCGCCCTCGCGCGACGAGCCTGAGCTTGCCCACGCGCGCGAGCGTCTGGTGCTCGCCTCGCGCGCCGCGGACATCGAGGCGCCGCTCGACAGCCCGTGGTTCGATCTCAAGGACGCGGAGGGCCTCGCGCGCGCCGTGGAGCGCAGCAGGCGCGCCGGCTTCCAGGGACGCCTGTGCATCCATCCCGACCAGGTGGCGCAGGTAAACGCGGGATACGCGCCGACCGCCGATGAGATCGCGCGGGCCGAGCGCATCGTCGCCGCGTTCCGGGCCGCGGAGGCGAAGGGCGTCGCCGCCATCCAGGTCGATGGCCAGATGATCGACTACCCGATCGTGCGCCAGGCCGAGCGCCTGCTCGCCGCCTTGAAGGGCGCCGGTTGAATTCGGCCTCGAGCGGCATCGCGCTGCCGCTCGCCGTCACGCTCGCAGTGCAGACGCTCGTGGCCTTCGCGGTCTACTGCGCGCCGGTGATGGCGCCGGTGGCCGGCCCGGCGCTCGGCGTCTCGCCCGCCGCGGTGGGGTACTACATCGCGGCGAGCTACCTCGGCAGCATGTTTGCCTCGGCGGCGGCCGGAGGCTGGGTGGCTCGATTCGGGCCGATCCGCGTCAGCCAGGCGGGCCTCGGCCTGTGCTGCGCCGGCCTCGCGCTCGCCGCGAGCGCCTGGCCGCCGCTGGTGGTGCTGGGGGGTGTCGTCGTCGGCATGGGGTACGGGCCGATCACGCCGGCGTCGTCGGCGATCCTGGTGCGCGCGCCGGCGCGCTATTTCTCGTTCATCTTCTCGCTCAAGCAGACCGGCGTGCCGGCCGGCGGCGTGCTCGCCGGCGCGCTGGTGCCGGGCCTGATCCTCCTCGTCGGCTGGCAATGGAGCGCCGTCGCGATCGGCGCCGCCTGCCTCGCGCTCGCGCTCGCCATCGCGGGACAGCGCGCGCGCTACGACGTGGCGCTCGACCCGAAGGCGCCGATCTCGGTTCGCTCCGCCTTCGCGCCGGTGCGGCTGGTGCTGGCCGACCGGCGCCTGCGCGAGATGTGCGTCGTCTCCTTCGTCTACGGCGGCGTGCAGATTACGCTGGTGACCTATTTCGTCACCTTCCTGGTGGGAAACTTCGGGCTGTCGCTGGTGCTGGCGGGGTTCGTCATGGCGGTGGCGCAGGTCGCGAGCGTGCTCGGCCGCATCCTCTGGGGCCTGCTCGCGGACCGCATCCTCAGCCGGCGTGCGGTCCTCGCCTCGCTCGGCCTGGCGATGGGCCTGTCGTCGCTCGCCGCGCTCGCCGCGGCGCCGACGTGGCCGCGCGGGCTGCTGTTCGCGTACGCCGCGGTCTTCGGCGCCACCGCGGTGGGGTGGAACGGCGTCTTCCTCGCCGAGATCGCGCGCCTCGCGCCGGAGGGCCGCGCCGGGCAGGCGACCGGCGGCAGCCTGTTCTTCACCTTCCTCGGCGTCGTGGTGACGCCGCCGGCGTTCAACGTGGTGCTCGGCATCGCGCAGAGCTACGCGCTCGCCTACGCCGTGTTCTCGATCCCGGCGCTCGCCGTCGGCGCCGGGATGTTCGCTACAATCCCGCGACGATGAACCGCCCGGAAGCCGCGAGGGCAGGGGCGAAGCGCGAGCTCCCGGTGATCCTCGCGCACGGGCTCTGGGTGCCGGGCGCGGCGATGCAGATGCTGGCGATGCGTCTTGCGCGCGCTGGATTCCGCTGCTGCACCTTCGGCTACCGCGGCCGCGCGCTGCCCCTGTCGGCGCACGCCGAGCGGCTGGCGCGCTTCGCGCGCGATGCCGGGCCGGCGCACTACGTCGCGCACAGCCTGGGCGGGCGCGTAGTGCTGGAGGCGCTGCGCGGCGATCCCTCGCTCGGCGTAGGCAAGGTGGCGCTGCTCGGGACGCCGGCGCGCGGCTGTGCCGCCGCGCGTCGTCTCGCGCGCGTCGCCCCGGGGAGATGGCTGCTGGGGGAGAGCGAGCCGATCTGGCGCGACGGGCAGGACGCACGCTGGCCGCGCCCCGAGCCGCTCGGCGTGATCGCGGGCACGCTGCCGATCGGACTCGGCCGTCTCATCGGGCCCCTGCCGGGGCCGAACGACGGGGTGGTTACGGTGGAGGAGACCGGGGTCGAGGGCATGGCCGAGCGCTGCGTGCTGCCGGTGAGCCATAGCGCGATGCTGGTCTCGGCGCGCGTCGCCGATTGCGTCACGGTTTTCCTGCGCGAGGGGCGCTTCCCTGCGCCGCGCTAGCCGCATCCTCGTGCTCGCCGCCGCGCTGCCGCTCGCGGGCTGCGAGACGCTGGCGTACTACGCGCAGGCGATCCACGGCGAGATGTCGCTGCTCGCCGCGGCGCGCCCGGTGGGCGAGGTGATCGACGACCCGGCGACCCTGCCGCAGTTGCGCGCCCGCCTCGAGCTCGCGCGGCAGATCCGCGCCTACGCCTCCAGCGCGCTCGCGCTTCCCGACAACGGCAGCTACCGCAACTATTCGGCGCTCGACCGGCCGTACGCGGTCTGGAACGTGATTGCGACGGCGGAGTTCTCGCTCGAGCCGCTGCAGTCCTGCTTCCCGGTGGCCGGCTGCGTCGCCTACCGGGGATTCTTCGCGCGCGAGGACGCCGAGCGCTACGCGGCCGGCCTGCACGCCCGCGGCGACGATGTCCTGCTCTACGGCGTGCCCGCCTTCTCGACGCTCGGGCGATTCGACGACCCGCTGCTCTCCACCTTCATCGGATATTCGGACGCCGAGCTGGCGCGGCTCATCTTCCACGAGCTGGCGCACCAGGTGGTCTATGTGAAGGACGACTCGACGTTCAACGAGTCGTTCGCAGTGACGGTGGAGCGCGAGGGCGTGCGCCGCTGGCTGCGGGCGACCGGCCGCGGCGCGCAGCTCGCGGCGTTCGAGCAGGAGCAACGCAGGCGCGAGGCCTTCCTCGAGCGCCTGGACGAGATCCGCGGCCGGCTGCGCACGCTCTACGCGTCGCGCCTTCCCGCCGCCGAGATGCGCGAGCGCAAGCGCGCCGAGATGGCGAAGGTGGAAGCCCTGCTGGAGGGAAGCCCGGGCCTGCGCGCGCTGCCGGCGAACAATGCGCTGCTGGCGTCGTTCGCGATCTACACGCGCCTCGTGCCCGCCTTCGAGAAGCTGCTCGCCGGGGAAGGCGGCGACTTCGCGAAGTTCTACGCCAGGGTCAAGGCGCTGGCGCTCAACGCGCCGTCCAACCGAGGTCCATTGTCAGAGCCGAGCCGGTGATCACCCCGCCGGCGTCGCCGCACAGGTAAGCGACGAAGCCGGCCACCTCGGCAGGCTCGATCAGGCGCTTGATCGCGGCCGGCGCGAGCATGATCTTCTCGATCACCTCGGCGGGCGACATGCGGTTGGCCTTTGCCTGGTCCGCGATCTGGCCGTCAACCAGCGGCGTGCGCACGTAGGCCGGGCAGATCGCGTTGGCGGTGATGCCGAATTCGCCCCCTTCGAGCGCCGCGGTGCGAGTGAGGCCCACCAGGCCGTGCTTGGCCGAAATGTAGGCCGCCTTGAAGGGCGAGGCGACGAGCGCATGGATCGAGGCGATGTTGACCACGCGTCCCCAGCGCTGCTTTTTCATCGCCGGCCAGCAGTAGCGCGTGAGCAGGAACGGCGCGGTGAGCATCAGCGCGAGCATGCGCTCCCACTGATCCTCGGGAAAATCCTCTATCGGCGACACGTGCTGGTAGCCCGCGTTGTTGACCAGCACGTGCACCGTGCCGTAGCGCCGCAGCGTTTCATCGACCAGGCGCCTGCAGCCCTGGCGCTCGATCAGGTTCGAGGCGACGAAGGCGCCGTTCAGGCGCGCGGCGTGCTCGCGGCCGGCCTGCTCGTTGACGTCGGCGAGCACCACCCTCATGCCGTCGGCGGCGAGGCGCTCGGCGCAAGCGAGCCCGATGCCGCTGGCCGCGCCGGTGACGATCGCTATTTTCTCCACGCGCCGCTCAGCTGATCGCGATGTCGACGATCTTGCGGTACGCGGGGCGCTCCAGCAGCCGCGCGAACCAGCCCTCGAGGTTGGGGTGCCTCGGCCGCTCGAGCGGCAGGCGCAGCCACAGGTGCATGTGGCAGCCGACCGGGATGTCTCCCATGGTGAAGCCGTCGCCGGCGACGTAGCGGCGCCCGGAGAGGGCGGCGTCGAGCATGCCGGCGAGCTGCGCGCACTTCTTGCGGCCGTCCTCGACGGCGGCCATGTCGCGCTTCTCGGGCGGGGTGCGCACCAGGTTCCAGAATACCGGCCGCATCGACGCGAGGAAGGTGAACGCCCAGTCCATCCACTTGCTCGCCTCGGCCCAGGTACGGTCGTCGGCCGGCCATAGCGTGCCGCGCCCGTGCTTCATGGAGAGATAGCGCACGATGGTGTGCGACTCCCACAGCACGAAGCCGTCGTCGTCGATCGTGGGCACGAGGCCGTTCGGGTTGAGCCTGCGGTACTCGGGCGTGTCGACGACGCCGAATTGCATGCCGGCGTCGACGCGCTGGTACGGCAGCTTCAGCTCCTCCAGGCACCAGAGCGCCTTCTTCACGTTGACCGAGTTGACGCGGCCCCAGATCTTCAGCATGTCGTCGCTCCAGAGGCGGCAGCCCGTTTCCTAGAAGCCGACCGCCTGCCCGTCGCGCCGCGGGTCGCTCGCCGCGACGTAGCCGCCGTCGAGCTTCCAGATCGCCTGGCAGCTGCCGAACTGGTTGTAGTCGTCGACGGTGACGATGTTGTGGCCGCGGAGGCGCAGCTCCTCCAGCGTCGCCGCGGGGAAGCCGCCGCCTCCGTCCACCGGGCGCTCCACGCTCACGTCCATGCCCTGCACCCAGCGGAAGCGCGGGCCGTCGCACGCCGCCTGCGGGTTCTGGCCGTAGTCCGCGATCCGCACCATCACCTGCGCATGGCCCTGCGGCTGCATCGTGCCGCCCATGACGCCGAAGCTCATCACCGGCCTGCCGTTCCTGGTGACGAAGGCGGGGATGATCGTCTGGTAGGGACGCTTCCTGGGCGCGACGCGATTCGGATGCCCTTCGGTGGCGACGAACGTCGCGCCGCGGTTCTGCAGCGAGATACCGGTGCCCGGCACCACGACGCCGGAGCCGAAGCCCATGTAGTTCGACTGGATCATCGACACCATCATTCCGGAGGCGTCGGCCGCGGTGAGGTAGACCGTGCCGCCCTTGGGGGGTTTCCCCGCGGCGATGGGTTGCGCCCTCTTCGGATCTATCAGCTTCGCCCGGGACGCAAGGTAGGACGAATCCAGCAGCGCCTTTGGATCGAAAGGCATGAAATCGATATCCGCGACGTACGCCAGCGCGTCGGCGAAGGCGAGCTTCACGGCCTCGATCTGCAGGTGCACGCTGTCGGCGGAGTCGACCGGGATCGACGCCAGGTCGAAGTGCTCGAGGATGCCGAGCGCGATCAGCGCGACGATCCCCTGGCCGTTGGGCGGGATTTCATGAATCGTGTAGCCGCGGTAGGTTTGCGCCAGCGGCTCGACCCAGTCGGAGACGTGCGCCGCGAGGTCGGAGGCGAGCATGACGCCGCCGTGCTCCTTGGAATGCGCCTCGAGCTTCTGCGCCAGCTCGCCGCGGTAGAACGCCTCGCCCTTCGAGCGCGCGATCTTTTCCAGTGTCGCGGCATGCTCCGGGAAGTGGAACCGCTCGCCGGGCTCCGGCGCGCGGCCGCCGGGCAGGAACGCCTCGGCGAACCCCGGCTGGCTCTTCAGCTCGGGGACCTGCATCTTCCACTGCCCCGAAACCGTCGCCGAAACGAGAAATCCGTTGCGGCCATAGGCGATCGCGGGTTCGAACAGGCGCTCGAACGGCAGCTTGCCGAACTTGCGGTGCAGCTCGACCCACGCCGAGACGCAGCCCGGCACGCTTACCGAATTCCAGCCGCGCGTCGGCACCCCCTTGCCGCCGAAGAACTCCGGCGTCCAGCCCGCGGGCGAGCGCCCCGACGCGTTCAGGCCGTGCAGCTTGTTCCCGTCCCAGACGATCGCGTAGGCGTCCGAGCCGATGCCGTTGGACACCGGCTCCACCAGCGTCAGCGTGATCGCGGTAGCGAGGATCGCATCCACCGCGCTGCCGCCCTCGGCGAGCATGCGCAGCCCGGCCTGCGCGGCGAGCGGCTGCGAAGTCGCCACCACGTTCGCCGCGAAGAGGGGCTTCCTCGGCCAGGCGTAGGGGAATTTCCACGCAAAGGGCAGGGACATGGCGCAATTGTAATTGCCGCCGCGGTCCGCCCGGCAGGCGAGCTGCCCGGTTTCGCTACACTAGGTCCGGCATGCAACTGCCCCAGCTGGCCACCTCGCCCTTTACCCTGGCGGCGTTCGTGCTGCTGGCGCTCGGGGCGCTTCTCGCCGTCGCGGGCGTCGCGGCGCTGTTCCGCGCGCGGCCGCTGCGCTTCGCGGTCCGCACGCTTGCCGGGCTGCTGCTGGTCGCGCTCGGTACGCTCTCGGGCGCGGTCGGCGCCGGCATGCAGGGCTATCGCGCGCTGACGCGCGAAGATCTCGCGGCGCGCCTCGCGGTCAAGCCGACCGGGGAGCAGCGCTTCAGCGTGACGCTCACCTATCCCGATGGCCGGACCGAGCGGTACGCCCTCGCCGGCGACGAGGTGTACCTCGACGCGCACATCCTGAAATGGAAGCCCTGGGCGAATTTCTTCGGCCTGCACACGGCCTACGAGCTCGACCGCATCTCCGGGCGCTACCGCGCGATCGAGGACGAAAAGTCGAAGCCACGGACAGTGCGCGCGCTCGGGCGCGAGCGCGCGGTCGACCTCTTCGAGCTGCGGCGGCGCTACGCGTTCCTCGCCCCGGCGCTTGACGCCGAGTACGGCTCGGCGACTTTCGTGCCGGTGAGCGGACCGGCCGAGCTCGAGCTGCGGGTGTCGCCGAGCGGCCTGCTGATGCGGCCGGCGCCAGCGAAGGGCGGCTAGAACGCGAGCACGACGCGGCCGAGCACGCGCCCGGCCTTCAGGTCCTCCATCGCGGCGTTGACCTCGTCCGCCGGCCGCGTCGACACGGGCGAGGGCCTGAGCTTCTTCCTTTTCGCGAGCGCCACGACTTCCTTCAGCTCCCGCAGGTTGCCGACGTAGGAGCCGACCAGCCCGATCGCGCGCTGCGCGAAGGGCGGCAGCGGGTGCACGATCTCGCCGCCGAAGAGGCCGCACAGCACGTGCCGGCCGCCTTTCCTCAGCGCGCTGAGGCCGAGTGCCACGGTGGCCGGCATGCCGACGAGGTCGATCGCGCCGGCCAGGCTCCCCATGGCGAGGCCCTGCAGCTTCTGGATCGCGTCCGGGGCGCGCGTGTCGAGGGTGAGCTTCGCGCCGAGCTTCTTCGCTTCAGCCAGCTTCCCGGGGTCTATGTCGCAGCCGATGATGTTCTTCACGCCCTTCGCGCGCAGCACCGAGATGCAGATCATGCCGAGTCCGCCGCAGCCGATCACCGCGACCCAGTCCTTCGGCCCGAGCTCCGGCAGCTTGGCGGCCGCGCTGTAGGTGGTGAGGCCGGAGCAGGCGAGCGTCGCGGCGAAGCCGTCGTCGACCCCGCTCGAATCGACCAGGTACCTGGGGTGCGGCACCAGCACGTGGCTCGAATAGGCGCCCGGCCGGTTGACGCCCAGGAAGCGCGTGCCGGAGACGCAGTAGTTGTCCTGGCCCGCCTTGCACACGGGGCACTTGCCGCAGCCGATCCACGGATAGACGATCCGCTTCTGGCCCGCCCTCACCTTCCCATCGACTCGGGAAACGCCCGGGCCCAGGGCCTCGACCACGCCGAACGGCTCGTGGCCGAGCGTCCAGGGCGGCACGCAGCCGCGGTCCTTGACGTAGAAGCGCTTGCCGCCGCCGAGGTCGAACCAGCCGTCCCAGATGTGCAGGTCGGAATGGCACACGCCCGAGCGCGTGATGCGCACCAGCACCTCGGTGCCGGCCGGCTTCGGCGTGTCGTGAAGGACCTTCTGCAGCGGCTTGCCGTGCTCCAGGAATTGATAGCTGATCATGCTTTTGCCGCCTCATTCAGGGCTTGGTCGATGTCCCAGAGGATGTCGTCGAGCGACTCGATGCCCACCGACATCCGGATCATGTCAGGCGTGACGCCGGCCTTGAGCTGCTCTTCGTCGCTCATCTGCCGGTGCGTGGTCGAGGCCGGATGGATGATGAGCGTCTTCGCGTCGCCGATGTTGGCGAGGTGGCTCATGAACTGCGCCGCCTCGATGAAGCGCTCGCCCGCCTTCGCCCCGCCCTTGACGCCGAAATTGAGAAGCCCGGAGGCGCCTTTCGGAAAGTATTTTTGGGCCAGGGAGAAATACCTGCTGCCGGGCAAACCCGGATAGTTCACCCAAGCCACCCCGGGATGATTCTTCAAAAAGGAGGCAACAGCGAGTGCATTTGAGCAATGGCGATCCATGCGTACCGGCAGCGACTCGAGACCCTGCAGCAGCAGCCAGGCATTGATCGGCGCGAGCGCCGGCCCGAAGGTGCGCATGATCTCCATGCGCGCTTTCATGGTGTAGCCGAAGTCGCCGAAGGTCTCGTGGAAGATCACGCCGTGGTAGCCGGGGGAGGGCGAGGTGAACTCCGGGAACTTGCCGTTGCCCCAGTCGAAGCGCCCCGACTCGACGATCACGCCGCCCATGGTGGTGCCGTGGCCGCCGATGTACTTGGTGGCCGAGTGCACCACGATGTCGGCGCCCCAATCGAGCGGCCGGCACAGGTAGGGCGAAGGCACCGTGTTGTCCAGCACCAGCGGGATCTTCGCCGCGCGCGCGATCTTCGCCAGCGCCTCGATGTCGACCACGTTGATCAGCGGGTTGCCGAGCGTCTCGGCATAGATGAGCTTGGTGTTGCCCTTGATGCTTGACTCGAAGGCGTTCAGATCATCCGGATCGACGAACGTGGTGTCGATCCCCAGCTTCTTAAGGTTCACTCCAAGCAGGGTGTGGGTGCCGCCGTAAAGCGTCGAAGCCGAAACGATGTGGTCGCCTTCCCTGGCGAGGGTCAGGATCGCGGTGACCCCCGCGGCCTGACCGGTGGCGCAGGCGAGCGCCGCGCGCCCGTTCTCGAGCGCGGCCATGCGCTCCTCGAGCACCGCCACGGTGGGATTGGAGATGCGCGAGTAGACGTTGCCGAACGTCTGCAGGTTGAACAGGCTCGCGGCATGCTCCGCCGAGTCGAAGACGAAGGAGGTCGTCTGGTAGATCGGCGCGGCGCGCGCGCCGGTGGCCGGGTCCGGGATCTGGCCGGCGTGCAGGCAGAGCGTCTCGAACCCGAACTTGCGGTCGGCCATGCGGCGATTCTACCGGCTCAGAGCGGCGTGACGGTGACGCGGACCTCCAGCTCCTGCTCGCCGCCGCCGAGGATCACGCCGCGCATCGGCGTGACGTCGCTGAAGTCGCGCCCCCACGCCAGCGTGATGTGCTCGTCGTCGACCAGACAGTCGTTGGTGGGGTCGAGATCGACCCACCCCGCGTCGCCGCACCACAGCGACACCCAGGCGTGGGAGGCGTCGGCGCCGATCAGCCGCGGACGGCCGGGGGGCGGCGTGGTGAGGATATAGCCGCTGACGTAGCGCGCGGCCAGACCCAGCGCGCGCAGGCAGCCGATCATGAGGTGGGCGAAGTCCTGGCACACGCCGCGCCGCTTCTGCAGCACCTCGCGCAAGGGCGTGGAGACGCTGGTCGCCCTGGGGTCGAACTTGAACTCGGCGTGGATCCGGCGCGTGAGGTCGAGCGCCGCCTCGAGCACGCCGCGCCCCCTGGTGAAGCTCTTCGCGCCGTACGCGGCGACGTCGCGGAAGATCTCCACGCGCGGCGACTCGAACACGAACTGCTCCGGCTCGAGCAGCGCGGCGCCGCCGCCCGCACGCAGGCGCTCGCTCAGTCCTTCCCAGGGCGACGCGGCCGGCGGGCGCGGGCGCGGCGCCACCGTCACCTCCGTGCGCGCGCGCACCGCCAGCGACTGGTGCGGCACGGCGAGCGCGATCTGGGTGACCGGGTTGCCGAAGTAGTCGAGCCGCTCCACGGATTCCGCCGGCCGGGGATCCACCTCGATCGCATGCGAGTTCCGCTCCTGCCATGGCAGCGGGCGCGGCGACAGGTGCAGCAGCTGCTGCGAGAGCACCACCGGGGCCTCGTAGCGATACGCCGTCTCGTGGCGGACCTGGAAGCGCATCAGGTGGCGAAGGTCTGGCGGTTGACCTCGCCGACGTGCGCGAAGAACCTGAGCCCGAGCTGCTCGGAGAGCCGGTAGGAGGCCGCGTACCACTCGTCGAGCAGGGCGGCGAGGCGCGCGCTGCCGTGCTGCAGGTCGGCTTCCGGGTCGATCGCCTCCAGCGCCATGACGGAGGCGTCCAGGCGCTCGTCGATGCCTTCGCCGTAGGCGTCCTCGATGCGCGACAGGAAGTCGTGCAGGCCCTTCAGCTGGAAGGCGATCGAGCGCGGGTTGTGCACGTCGCGCACCAGCAGGTCGAGCACCGGCAGCCACTGCGGGCGCGCCATGTAGCGCGAGCGGTAGGTGACGCTCGAGTCCGCGAGCTCGAGCACCCAGTCGAGGTCGCCGTCGGCGGGGCCGGCGAGCGCCTGCTGCAGCATGCCGCAGAGGAACTGCAGGCGCTCGATGCGCCGGCCCATCGAGAGGAAGCGCCAGCCCTGGTCGCGCGTCATGCCGTCCAGCGCGAAGCCGGCGAGGGTGATGAAGGCGGCGATGTCGCTGTCCAGCTCGGCGAGCGCGTCCGAGATGCCGAGCGCGCGCCCGCGGCTGCGCTGCAGCCGGCGCGCGACGTTGTTGAGCGTGCGCCAGTTGTCGAGCGACAGCCGCTCGCGCAGCTGCGAGGCCACGCGCAGCAGCTGCTTCAGGCCGCTTGCGAGGCCCGGGCGCGAGTCGTCCACCACCGCGTCGCGCAGCAGGCGGGCGAGCGCGGCGTCGTCGGCGCCGGCGGCGTCCTCGTCCAGCAGGCCGACGTGCCGCAGCAGGCCGGAGATGCCCTGCCAGCTGCGCGCGCGGCCCGCCGGCGTCTCCTCGATCACGCGCACCAGCGCGACGCGCAGCAGGCGCGCGGTGTCGTCGCATCGCTCGGCGTGGCGCCCGAACCAGTACAGGTTCTCGACCACGCGGCTCGAGAGGTTGAGGCCGGTGCGCACCAGGTCCTGGGCGTGGAACTCGCGCTTCAGCAGGCTGAAGCTGCTCACCGGCCCGGTCGACAGCACCCAGGTGTCCTTGCTCGAGCCGCCGCGCTGCATCGAGATGACGCGCGCGTCCGGGCCGGTGGCCGCGCGCGTCAGTCCGCCGGGCATCACCACGTATCCCTCGGGACTGGCGCAGGCGTAGACGCGCAGGCCGATCGCGCGCGCCAGCAGCTGCTGCGGCTGCGAGCGGTCGCACACCGGGGCTTGCGACAGGTGCACCAGCTCCTGCGCCACGTACATCTGCGGCCGCGCCGTCAGCATGGCGGCGACGCGCTTGCGGCCGCGCTCGTCGAGGTCCTCGCCGAACATCGGCTCCACCCGCATCTGCGGAAACGCGCCCTTGATCACGACGCGGCCGAGGTTCGCCAGCACCTGCGAGAGCGCCGCCGGCTCCCCGCACCACCAGGTGGCGACCGAGGGCATGGCCAGCGGCTCGCCGAGCAGCCTCTGGCAGAGCTTCGGCAGGTACCCGAGCAACGCGCCCGACTCGAGCAGATTGGAGCCGAGCGCGTTGGCCACCAGCACGTTGCCGCGGCGCGCGGCGTCGACCAGCCCGGCGATGCCGAGCGCGGAGTCGCTCCTGAGCTCGAGCGGGTCGCAGTAGTCCTCGTCCAGGCGCCGCAAGATCGCGTGTACCCGCTGCAGGCCCGAAAGCGTCTTCAGCCACACCTTGCCGTCGCGCACCGTGAGATCGTTGCCCTCGACCAGCGGCAGGCCGAGGTAGCGCGCGAGGTAGGCGTGCTCGAAGTAGGTCTCGTTGTGCGGGCCCGGCGTGAGCAGCACCGAGAGCGGCGCGGCGCCGTCGGCCGGAGCCCAGTGCGCGAGGCTGTCGCGCAGCGTGGCGAAGAAGCCGGCGACGCGCTGCACCTGCAGCTCGCCGAAGAGGTCCGCGAACAGGCGCGAGATGATGAGCCGGTTCTCGAGCGCGTAGCCGGCGCCCGAGGGCGCCTGAGTGCGGTCGTCGAGCACCCACCAGCGGCCGTCGGGCGACCGGGCGAGGTCGGCGGCATACAGGTGCAGCATCACGTCGCCCGGCACCTTGATGCCGCGGCACGGGCGCAGGTAGCCGGCGTGTCCGTAGACGAGTGCCGGCGGCAGCAGCGCCTCGGCGAGCAGGCGTTGCTCGTTGTAGACATCGACCAGAATGCGGTTGAGCAGCGTCGCGCGCTGGCGCACCGCGGCCTCGATGCCGGCCCACTCCCCGGCCGGGAGGATGAGCGGCAGCATGTCGAGCTCCCAGGGGCGGTCGGCGCCCTCGGGATCCGCGTAGACGTTGTAGGTGACGCCGTTGTCGCGCACCTGGCGCTGCACCCATTGCACGCGGTCGCGCATCGCCTCGGGCGCGGTACTCGCCAGCTGCGCGAACATGCGCTGCCAGTGCGCGCGCGGCGTCTGCGGCGCGGCAAGCATCTCGTCGTAGCGCGCGTTGGTGGCGGCGTAGGTGCCGAGCAAGTCGGGCGGCATGCGCCGCGCATTATGCCCCGTCGGTGGCAGGGGCGGCGTCTCTCGTCAAGGTAAGCAGGATGTCGGCGTACCAAGCGAAATTGAGGTCCAGGCTTTCGTCCTGGCTGCTGTCGCGGTTGGCGACGTCAAGGCGCGACGCGTGCACGCCGAGCAGCATCCAGGGCAGCTCGATGCGCCCGCCGCGCGACGCGGGGCGGCGAGCCACCACCGGCGCGCCGCTGGTGCCGCGGTGCAGGCGCGCGTCGGTGAGAAAGTAGCCCTTGCCCTGGAAGCGAATGCCGAAGGAGGATGCGATCGCGGCCTGGCGCGCCACCGGCAGCCGGTGCAGTCCGTCGTAGACGCCGAGCGGAAAGCCCACCACCAGCACCGGCGTTCCGAGCTCGACGCGCTCGAGCGGCTCGACCAGGTGCTGCGGCGTGAACGCGCGCAGCAGCATGGAGTCCGGCAGCTTCGGCCGCTCGAGCTCGATCACGGCGACGTCGATCGCGCCGCCGGCATCGAGCCCATCGCGCCACGCCGACTTGCCGTCCCGGTAGAGCGGAATCGAGAATTGAATGGTGCGGGCGACGTCGGCCGCGTCCACATGCACTTCGATCTCGATGCGGTCGGGCGCATGGCCGCTCGGCTCGTCGAGCAGCACGTGGCGGCAGGTGACCAGGTAGAGGCGGCCATCGCGCTCGAAGAAGAAGCCGGTAGCATGGGTCAGCACCCTGTCGGCGCGCAGCGTGGAGACGCGCGTGACCGCAAGCAGCAGCGACTCGATCACCGGCGCAGGTCGAGCGTGAAGGGGAAGCTCGGGTTGCGCTCCTCGGGGCGCAGCTCGACGCGCCCGGGCGTGTGGCCCATGCGGAAGAAGCGCGCGAGGCGCCGGCCTTCGGCCTCGTACGCGTTCACCGGGAAGGTGTCGTGCGCGCGGCCGCCGGGATGCGAGACGTGGTACTGGCAGCCGCCCAGCGAGCGATCCATCCAGGTATCGACGAGGTCGAAGACCAGCGGCGCGTGCACGCCGATGGTCGGGTGCAGCGCCGAGGCCGGCTGCCAGGCGCGGTAGCGCACCCCGGCGACGTACTCGCCTTCGTTGCCGGTCGGCGCGAGCGGCACGGCGCGGCCGTTGCACGCGAGCACGTGGCGCGTGCCGGTCAGGCCCGTGGCGCGCACCTGCAGCCGCTCGAGCGACGAGTCGACGTAGCGCGCGGTGCCGCCGATCGCGCCCTCCTCGCCCATCACGTGCCAGGGCTCGAGCGCGCTGCGCAGCTCGACGCGCACGCCGCGCGCCGCGAACTCGCCGATCCTCGGGAAGCGGAATTCGTGGTGCGGCGCGAACCATTCGGGGCGCAGCGCGTAGCCCGCCTCGGCGGTCTCGGCGAGCACGTCCTCGAAGTCCTGCCAGACGAAATGCGGCAGCAGGAAGCGGTCGTGGATCCCGGTGCCCCAGCGCTCCAGCCGCGCCGGCCGGTACGGCTGCCGCCAGAAGCGCGCGACGAGCGCGCGCATCAGCAGCTGCTGCGTGAGCGACATCCGGGCGTGAGGCGGCATCTCGAAGGCGCGCAGTTCGAGCAGCCCGAGGCGGCCGGCGGGCCCGTCGGGCGAGTAGAGCTTGTCGATGCAGAACTCGGCGCGATGGGTATTGCCGGTCGCATCCACCAGCAGGTTGCGGAACAGCCGATCGACGAGCCAGGGAGGGAATGGCCGCTGCGTTCGTGCCTTCAGCTCTCGCAGGGCGATTTCCATTTCATAGACGGAATCGTTCCTCGCCTCGTCGACGCGGGGGTGCTGGCTGGTCGGGCCGATGAAGAGGCCGGAGAACAGGTAGGAGAGCGACGGGTGGTTGTGCCAGTAGGCGACCAGGCTCGCGAGCAGGTCCGGGCGGCGCAGGAACGGCGAGTCGGCGGGCGTCGCCCCGCCGAGCACGAAATGGTTGCCGCCGCCGGTACCGCCGTGGCGGCCGTCGAGCATGAATTTCTCGGTGCCGAGCCGCGCCTCGCGCGCCTGCGCGTAGAGGAAGGTGATGTTCTCGACCAGCTCGCGCCAGCTCTTCGCCGGGTGGATGTTGGCCTCCAGCACCCCCGGATCGGGCGTGATGCGAATGACCTCGAGCCGCGGATCGCGCGGCGGCTCGTAACCCTCGACGACGACCTTGCAATCGAGCGCGGCGGCGGTCGCCTCGACCGCGGCGACGAGCTCCAGGTAGTCTTCGAGCGCGTTTGCCGGGGGCATGAACACGTGGAGCACGCCGTTCCTCGGCTCGGCGCAGATCGCGGTACGCGCGATGCCGGCCGCAGACTCCCGGGTCCGCGGGGGTTCCTCGGGGCGGTCTTCAAACGTCTTCCCTTCCCCCTGGGACTGGAATCTCGGAAGGAGCTCCCTACGCGGACGCAGCGGCCTGAATTCCTGCGCCGGATCCGGAGCGTGGATCCACGGGTAATCGGACTGCGCCACCCAGGGCAGCGAGTCGAGCGGAAGGCGGTAGCCGAGCGGGGAATCGCCTGGAATCAGGTAGCAGCGCTCCTCGCGCAGGAACCAGCGACCGGTCGCCCAGCGGTGCTGGAGCTTCTGGATCGGCAGGACCCACCCCACCGTCCGCTCCAGGCCTCGCATGTAGACGCGGCGCAGCCGCTCGCGTTCCTGCGGGTCTTCGAGGCGCGAGTCGAAGGGATCGACGTTGGCGGGCAGCCGCCGCTCGCGCCACAGGTAGTACCAGACATCCTCGTAGGCGGGAAAGCTGCAGGCGGGGTCGAGGCCGAGCGCCTCGGCGAGCGCGCGCAGGAACCGCGCCGCCTGCGCGGCGTCGGCGCCGAGGTCTGCGGTCTCGCCGGCGAAGAGCGCCTGCCGCTCCCACACCGGCTCGCCGTCCTTCCTCCAGAAGCAAGACAGCGACCAGCGCGGCAGCTGCTCGCCCGGATACCACTTGCCCTGCCCCAGGTGAAGCAGTCCCCGCGCCGCGAACTTGTCCTTCAGCCTGAGGAGCAGCTCGAGGCCCCGCTTGCGCTTGTCGGGTCCCATCGCTTCCGTATTCCACTCGGCGCCGTCGCGATCGTCGATCGAGACGAAGGTGGGCTCGCCGCCCATGGTGAGGCGAACGTCGTGCGCCGCAAGGTCCGCGTCGACGCGCGCGCCGAGCGCCTCGACCTCCGCCCATTGCGCCTCGGTGTAGGGCTTGGTGACGCGCGGCGCCTCCCAGACGCGCTCGACGCGCATGTGATGGCTGAACTCGACCTCGGCCTTGCTCGTCATCCCGGTGACCGGCGCCGCGCTCGAGGGGTCCGGCGAGCAGGCGAGCGGGATGTGGCCCTCGCCCGCGAGCAGCCCCGAGGTCGGGTCGAGGCCCACCCAGCCCGCGCCGGGAAGGTAGGCCTCGCACCAGGCGTGCAGGTCGGTGAAGTCGGCTTCCGCCCCGGAGGGCCCGTCGAGCGATTTCACGTCGGGCTTGAGCTGAATGAGGTATCCGGACACGAAGCGCGCGGCGATGCCGAGATGGCGCAGCAGTTGCACCAGCAGCCATCCGGAGTCGCGGCAGGAGCCGCTCGCCGCGGCGAGCGTTTCCTCGGGCGTCTGGATGCCCGGCTCCATGCGGATGAGGTACTTCACGTCCTGCGCGACGCGGCGGTTCAGCTCGACCAGGAAGTCCACCGTGCGGGCCGGGGTCCGGGGTGCGGCGTCGACATAGCGCTTGAAGCGCGGCGTGAGGGGTCCGCGCCTGAGGTACGGGGCCAGCTCCTGCGTCTGCCAGTCCTCGTAGCGGAACGGGTAGCTCTCGGCGCCGGGCTCCAGGAAGAAGTCGAACGGGTTGATGACCGACAGCTCGGCCACCAGGTCTATCTCGATCTTCAGCTCGCGCACCGGCTCGGGAAAGACCAGGCGGGAGAGCCAGTTCCCCTGCGGATCCTGCTGCCAGTTGACGAAGTGCTTCTCCGGCGTCACGCGCTGGGAGTAGGCGAGGATCGGCGTGCGCGCGTGCGGTGCGGGGCGCAGGCGGACGCTCTGCGGCCCCAGCACCACCGGCCGGTCGTAGCGGTAGTGGGTGACATGGTTGAGCGCGACGTGGATCGACATTCAGGACGTCCCCAGGTAGGCGTGCTGGATGCGGTTGCCGAGCTCGAAGACGTCGGCGAGGCAGCGCTCGAGGTACTCATGCAGCCCGCCGCGGAAGATCTCCTCGATGTCCGCGTTCGACAGGCGCGCGAAGATCTCGCTTGCGAGCCGCTTGGCGGCCCGGTCCTGGCCCTCGATCTTGTCCATGGCCTGCGTGATCTGGTCGAAACAGGCGGCCAGCGATCTTGGCATGCGCCGCTCCAGAATCAGCAGCTGCGCCACCTTGATGGGAAGGATCTGGTCCCGATAGAGCGTGCGGTAGGTTTCGAACGACGACACCGAGCGCAGCAGCGCGGTCCACTGGTAGTAGTCGAGGGCGCCGCCGACGTCGCTCACCGAGGGCAGCAGCACGTGGTACTTCACGTCCAGGATGCGGGCCGTGTTGTCGGCCCGCTCGAGGAAGGTGCCGAGGCGCGAGAAATTGAACGCGTCGCCGCGCATGATGGTGCCGTAGGTGACGCCGCGGAACAGGTGGCTGCGGTCCTTGACCCAGTCGAAGAACGCGCGCGCTCCCCCGCCGGCGAGGCTTGCCCGCTTGACGCGCTTCATGTCGAGCCAGGTGGTGTTCAGCGACTCCCACATCTCGGAGGTGATCTGCCAGCGCACCGCGTGCGCGTTCTCGCGCGCCCAGCGCAGGCAGCTGTAGATCGACGACGGGTTCCCGGGGTCGAGGGCGAGGAACTCGACCAGGGACTCGAACGTCACCGGGCGCTTGCCCTCGAAGTAGCGCACGGCGCTGTCGGTGATGGTGAGCGGCGCGAGCACGTTTTGCTCGCGGGTCTCCCGGGTGCCGAGCAGCACCATGTCGCTGGTCACGCCGAGGATACGCGCCATGTTCTCCGCGCGCTCGATATGGCGGCTCATCCAGAAAATCCGGTCGGCGACGCGCGAGAGCATGCTACTCCGCGACCCAGGTGTCCTTGGTGCCGCCGCCCTGCGAGGAGTTGACCACCAGCGAGCCTTCCCTCAGGGCGACGCGGGTGAGGCCGCCGGGCACGAGCCTCACCTCGGCGCCCGAGAGCACGTAGGGCCTCAGGTCGACGTGGCGCGGTGCGATGCCGCGCTTGACGAAGGTCGGGCAGGTGGAGAGCGACAGCGTCGGCTGCGCGACGTAGCTAGCCGGACTGGCCTTGAGCCGCTTGCGGAAAGCGTCGAGCTCAGACTTGGAGGCATCCGGTCCGACCAGCATGCCGTAGCCCCCCGAGCCCTGGACCTCCTTCACTACCAGCTCGGGCAGGTGCTCGAGCACGTGCGCGAGCGCCTTCGGCTCGTGGCATTGCCAAGTGGGGACGTTGGCGAGGATCGGCTCCTCCTTGAGGTAAAAGCGGATCATCTCCGGCACGTAAGGGTAGGTCGACTTGTCGTCGGCGACCGCGGTGCCCACCGCGTTGGCGAGCGCTACCCCGCCCGCGCGGTAGGCGGCGAACAGTCCCGGGACGCCCAGCAGCGAATCCTTGCGGAAGGCGAGCGGGTCGAGGAACGCGTCGTCGACGCGGCGGTAGATGACGTCGACCCGCTGCAGCCCGCCGGTGGTCCGCATGTAGACGGCCTTGTCCTTCACCACGAGGTCCGCGCCCTCGACCAGTTCGACGCCCATTTGCTGCGCGAGGAAGGCGTGCTCGAAGTACGCGCTGTTGTACTGGCCGGGCGTGAGCACTGCGACCACCGGTTCGCGCGCCCGCGGCGGCGCCGCGGCGCGCAGCGTCTCGAGCAGCAGCAGGGGGTAGTGCTCCACCGGGAGCACGGCCTGGCGCTCGAACAGCTCGGGAAAGAGCCGCACCATCATCTTGCGGTTCTCGATCATGTACGACACGCCCGACGGCGTGCGCAGGTTGTCCTCCAGCACGTAGTATTTGCCGTCCGAGTGGCGCACGAGGTCGATGCCCGCGACATGGGAGTAGACGCGGTTCGGCAGGTCGACGCCGACCATCTCCTTCCTGAAGCCCGGGTTGCCCAGCACCTGCTCCGGCGGCACCAGGCCGGCCTTGACGATGGCGTGGCCGTGGTAGATATCGTGCAGGAAGGCGTTGAGCGCCGCGACGCGCTGCTTCAGCCCCCGCTCCAGCTCCTCCCATTCCGCCCGCGGGATGATGCGCGGGATGGTGTCGAACGGGATCAGCCGCTCGGCGCCCTCGGCGTCGCCGTACACGGCGAAGGTGATGCCGACCCGGTGGAACAGCAGGTCGGCCTCGCGCCGCTTTTCGGCCACGCGGCGCGCGGGGGTCTGCGCCAGCCACTCCGAGATCGGGCCGTAGTGCGGCCGCACCGCGCCCTCGGCATCGCGCATCTCATCGTAGTGCCGGCGTTCCATGGACCGCTCTCAGGATCCCCCGCCCCCTCCGGGAGCAATCCCCGTGCCAGCCGCCCCGGGGCGGGGCGCTAGTCGCGCTCGTCGCTCGGCTTGGCGGCAGCGCGCCGGTACTCGGAGGGCGGGATCCCGACCTGCTGCTGGAAGAAGCGGGTGAAGTTCGACTGCGCCGAGAAGCCGAGCTCGGCCGACACCTCGGCGATCTTGGCCGTGCCCGAGGCGAGCTTGGAGATTGCGCTCTCGATGCAGAGCAGGTCGAGATAGGCGCGCGGCGAGTGCCCGGTGCTGAGGTGGAACAGGTCGTAGAACCGGGAGCGCGACAGCCCTACCTGGCTGGCGAGCTCGTTCATGTTGACTTCCTTGTTCGGCCGCGCGCGCAGCAGCGCGAGCGCGCGCCGAATGCGGGTGTCGGCGAACGGCGAGCCGCGCCACAGCCGGGCGCCGGCCTGGCGCCGGGCAAGATAGTTCTCGACCACCGCGAGCATCAACTCCTGCAGCATGAATTCGAGCCGCTCATGGGCGAGAAACTGGTCGTTCAGGACCTCGATCGCCAGGGTGTCGGCGAGCTGGCGGATGCGGGGCGCGATGGTCTCGCGGGCCGTCGGGAAGAGGGGGTTGCCGGCATCGAACGCCGCCGGAAAGCCCGCGCGCAGCCAGTCCTCGGCGGGCTGGAAGGCGAGCAGCTGGGCGTTGGCCGCGCCGGGCTCGATCCCGGCCTGCGCGCTCGCGCCGGGGTTGAGGAAGATCAGGCTGTCGCGCCCCAGCCGCAGCGTCTCGGTCCCGATCACGAAGTCGAGGTCGGCGCCTTCCTCCTTGATCAGGACCAGGGGGCCGGAATACGCTGCCTCGCCCGCAGCCGCCTCCAGCAGCTGCAGCCGCCCGAAGCTGCCGTCGAAGACCCGGATGGGGCGCGCCATGACGGCAAGCTTAATGTCAGATAGTGAAACTCGCTAGTAGGCCAGCCAGGTCGGCCTTTTGGCCGAAATCACCCGGGTATTGACCCCCACCCAGTTGAGCCCCCCGAACAGGCGCCCGTGCTCGATCTTGACGCACCTGTCCATCACCGTCTCCAGCCCCGCCGCCCGGGCGCGCTCGGCCGCAGCCTCGTTGCGGACCCCGAGCTGCTGCCACAGCACCCTGGCCCCGATGGCGATCGCGTCCTCGGCGATCGGCATCACGTCCTCGGTCTTGCGGAATACGTCGACCATGTCGACTTTCTCCGGGATATCGCGCAGCGAGGCGTAGCACTTCTGGCCCAGCACCTCGTTGTACTGCGGATTTACCGGGATCACGCGGTAGCCGTGCTCGATCATGTACTTCGCGGCGAAGTTGCTCGGCCGGTGCCAGTTGGCCGAAAGTCCCACCACCGCGATGACGCGGCTCTGCCTGAGAATGCGCCGCAGCGTGTTGATGTCGTCCATGACGCGAATACTATAATCGAAGCCTTTCCGGAGGAGGCGATTCCATGTACGTGGAGGAACGGACCTACACCCTGCAGGTCGGCAAGGCGGCCGAATATTTCAAGAACTACGCGGAGTTCGGCATGAAGGTGCAGCTGAAGCACCTTCCCGACCTGGTCGGCTACTACGTCACCGAAGTGGGCGAGCTCAATCAGGTGACGCACCTTTGGGCGTACGAGAGTCTCGACGAGCGCGACCGGCGGCGCGCGGCGATGCAGGCCGATCCCGAGTGGCACGCCTACCTGGCCAAGAACCGCCCCTTCATGATCGCCCAGCAGACGAGGCTCATGAAGTGCGCGCCGTTCTTCGTCGAGCGCCTCAAGAAGATGCTGGCGGCCGTCCGGTAATGCTGCATCCCCAGGTCGCGGCGCTGCTGGAGCGCGCCAAGAAGTCCCCGCTGCCTCCGTACTACGAGGTGCCGCCGGCGGTGGCGCGGCGCCTGTACCGCGACACGCGCGGCGCGCTGACGCCGGACCCTCCCGCCGTGGAGTCGGTCCAGTTGCTGCTGCCGCCGGGGCCGGGCGGACCGGTGCCGGTGCGCGCCTACCGGCCGCAGGGCGCGGGGAAGGACGAGGTCCTGCCCGCGCTCGTGTACATCCACGGCGGCGGCTGGGTGATCGGCGATCTCGACACGCACGACGTCGTCTGCCGCACGCTCGCCAACGGCGCGCGTTGCGCGGTGTTCTCGGTGGAGTACCGCAAGGCGCCCGAGTCGCCGTTTCCCGCGGCCGTTGACGATTGTTTCGCGGCTCTTCGATTCGTCGCCGACAACGCGAATCCGCTGAGGGTGGATTCGAAGCGGATTGCGGTTGGAGGAGACAGCGCCGGCGGCAACCTGGCGACGGTGATGGCGCTGATGGCGCGGGACGCCGGGGGCCCGCCGGTGTCGTTCCAGCTGCTGATCTATCCTGGCGCCGACCAGCGCATGCAGCTGCCCTCGATCGACCGCAACGGCGAGGGCTACCTGCTCACCAAGAGGGCGATGCACTATTTCCGCGGGCACTACCTGCCGCGCGAGGAGGACTGGAGCGACTGGCGCGCCTCGCCCCTGCTGGCGAAATCGCTCGCCGGGCTGCCGCCGGCGCTGGTGCTGACGGCAGGCTACGACCCGCTGCTCGACGAGGGCAGGGCCTACGCCGAGCGCCTGCAGAAGGAGGGCGTCAAGACCGAGTACCGCAACTACGCGGACATGGTGCACGGCTTCATCGTAATGGGCCGCGTGCTCGATACCGCGAACGCGGCGCTGGCCGATTGCGCGCGGGCGTTGCGCGCGGCCTGGGGCAATTGAAGACCGATCTCAAGACCCGGCACGGCGGCCGCATCCTCGCCGACGCGCTCGCCGGGCACGGCGTGCGCACGGCGTTCGGCGTGCCGGGCGAGAGCTACCTGCCGGTGCTCGACGGCCTGCGCGACGTCGAGGACCGCCTCGGGTTCGTCGTCTGCCGCCAGGAAGGCGGCGCCTCGTACATGGCGGAGGCGCGCGCCAAGCTGACCGGAGAGCCGGGCGTGCTGTTCGTGACGCGCGGCCCCGGCGCCACCAACGGCTCGGTCGGCGTGCACACCGCGTTCCAGGACTCGACGCCGATGCTGGTGTTCGTGGGCCAGGTCGGCGGCGAGTTCGCCGAGCGCGAGGCGTTCCAGGAGATCGACTACCGGCGGATGTACGCGCCGCTGACGAAATGGGCCGCGCAGATCGACCGCGCCGAGCGCATTCCCGAGTTCGTCAGCCACGCTTTTCACACGGCGACCGCGGGCCGTCCGGGGCCGGTGCTGCTGGCGCTCCCCGAGGACATGCTGTTCTCGGAATGCGCCGTCGCGGACGCGCCGCGCTACCGCAGCGCGCGCGCCGCGCCCTCGGCCGCGGACATGCAGGAGCTCGAGCGCCTGCTCGGCGCGGCGCAGCGGCCGTTGGTGCTGCTCGGCGGCGGCGGCTGGACGCAAGAGGCGCTCGGGACGATCGCGGCCTGGGCCGAGGCGAGCGCGCTGCCGGTCGGCACCTCGTTCCGCTGCCAGGACTACTTCGACAACCGGCACGCCTGCTTCGCCGGGGACATCGGCATCGGCATCAACCCGGCGCTGGCGCGGCGCGTGAAGGAGGCCGACGTCCTGCTGGTCGTCGGCGCGCGGCTGGGCGAAGCGACCACCGGGGGCTATTCGCTGCTGCAAGTGCCGGCGCCGCGCCAGACGCTCATCCACGTGCACGCCGGCGCCGAGGAGCTCGGACGCGTGTACCGCGCGGCGCTGCCCATCAATTCCGGGTACGCGGAACTCGCTTGCTCCCTGTCGTCGCTGAAGTTCAACAACGAATCCTGGCGCGAGCGGACGCGCGAAGCCCACGAGGAGTATCTCCGCTGGAGCGAGCCGCAGCCGATGCCCGGCGCGCTGCACTACGGCGAGGTGGTGCGGTGGCTCTCGGAACACTTGCCGGAGGACGCGATCGTCGCCAACGGCGCGGGCAACTTCTGCGGCTGGCTGCACCGGCATTTCCGCTACCGCGGCTGGCGCGGCGGCACGCGCACTCAGCTCGGCCCGACCAGCGGCTCGATGGGCTACGCAGTGCCCGCGGCGATCGCCGCGAAGCTCGCTGCGCCCGGCCGGACCGTGGTGGCGGTGGCGGGTGACGGCGACTTCCTCATGACCGGCCAGGAGCTCGCCACGGCCGTGCAGTACGGCGCCGCCGTCATAGTGCTGGTGGTCAACAACGGCATGTACGGCACCATCCGCATGCACCAGGAGCGCGAGTATCCGGGGCGCGTGTCCGGCACCGGGCTCGTCAACCCCGATTTCGCCGCCTATGCGCGTGCCTTCGGCGCGCACGGCGAGACCGTCGAGCGCACGGCGGACTTCCCGCCCGCCTTCGAGCGCGCTCTCGCCTCGGGCAAGCCCGCGGTGCTGGAGCTCAGGATCGACCCGGAAGCGATCTCGCCCGCCGCGACGCTCTCCGGGCTGCGCGCCGCGGCGCTGAAGAAATAGCGCCGTTCAGCGCGTCATGGCGACGAACTTCTCGTCGTCCTGCAGGTCGCGCTCGAACTTGAGGAACTGGTAGTAGCCGCAACTGCGGGCGTACGGGTAGTCGCGGCAGGTTTCCGGCCGCGCCTCGTACACGGTGCAGCGGCGGGCCTTGGTGTCGAAGAAGCGGCACACCTGCCCGAAGAACTCGTCCTTCTGCTGGCGAAGGCCGCGCGCCTTCTCCGCGGCGTCATACTTGGTGAAGCGCTCCTCGGCTTCGGCGTACTCGAGCCCGAAGTGCCGCGCCAGCCGCGCGATGTCGGCCCGCGAAACCTCGATCAGGGGGTAGCTGCAGCAATAGCCGGGACATTTCGCGCAGTCGTAGTTCTTCGCTGGATTCATGGCGTCGGAGGCGTTGCGAAAGGCCGCCGATTCTACGCCAGGCGGGCTTCTGAAAATCGTGGTCCGACCCCGTTTTCACTGCTTTTCGCCGGCCGACTGCAGGAACACGGCGCAGGAATCGAGCTTGCCGAAGTCGGCGCGGCGCGCTGCCTGGTACTGGCTGCGCACCAGGGCCGCGAGCGGCACCGGGCGGTCCAGCTCCTGCGCCAGCGCGAGGAAGTAGCGCAGGTCCTTCTCCATCAGCGAGAGCTGGAACAGGGCCGAGAAGTCGCGCTTGAACATCTTCGGCAGCCGCGACTTGGTCAGGCGGCAGCCGGTCGCGCCGGCGCCCAGGACCTCGAGCGCGACGTCGCGGTCGATGTTGCCTGCCTCGGCGACCTGCGCCGCCTCGGCGAGCGCGAGGGTGAGCGAGGCCGAGAGCATGTTGTTGATCAGCTTCAGCGTCGCACCCGCGCCGGCGGCGCCGATGTAGCGGACCATGCTCCCCATCGCCGAGAGCAGCGGCTGCGCCTTGTCGAATGCCGCCCTGTCGCCTCCCACCATGATCACCAGTTCCTTTGCCTGCGCCTGGGGGAGCGAGCCCGAGACCGGCGCGTCGAGATAAAACACGCCCTTCTCCCTCGCCGCGAACGCCACCTCGCGCGCCATGGCGGGGGTGTTGGTGCTCGAATCCAGAACGATCGTTCCCGGCGCCGCCGCCTCGACCGCCCCCTTGCTTCCCAGCATTACGGCGCGCGTGGCGACATCGTCCGAGACCATCGAGCAGACGAATTCCGCGCCCTTCGCCGCCGCGGCCGGCGAGTCGCAGACTTCGGCGCCCTGGTCGGCGAGCGGCCGTGCCTTGGCCTTGTCGCGGTTGTAGACCCGCAGCTTGTGCCCCGCCGCGTGCAGGTTCATCGCCATGCGCGAGCCCATCGCGCCCAGTCCAAGGAATGCCACCGTGCTCATCGTCGCCTCCGTCGCCTCGCGATCCAGATCGATTCAAGTATTCTGCACCGCCATGCCGGCGCCCGCGTTCCGCATCGTGGAAGAGAGGAAGAGGGCCCGCGGCGTGGCGCGGCGCGTGCGTCGAGCTGCTGTGGCTGGGCCCCGCGGCACGCGGCGGCGGCACGGGCAGCCGCCTGATGCGCCGCGCCGAGGCGATCGCGCGGCGCGAGCCGCATCTTCCTGGTGAAGCGGCTGCGCAGGCGCTGAGCGGCGCTAGTGCTGCAGGATCTTCGAGAGGAAGAGCTGGGCGCGCTCGGAGCGCGGCGTGCCGAAGAAATCGCCCTTGGTCGCGTCTTCGACGATCTTGCCGGCGTCCATGAAGATAACGCGGTGCGCGACCTTCTTGGCGAACCCCATCTCGTGCGTCACCACCATCATGGTCATGCCTTCCCGGGCGAGCTCGACCATCACGTCCAGCACCTCGTTGATCATCTCCGGGTCGAGCGCCGAGGTCGGCTCGTCGAACAGCATCGCGATGGGGTCCATCGAGAGAGCGCGCGCGATCGCCACGCGCTGCTGCTGGCCGCCGGACAGCTGGCCGGGGAACTTGTCCTTGTGCGCGAGCAGGCCGACGCGATCGAGCAGCTTCAGGCCCTTGTCGCGCGCCGCCTCGGGCGTGCGCTTTAGCACCTTGACCTGGGCGAGCGTCAGGTTCTCGGTCACGGTGAGGTGCGGGAACAGCTCGAAATGCTGGAACACCATGCCGACGCGCGAGCGCAGCTTCGGCAGGTTGGTCTTCGGATCGCCGACGGAGATGCCGTCCACCGTGATGTCGCCCTTCTGGAACGGCTCCAGCGCGTTGACGCACTTGATGAGCGTGGACTTGCCGCTGCCCGAGGGGCCACACACCACCACGACCTCGCCCTTCTTCACTTCGGTGGTGCAGTCGGTGAGGACCTGGAACGTTCCGTACCACTTGCTGACTTGCTGGATGCGGATCATGGCGGCGGATCTCCGAGGGCGCTCAGCGGACGATGGCGATCTTCGCCTGCAGGCGCCGCACCTGGTGCGACAGCAGGAGGCAGGCCGCGAAGTAGACCACGGCGACGAAGGTGTACATCTCGACCAGGCGGCCGTCGCGCTCCGCGACTTTGCTCGCGGCGCCGACGAAGTCGGTGATCGAGAGCACGTAGACCAGCGACACGTCCTGGAACAGCACGATGGTCTGCGTCAGCAGCACCGGCAGCATGTTGCGGAAGGCCTGCGGCAGCACGATCAGCCCCATGGTCTGCCAGTAGTTGAGGCCCATGGCGTAGCCGGCCCAGACCTGGCCGCGCGGGATCGACTGGATCCCGGCGCGCATGATCTCGCAGTAGTAGCAGGCCTCGAACAAGACGAAGGTGATCAGCGAGGAGGCGAACGCGCCCACCCTGACGGGCGTGTCCGACCCGATCGCCCAGGCGCCGATGTAGGGCACCAGGAAGTAGAACCAGAAAATCACCAGCACCA
The DNA here is from genome assembly GCA_035500055.1 of Burkholderiales bacterium. Taxonomy (GTDB): domain Bacteria; phylum Pseudomonadota; class Gammaproteobacteria; order Burkholderiales; family SG8-39; genus RBG-16-66-20. The sequence continues at coordinate 14,616 of DATJXO010000086.1, read as the reverse complement.
GCGGGATCGAGCGCAGCACGTTGACGTAGGCGCCGGAGATCCAGGCGAGCGGCTTGAAGCTGGAGAGCCGCATCATCGCGAGCAGCGTCCCGAATACCACGCCGCCGGCCATCGCGAACACCGTCAGCCGCAGCGTGAACGCCATCCCGTCCAGGAAAAGGTAGCGCCAGGAGCGCGCGATGACGTCGAAGTCGAAGCCGCCGAGCACGCGCGCGTCCTCAGTGCCCGCCTGTCGCGGTGGCGCTGCCGACGAACCCGGGCACCGCGACCTTGCGCTCGATGAACCGCATCAGCAGCACGACGACCAGGTTGACCAGCAGGTAGATCAGCGTCGCCGCGGTGAATGCCTCGAACACCTGGAAGCTGTATTCCTGCATCGCCCGCGCGCGCGCCGTGAGCTCGACAACGTTGATCGTCAGCGCCACCGCGGAATTCTTGATGATGTTGAGGAACTCGGAGCCGAGCGGCGGCACCACGATGCGCAGCGCCATCGGCAGCAGCACGTAGCGGTAGGTCTGCGGCAGCGTCAGGCCGAGCGCGGTTCCCGCCATGCCCTGCCCGCGCGGCAGCGAGTTGATCCCGGCGCGCACCTGCTCGGCGACGCGCGCCGAGGTAAACGTGCCGAGGCACACCACCGCCGGCAGGAACGCGCCCCAGGGCGGCGGGATCTGCTTCATCCAGTCGCCGAGCGCCGTCGGCACCAGCTCGGGGACGACGAAATACCAGAGGAACATCTGCACCAGCAGCGGGATGTTGCGGAACAGCTCGACGTACCAGTCGCCGAGCCGCGCCAGCCAGCGCAGCGGCGTGGTGCGCGCCACGCCGACCAGCATGCCGAGGACCAGCGCGATCACCCACGCCGAGAGCGCGACGGCGAGCGTCCAGCCCAGCCCGATCAGCAGCGTGTCGAGGTAGGTGCCCTGGCCGTCGGGCGACGGCTGCCAGAAAATGCGCCAGTTCCAGTGGTAGTGCACGCTCGGCCCTGGAGTAGCGGCCGCCGGCCCTGTGGCCGGCGGCGCGGCGCAGCCTTACTTGTAGACGGCCGGGTCGGGCGAGTCGGTCGGGTGCATGAACACGCGCTTCAGCGCGTCGCTGATCGGCGTGTTCAGATTGATGCCCTTGGGCGGGATCGGGCTCATGAACCACTTATTGTAGATCTTCTCGATCTCGCCGCTGGTGTAGAGCTTGCTCATGGTGTCGTCGACCAGCTTCTTGAACTCGGGATCGTCCCTGCGCAGCATGAGGCTGTAGGGCTCGAGGCCGAGACTCTCCGACGAGATCGAGAATTCCGCCGGGTTCTTGGAGTTCGCCACCAGGCCCGAAAGCAGGATGTCGTCCATCAGGAACGCGGCGGCGCGGCCCGTCTCCACCATCAGGAACGACTCGGCGTGGTCCTTCGCCGACAGGATGTTCATGCCGAAGTTGCGCGACGTATTGAGCTCGTTGAGCGCCTTGATGTCGGTCGTGCCCGCGGTCGAGACCACCGTCTTGCCCTTGAGGTCATCGATCTTGTCCATGTGCGCCGACTTCTTCGACACGAAGCGGTACTTGACCACGAAGTAGGTCATGCCGAAGTCGACCTGCTTCTTGCGCTCGGCGTTGTTGGTGGTCGAGCCGCACTCCAGGTCGATGGTGCCGTTCGCCATCAGCGGGATCCGCGTCGCCGAGGTCACCGGGAGCAGGTTGACCTTCAGCCCCGGCATCTTCAGCTGCGCCTTGACGGCGTCCACGATGCGGTAGCAGATGTCCATCGCGTAGCCGACCGGGTGCTGCTTGTCGTCGTAGTACGAGAACGGAATCGAGCTGTCGCGGTGCCCGATGGTGATGGCGCCGGATTCCTTGATCTTCTTCAGCGTGCCTTCCTGCGCGTGTGCGGTCGCGGCAAGCGCCAGCGCGGCGCCGAGCGCGAACAGCAGGCGAACGGATTTCATGCGATGTCTCCCTGATGGTTTCCCCGGGTGGGAAGGCGGATTCTCGGGAACCCCCCCGACGGTGTCAAGCAAAGGGGCATAATCGGGAACGCACGAGGAGGCCGGCATGACTGCCGCAGTCCGCACCGAGCACGACCTGCTGGGCGACCGCACCGTCCCGGCGCAGGCCTACTACGGCGTGCACACGCTGCGGGCGCTGGAGAACTTCCCGATCACCGGGACCTCGATCGCGATCTACCCAGACCTGGTGCGGGCGCTTGCCTGCGTCAAGCAGGCCGCGGCCATCGCGAACCGGGAGCTGGGCCTGCTGGAGGCCGGTCGCGCCGAGGCGATCGTGCGCGCCTGCGAGGAAATCCGCGGCGGCGAGCTGCTCGGCGAGTTCGTCGTCGACGTGATCCAGGGCGGCGCCGGGACCTCCACCAACATGAATGCGAACGAGGTGATCGCGAACCGGGCGCTCGAGATCCTCGGCGCCGCGAAGGGGGATTACGCGCGGCTGCACCCGCTCGATCACGTCAACCTCTCGCAGAGCACGAACGACGTCTACCCGACGGCGGTGAAGCTGGCGCTGCAGTTCGGCATCCGCCGGCTGCTCGCCGACATGGGCGACCTGCGCGCGGCGTTCGAGGCGAAGGCGGCGGAGTTCCGCGACGTGCTCAAGATCGGGCGCACCCAGCTGCAGGACGCGGTGCCGATGACTCTCGGACAGGAGTTCTCGACCTACGCCGTAATGCTGCAGGAAGACGAGAGCCGGCTCGCCGAGGCGGCCGAGCTGATCCGGGAGATCAACCTGGGCGCCACCGCCATCGGCACCGGGATCAACGCGCACCCGGCCTACGCGGCGCGCGTGACGCGCCGGCTCTCGGAAATCTCCAACATCGCGCTGGTGGTATCGCCGAACCTGATCGAGGCGACGCAGGACGCGGGCGCCTTCGTGCAGCTCTCCGGGGTGCTGAAGCGCATCGCGGTGAAGCTGTCCAAGACCTGCAACGACCTGCGGCTGCTGTCCTCGGGACCGCGCGCGGGCATCGGCGAGATCAACCTGCCGGCGGTCCAGGCGGGCTCCTCGATCATGCCGGGCAAGGTGAACCCCGTGATCCCGGAGGTGGTGAACCAGGTCGCCTTCGAGGTGATCGGCAACGACATCACGGTCACCCTGGCCGCGGAGGCGGGGCAGCTGCAGCTGAACGCCTTCGAGCCGGTGATCGCGCACAGCCTGTTCAAGAGCATCGCGCACCTGGGCGCGGCCTGCCGCACCCTCGCCGAGCGCGGCGTCTCCGGGATCACGGCGAACGCGCAGCGCGCGCGCCGCCTGCTCGACGAGTCGACCGCGCTCGCCACGGCGCTGAATCCGTACCTCGGCTATGCGCGCGCGAGCGAGATCGCGAGGGAATCGCTCGCCTCCGGGCGGCGCGTGTACGACCTGGTGCTCGAGAAGAACCTGATGAGCCGCGAGGAGCTCGACGCCCTGCTGCGGCCGGAACTCCTGACGCAGCCGCATCTGAGCGGCGTGCACCGCGCCAAGCCGGAATAGGCGCCAGCCTCTACAATCCCGCCCGCATGACGACGAGCGCGCCGCCGCCCATCTGGCAGCCTTCCGAAGCCGCGATCGAAAGCGCGCTGGTGACCGGGTTCGCGCGCCAGATCGTGCGCAAGCACAGGCTGGAGCTCAACTCGTATCCCGACTTCTACCGCTGGACGGTCGACAACCCGGAGACCTTCTGGAGCGAGGTGTGGGACTGGTGCGGCGTGATCGCCTCGAAAAAGGGCAGCACGGTGCTCGTCGACGGCGACAGGATGCCCGGGGCGAAATGGTTCCCCGAGGCGCGGCTCAACTTCGCCGAGAACCTGCTGCGGCGCGGCGACCGCGGCGACGCGTTCGTGTTCTGGGACGAGCGCGGCTTCCAGCGGCGCGTCAGCTACTCGGACCTGACGAGCGACGTGTCGCGCGCCGCGCAGGCGCTGGCGCAGCTCGGCCTGCGCGCAGGGGATCGCGCCGCGGCCTTCATCCCGAACATCCCCGAGGCCGGGATGCTCGCGCTCGCGGCGCTGTCGCAGGGCATCGTCTGGTCGTCGTGCTCGCCAGACTTCGGCACCGGCGGCGTGCTCGACCGCTTCGGCCAGATCGAGCCGAAGATCCTGTTCGTCGCCGACGGCTACCGCTACGCGGGGCGCGAGTACGACGTGCGCGAGCGCGTCGCGGAGATCGCGGCCGGGCTGCCGGCGCTGCGCCGCGTCGTCGTGGTACCGCATCTGCGCCCGCGCCCCGACGTCTCCGACATTCCCAAGGCGGTGCTGCTGGAGGAATGGCTGCGCCGCCACTCGCCGGGCGAGATCGCCTACGCGCAGCTGCCCTTCGACCATCCAGCCTACATCCTGTTCAGCTCGGGCACCACCGGCACGCCGAAGTGCATCGTGCACGGCGCCGGGGGCACGCTGCTGCAGGCGCTGAAGACGCTGAAGCTGCAGTTCGACGTGCGGCCCGGGGACCGCTTCTTCTACTACTGCACCACCAACTGGGTGGTGTGGAACATGCTCTTCCACGGCCTGTGCGCCGAGGCGGCAGTGATGCTGTACGACGGCTCGCCGTTCGAGCGCGGCGGGCGCATGCTGTTCGACTACGCCGAGAAGGAGCGCTTCACGCATTTCGGCACCTCGGCGAAGTTCATCGACTCGCTGGAGAAGCGCGGCCTGGCCCCGATCGAGACGCACCCCATGCCGGAGCTGCGCATGATCCTGTCGACCGGCTCGCCGCTGGTGCCCGAGAGCTACGACTACGTCTACTCGAAGGTGAAGCAGGACGTCTGCCTTGCGTCGATCTCCGGAGGCACCGACATCATCGCGGCGTTCGCCGACGCGAGCCCGGTGCTGCCCGTGTACCGCGGCGAGCTGCAGTGCCGCTCCTTCGGCACCGCGGTCGAGGTGTTCGACGAGGAGGGCAACCCGGTCGTCAACCAGAAGGGCGAGCTCGTCTGCACCAGGCCGTTTCCGTCGATGCCGCTCGGATTCTGGAACGACCGGGGCGGCGAGAAGTACCACGCGGCGTACTTCGCGCGCTTCCCGAACGTCTGGACGCACGGCGACTGGTGCGAGCTGACCGACCGCGGCACGATGATCGTCTACGGGCGCTCGGACGCGACGCTGAACCCGGGCGGCGTGCGCATCGGCACGGCGGAGATCTACCGCCAGGTGGAGAAGATCGACGAGGTCGAGGAGTCGGTGGCCATCGGCCAGCTGTGGCCGCCCGACAAGCCGACCGACACCCGCGTCGTTTTGTTCGTGCGACTCCGGCCCGGCTTTTCTCTGGATGGTCCCCTGGTTGAAAAGATACGAACGCGGATAAGGGAAAACACGACCCCCCGCCATGTGCCGGCGAAGATCGTCCAGGTCGGCGACATCCCGCGCACCAAGAACGGCAAGGTGGTCGAGCTCGCGGTGCGCTCCGCGGTGCACGGCATGCCGATCGCGAACACCGACGCGCTCGCCAATCCCGAGGCGCTGGAACTCTTCAGGGACCTGAAGGAACTCGCCGTCTAGGAAAAGGCGGCGCGACGCCGTTTCGGGTCAGTGCAGCGTGGCGCGGCGGCGCTCGTAGATGCCCTGCAGCAGCCTGAGCGACCCGCGGCAGATCGCTTCCTGGGTCAGCGCGTGGCCCTGGTCCTCGATGATGTCGAGCGTCACCGGGACGTGCAGCCCGGCGAGCACGCGCGCGGCGCGCTCGGCGTAGACGCGCGATACCACGGAATCGTAGCCGCCGTGCACGAGGTGCACGCGCGTGTCCATTCGAGTGCCCGACTGCGGCAGGCGCGCGAAGCGCGCCGAATAGGCGACCACCGCGCCCGCAAGCGCAGGCATCGTCTTCGCCGCCTCCAGCGCCACGGTGCCGCCCTGCGCGTAGCCGATCAGCACCGTGCGCTCGCGCGGCACGGAGTGGTTGGTCTGCTCGCGGCGCACCAGCTGCTCGATCCGGGGCAGGATCGCCGAGACGCGCTCCATGTGGTTGTCCTCGGACAGGTTCTTGGTCGAGAACCACTGGTTGCCGCCGTGCGACTTCGCGTACAGGTAGAAGCCGCTCGGCACCACCAGCGCCGCGCTCGGGAAGCGGCCCTGGTACTTGAACGCCGCGGGAATCATCGAGCGCGCGTCGGCGCCGCTGGCATGCAGGAAGACGAACAGGTGGCGGGCGGGCAGCTCCGGGGCCGGGCCGAAGCGGTAGACCTGCTGCATCGATCCATTCTCGCGCCGCCGCCGCCGTTCTGTAAACTGCTTTCGCAGCACCGCGCCGTCCCGGAGATAACCCCATGCAGAAAAAGCGCTTCCTCAGAGCATTCTGGTCCCTTACGCGGCCCTACTGGGTCTCGGAGAAGCGCGGCGTCGGACTGACGCTGCTCGCGACCGTGGTCGGGATCGCGCTGACGCTGGTGTGGGTCGAGGTCCAGTTCAACACCTGGAACCGCAACTTCTACAACACCTTCGAATCCAAGGACGAGGCGGAATTCTTCCGCCAGATCGGCCTGTTCACCATCCTGGCGGTGCTGTACATCGTGCTGCAGGTCTACCGCCAGTACTTCCAGCAGATGCTGCTGATCGAGTGGCGCACCTGGCTCACCGAGCGCTACCTCGCCGACTGGCTGAAGGACCGCGCCTACTACCGGCTGCAGCTGCTCGACCGGGGTACCGACAACCCCGACCAGCGTATTGCGGACGATCTGAACATCTTCGTCGACCTCACGCTCTCGCTCTCGCTCGGCCTGCTGTCGGCGGTGGTGACGCTGGTCTCGTTCATCGGCATTCTGTGGGTGCTTTCGGGCTCGCTCGGCCTGTTCGGCATCCAGATCCCCGGCTACATGGTGTGGGTGGCGATCGTCTACGCGATCATCGGCAGCGGCCTTGCGCACCTCATCGGCCGGCCGCTGATCCGGCTGGGCTTCGACCAGCAGCGCTTCGAAGCGAACTTCCGCTTCGCCCTGGTTCGGCTGCGCGAGAACTCGGAGGGCGTGGCGCTGTACCGGGGCGAGCAGGGCGAGATGGAGAATTTCCGCGGCCGCTTCGCCAACGTGATCGCGAACTGGTGGGGCATCATGCTGAAGCAGAAGCAGCTCACGTGGTTCACCGCGTTCTACAGCCAGCTCGCGATCATCTTCCCCTTCGTGGTCGCCGCGCCGCGCTTCTTTTCCGGCGCCATGCCGCTCGGCGGCCTGTTCCAGATCGCCTCGGCGTTCGGGCAGGTGCAGAGCGCGCTGTCGTGGTTCATCAACATCTACCCGAGCTTCGCCAACTGGAAGGCGACGGTGGACCGGCTCACCAGCTTCAGCGAGGCGCTGGAGCAGGCGCGCCGCGAGGCCGACCGCCTGGACGGCGAGCGCGTCGAGGCCGAAGGCACGGGGGTGGCGCTCGAGCAGCTCGCGCTCGAGCTGCCGCAGGGACGGCCGCTGCTGGAGGCGACCACGCTGACGCTGAAGCGCGGCGAATCCGCGCTGGTCACCGGCCCCTCGGGCGCGGGCAAGTCGACGCTGTTCCGCGCGCTTGCCGGAATCTGGCCTTACTGGAAGGGCCGCATCCGCCTGCCGCGGGGCGCAAGGCTGCTGTTCCTGCCGCAGCGCACCTACCTGCCGATCGGGTCATTGAAGTACGCGACCTGTTATCCCGGCGACGCCGCAGCGGTGCCGGACGATGCGGTGCGCGACGCGCTTTCGGCGGTCGGCCTAGCCCACCTGGCGGAGGATCTGGCGCAGGAGGACAACTGGCAGCAGCGCCTCTCAGGCGGCGAGCAGCAGCGGCTCGCCTTCGCGCGCGCGCTTGTCAACCGCCCCGACTGGCTATTCATGGACGAAGCCACTGCGGCGCTGCCGGACGCCGACCAGGAAGCGCTGTACCGGCTCCTCGCCGAGCGCCTGCCGCAGACGACGCTGGTGTCGATCGGCCACCGCGCCGCGCTAGCGGCATTCCACCCGCGGCGCCTCGCCTGGCAGGGGCTCAGCCTAAGATGATGCAGGTCGTGGAGCCGTGCGCGTAGAGCTTGCCGGAGGCGTCCTCCAGGCGCGCCTCGGCGGTCGCCGTCTGGCGGCCTAAGTGCACGACTTTGCCCCTGGCGCGAATCGGGCCGGTCTGAAGCGTGATCGGCCGCACCAGATTCGCCTTGATCTCCAGCGTCGTGTAGCCCTTGCCCGGCGCGAGCGTGGTGTGCACCGCGCAGCCCATCGCCGAATCGAGCATCGTGAACGCGATGCCGCCGTGCACGACTCCGATCGGGTTGTAGTGCTGCTCCGCGGGCGTCAGCTCGAACGCCGCCTCGCCTTCGCCGACGTCCACCAGGCGCATGCCGAGCAGGCACGCGATCGGCGGCGCGGGGATGCGGCCGTCGCGCACCGCCCGCATGTAATCGATCGGCGGTAGCTTCTTGCCCTCCTCGAAGGCGGCGAGAGGGTCTTCCCAGGTGACGGTGAGGCTGCGATTGAGGTTCATGGGTTTCCTAGTAGACGGGCGCCGGGTACGGCAGCGCCGGCTGCGCCGCTTCTGCGATTTTCGAGCTTCCGCGGATGAAATGCGCGGCGGCGCTCAGGACCCGGTCGGCCTCCAGGATGCGCCCGTGGCCGAGCCCCTCGGTGGCAAGCAGCCGCGCGCCCGGCCAGGCGCGCGCCAGAGCGGCGCCCTGCGCATAGGGCACGCGCGCGCATCGGTCGGGCCCCAGCGCCACGTGGCGAGCCGCCGTCCGGCGTGCGCTACGAAGCTCGCCCGCGCGTCGATGAAATCGAAGAGCGTGCTTTCCGGGAGCCGCGGCGCGGGCGGCGTAAGGAAGAGGCGCTCGGCAAGGGACTCGGCGAGCTCCGGGAAGAGCAGGGATCCCGTCAAAAAGCGAACGTTCGTGCTTAATCTATGCAGGGACTGGGAAACGGACATGCTCGACTCCTCGAAACGGCTAAGCAGCGGCGCGCGCCGGCGAGCGGGGCGCGTTTGCGGCGATCAGCCGGTCGAGCGCGGTGAGCGCACGCTGGCGCGCGCCGGCGTCGCCCAGCAGGCGCCGGTGATGGTGGGTGACGAGGGCGATGCCGAACATCTCGAAGGCAAGCTGCGCCGGATCGGTGGCGGGGTCGAGCTCGCCTGTCTCGATGGCGAGCCGGATCGCTTTCCTCAGCACCCCGATCCACTGGCCCTGGCCGAAGCGCAGGCGATCGCGCACCGGGCCCGGGCGGTCGTCGTATTCGGCGGCCGCGCCGATCATCGGGCAGCCTCCCGGGAGGGCGGAGGACTCGGTCCAGTCGAGCCAGTTGCCGAACAGCGCGCGCAGGCGCGGAGCTCCGCGCTGCGCGCGCAGGGCCGGCGCGATCACGACGTCGGTGAACAGCTGCGCGCCGTGATCGAGCGTCGCGAGCAGCAGCTCCTCACGGGAGCCGAAGTGGGCGAACAGTCCGGACTTCGACATCCCGGTCGCCTGCGCGAGCGAGCCGATCGTGAGTCCGTCGAGCCCGAGCCGGCTGGTTATCGCGACCGCCTTGTCGAGGATCGCGGCGCGTGTCTGCTTGCCCTTGCGGAGTGCCGTGATGCCTTTCTTCATGTCGGTTATAATAGTACGAACGTTCGTAAATTGGCAACTCGCTTTCTTCCTTCTGAAATAACGCCAATCTTTCAGGTGCGTACGCTTGTTCCGGCGCGCCGCTTCGCTGGCGTGCTCGGCGAGCCGCGCTCCTCGAGCACCCGCTTCAGGTAGCGGCCGGTATGGCTCGCAGGATTCGCCGCCACCTGCTCGGGCGTGCCTGCGACAACCACTTCTCCGCCGCCGTCGCCGCCTTCCGGCCCGAGGTCGACGACCCAGTCCGCCGTCTTGATCACGTCGAGGTTGTGCTCGATCACCACCAGCGTGTTGCCCGCGTCGCGCAGCCGGTGCAGCACATGCAGCAGCATGCCGATGTCGTGGAAATGCAGCCCGGTGGTCGGCTCGTCGAGGATGTAGAGCGTGCGCCCGGCGTCGCGCTTGGACAGCTCGAGGGAGAGCTTCACGCGCTGCGCCTCGCCGCCCGAAAGCGTGGTCGCGCTCTGGCCGAGCTGGACGTATCCGAGGCCCACTTCAGCGAGCGTCTGCAGTTTGCGCGCGACCGCGGGCACCGCGGCGAAGAACTCGGCCGCCTCCGCCACGGTGAGCTGCAGCACCTGCTCGATGCTGCGGCCCCGGTAGCGGATCTCGAGGGTCTCGCGGTTGTAGCGCCGGCCGTGGCAGACGTCGCACGCGACATAGACGTCGGGAAGGAAATGCATCTCGACGCGCGTCACGCCGTCGCCCTGGCACGCCTCGCAGCGGCCACCCCGCACGTTGAAGGAAAAGCGCCCGGGATCGTAGCCGCGCGCACGCGCCTCGGGCACCGCGGCGAAGAGCTCGCGGATCGGCGCGAACAGCCCCGTGTAGGTGGCGGGGTTGGAGCGCGGCGTGCGCCCGATCGGGCTCTGGTCGACGCTCACCACCTTGTCGAAGTGCTCCGCGCCGGAGAGCGACTCGTACGGCGCCGGCTGGGCTGCGGCGCCGTGGAGGCGCTGCGCCATCGCGACGCCGAGCGTGTCGTTGACCAGGGTGGACTTGCCCGAGCCCGAGACGCCGGTGACGCAGACCAGCAGACCCACCGGCAGGTCGAGGTCGCAGTGCTTGAGGTTGTTGCCGCTCGCGCCGCGCAGCACGAGATGCTTCTGCCCGGGCCGGCGCCGGAAGCGCGGCAGCGCGATCGAGCGCCGGCCCGAGAGGAACTGTCCGGTGAGGGAATCGGGGCTCGCCGCGATTGCCGCCGGGGCGCCTTCCGCGACGATGCGGCCGCCGGCCTGGCCCGCGCCCAGCCCCATGTCGACGACATGGTCGGCTGCGCGGATCGCTTCCTCGTCGTGCTCGACCACGATGACGCTGTTGCCGAGGTCGCGCAGCCGTCGCAGGGTCTCGATTAGGCGCGCGTTGTCGCGCTGGTGCAGCCCGATCGACGGCTCGTCGAGCACGTACATGACGCCGGTGAGGCCGGAGCCGATCTGCGAGGCGAGCCGGATGCGCTGGGCTTCGCCGCCCGAGAGCGTCCCCGCGGCGCGCTCCAGCGCCAGGTACTCGAGGCCGACGTTCACCAGGAACTCGATGCGTGCCGCGATCTCCTGCACGATGCGCGCCGCCACCTGGCCGCGGGCGCCGGGCAGCTCCAGGGCGCGAAAGAACTCGCAGGCCCTGCCGAGCGGCCACGACGAGACCTCGTGGATCGTCTTCTCCGCGACGCGGACGTGGCGCGCCTCGCGCCGCAGGCGCGCGCCGCCGCACTCGGGGCAGGGCTGCGCGCTGCGCAGCTTGGTGAGCTCCTCGCGCACTACCGCGGAGTCGGTCTCGCGGAAGCGGCGCTCGAGGTTCGGGATCACGCCCTCGAAGGCGTGCTCGCGCACCTGCGTGCGGCTGCTCGAGGTGACATAGCGGAACGCGATCTTGTCGCGCCCCGAGCCGTACAGGATCACCCGCCGCGCCGCGTCCTCCAGCATCTCCCACGGCGCGTCGACGTCGAAGCGGTAGCGGACGGCGAGCGACTCGAGCATCGAATGGTAGAAATGGTTGCGGCGGTCCCAGCCGCGGATGGCGCCGCCCGCGAGGCTCAGGTTCGGGTGCGCGACGACGTGCTGCGGATCGAAGAACTCGACTGCCCCGAGGCCGTCGCAGCGCGGGCAGGCCCCCATCGGGTTGTTGAAGGAGAACAGCCGCGGCTCGAGCTCGGCGAGCGCGTAGTCGCAGCGCGGGCACGAGAATTTCGACGAGAACAGGTGCAGCCTGCCGCCGTCGGTCTCCAGCACCGCGGCCTTGCCGTCGGCGTGCCGCAGCGCGGTCTCGAGCGACTCGGCGAGCCGCTGCTTGGCGTCCGCGCGGGCGCGCAGGCGGTCGATGACCAGCTCCACGCTGTGCCGGCCGCCGCGCCCGAGGCGCGGCGGCGCGTCGAGCTCGTGCACCTTGCCGTCGACGCGCACGCGCGCGAAGCCCTGCGCGCGCAGTTCCTCGAATAGCTCCGCCTGCTCGCCGCGGCCCGCGGCGATCACGGGCGCGAGGACCATCACGCGCGTATCGGGCGGCAGCGCGAGCACGTGATCGACCATCTGCGCGACGCTTTGCGCGGCGAGCGGCACGCCGTGCTCGGGGCAGTACGGCGTGCCGGCGCGCGCGAACAGCAGGCGCAGGTAGTCGTGGATCTCGGTGACGGTGCCCACGGTGGAGCGCGGGTTGTGGCTGGCCGACTTCTGCTCGATCGCGATGGCGGGCGACAGGCCCTCGATCAGGTCGACGTCCGGCTTGTCCATCAGCTCGAGGAACTGGCGCGCGTAGGCCGACAGCGACTCGACATAGCGGCGCTGTCCCTCGGCGTAGAGCGTGTCGAAGGCGAGCGACGACTTGCCGGAGCCCGACAGGCCGGTGATCACGACGAGCTTGCCGCGCGGCAGCTCGAGGCTGACGTTCTTCAGGTTGTGGGTGCGGGCACCGCGGATGCGGATGTTTTCCAACGTATGTTTTCCAGCTCGCGCGGCCGGGAAAGGGAAACTTGCTACTATAGCCGCTCGATCCGGTTCCGCTCCACTTCTCGATGCAATCCGGCAAGATGACTTCAGCCGAGCGCCGCGCGGGCGCCGGGCTCTCGCTCGTGTTCGGCCTGAGGCTGCTCGGGCTGTTCCTCATCCTGCCGGTGTTCGCGGTCCACGCCCGGGAGTACGTCGGCGGCAGCAACCTCGTGCTGGTGGGGCTCGCGCTGGGGGCGTACGGGCTGACCCAGGCGCTGCTGCAGGTGCCTTTCGGCATGGCCTCCGACCGCTGGGGACGCAAGCGGGTGATCTACGCCGGGCTGGCGCTGTTCGCGGCCGGCAGCTTCCTCGCCGCCTCGGCGCACGACATCTGGACCGCGATCGCGGGCCGCTCGCTGCAGGGCGCCGGCGCCATCTCCTCGGTGGTGATCGCTCTGGCCGCCGACCTGACGAGCGAGGCGCATCGCACCAAGGTGATGGCGATGATCGGCTCTTCGATCGGCTTCGCCTTCGCGCTGGCGCTGGTCGCCGGGCCGGCCCTGTACCGGGCGGTCGGCATGGCGGGCCTGTTTATTCTCGTCGGCGTGCTCTCGATCCTCGCGGCCTGGGTGGTCGCCGTCGGCATTCCCGAGGCGCCGCCGCAGGGGCACGCGGCGGACGCGACCGGGCTCGGGCAGGCGTTCGCGCCCGAGCTGCTGCGGCTCGACCTCGGCATCTTCGTGCTGCACATGGCGCAGATGGCGATGTTCGTGGTGGTGCCGCCGCTCATCGTCGACGCCGGGCTGCCGCTCGCGGCGCACTGGAAGCTCTATCTCCCCGTGATGCTGGCGTCGTTCGTCGCCATGGTGCCGCTGGTGATCTTCGCCGATCGCCGCGACCGTCCCAAGCCCGTGCTGCTCGGCGCGATCGCGCTGCTCGTGCTGGCGGAGGCGGGGCTGGCCGCGTTCGGCGCCGGCCTCGCGGCGCTCGCCGCGCTGCTGCTCGTATTCTTCGTCGCCTTCAACGTGCTCGAGGCGCTGCTGCCGTCCCTGGTATCGCGGCTTGCGCCGGCGCGGGTGCGCGGCGCCGCGGTCGGCGTCTACAACACGGCGCAGACGCTCGGCCTGTTCTGCGGTGGCCTCGCGGGGGGCTGGCTCGCGCAGCGCTTCGGCGCCCGCGCGGTCTTCGGTACCTGCGCTGCGCTCGCCCTCGGCTGGCTCGTGGCGGCGGCGTCCATGCGACCGCCCGCGCCGCGCCGCGCGGTCAACGCCGGCGGCAGTGCCGCGTTGGGCGACTAGCAACCGATACGAAGAGGGAGGTCTGGCATGGCATCCGTGAACAAGGTGATCATCGTGGGCAACCTGGGCGCCGATCCCGAGACGCGCTACCTGCCGAGCGGCGAAGCGGTCACGAACATCCGCGTCGCGACCACGGACCGCTGGAAGGACAAGGCGAGCGGCGACATGAAGGAGATGACCGAATGGCACCGCGTCGCATTCTTCGGGCGCCTCGCGGAGATCGCGGGCGAGTACCTGAAGAAGGGCTCGCAGGTCTACGTCGAGGGGAGCCTGCGCACGCGGAAGTGGCAGGACAAGGAGGGCAAGGACCGCTACTCGACAGAGATCCGCGGCGACGTCATGCAGATGCTCGGCTCGAGGGCGGGGGCGGGCGAGGCGCGCGGCGGGGCCGAAGGTCGCGCGCCGGCCGGCGAATCGCGCGGCGAGGACGCGCCGCGCGGCGCCGCCGCGAAGAAGCCGGCAGGGAAGTTCGACGACATGGAAGACGACATCCCCTTCTGAAGTCGGCGGTTGGCGCTATAATCCACGGCAATTCAGGAACTTGAAACGCGGTCATGCCGATCTACGAGTACCAGTGCGCTAAATGCGGCTTCAAGGACGAGTACCTTCAGAAGGTCTCGGAGCGGCCGCTTACGCGCTGCCCGTCCTGCGGCAAGCAGAGCTTCCGCAAGCTCATATCGGCGGCCGGCTTTCAGTTGAAGGGCTCGGGCTGGTACGCGACGGATTTCAAGGGCGGCGCGAAGAAGGCCGAAGGCGCAAAGCCAGAGGCGAAGGCCGACCCGGGGAGCGAGGCGAAGGCCGAGAAGAAGGCCGAGAAGGCAGCCGGCGAGTCCAAGCCCGGAAGCAAGGCGGACAAGACCCCCGCCACCAGCGGCACGAATTGAAGCGCAACGGGC
>DATJXO010000085.1:0-33119 GCA_035500055.1 Burkholderiales bacterium | reverse complement strand
GGGCGGCGGATCGATCATCAACATGTCGTCGATCGCCTCGAGCGTGAAGGGGCTGCCGAACCGCTTCGTCTACGGCGCCACCAAGGCGGCCGTGATCGGCCTCACCAAGGCGATCGCCGCCGACTACGTCAGGCAGGGCATCCGCTGCAACTGCATCGGCCCGGGGACGGTGGACACCCCGTCGCTGCACGACCGCATAAACGCCTTCGCGGACCCGGCGCAGGCGAGGAAAGACTTCGTTGCGCGGCAGCCGATGGGCCGCCTCGGCACGGTCGAGGACATCACGGGAATCCTGGTGTTCCTCGCGTCCGACGAGTCGCTGTTCGCGACCGGAAACATGTATTCGATCGATGGGGGAATGACGATATGAAGCTGTGCCGCTACGGCAGAAATGGCTACGAGAAGCCGGGCGTCATCGACGCCGAAGGCCGGTTGCGCGACCTCTCCAAGGTGGTGGAGAACATCGGGCCGAAGGAGCTCGCGCCGCGCGGCCTGAAGATGCTCGCCAAGGTGAAGCCCGAGACGCTGCCGGTCGTCGCGAACGGCCCGCGCCTCGGCGTCCCCTTCGTCGGCATCGGCAAGTTCGTCGCCATCGGCCTGAACTACTCGGACCATGCCAAGGAAGCCGGGATGCCGATCCCGCCCGAGCCGATCGTGTTCATGAAGGCGACTACCTCGATCAGCGGCCCGAACGACGACGTGGTCCAGCCCAGGCGCTCGACCAAGCTCGACTGGGAGGTCGAGCTGGGCATCGTCATCGGCTCGAAGGCGCAATACGTGGACGAGAAGGAGGCGCTCTCGCACGTGGCCGGCTACTGCGTGGTAAACGACGTATCTGAGCGCGCCTTCCAGATGGCGACCAGCCAGTGGGACAAGGGCAAGGGCTTCGACACCGCGGGCCCGATCGGGCCGTGGCTCGTCACCACCGACGAGATCAGGGATCCGCAGACGCTCGACATGTGGCTCGACGTCAACGGCAAGCGCATGCAGTCGGGCAATACCCGCACCATGATCTTCAGCTGCGCGCAGATCGTCGCCCACGTCAGCCAGTACATGACGCTGCTGCCCGGCGACGTCATCACCACCGGCACGCCGCCGGGTGTCGGCATGGGCATCAAGCCGAGCCCGGTGTTCCTGAAGCCGGGCGACGTCATGACGCTCGGCATCCGCGGCCTTGGCGAGCAGAAGCAGAAGGTGGTTGCCTACTCCGGCTAGGCGCGTAGAGTATCGGGACAACCGCAAGGATTCCCCAATGAACGAGAGAGCCCGCCCCGAAGCCGTCGGCACACTGGAGAACTCGCCGTTCTTCATGCCGTTCTCGATGAACCGGCAGTTCAAGAAGGCGCCGCGGCTGCTGGCGCGCGCAGAGGGGATGTACTACTACACCCCCGAGGGCCGCAAGATCCTCGACGGCACCTCGGGGCTGTGGTGCGTGAACGCGGGCCACTGCAGGAAGCCGATCGTCGAGGCGGTGCAGAAGGCGGTCGCGACGCTGGACTACGCGCCGCCGTTCCAGATGGGCCACCCGGCGGCGTTCGAGTTTGCCGAGCGCCTGGCGCCGATCCTGCCGCAGGGCGTCACCCGCATCTTCTTCACCAATTCCGGCTCCGAGTCGATCGATACCGCGCTCAAGCTCGCGCTCGCGTACCACCGCGTGCGCGGCGAGGGCCAGCGCGTGCGGCTGATCGGCCGCGAGAAGGGCTACCACGGCGTGAACTTCGGCGGCACGGCGGTCGGCGGCATCGTCGGCAACCGCAAGATCTTCGGCGCGCTGGTCGCCGGCGTGGACCACATCCGCCACACGCACGACCCCGCGAAGAACGCGTTCTCCCGGGGACAGCCGAAGCACGGCGCCGAGCTGGCCGAGGACCTCGAGCGCCTCTGCCAGCTGCACGACCCTTCCACCATCGCCGCGGTGATCGTCGAGCCGGTGGCGTGCTCCGCGGGCGTTTATGTGCCGCCGGTCGGATACCTGCAGAAGCTACGCGAGATCTGCGACCGGCACGGCATCCTCCTGATCTTCGACGAGGTGATCAACGCCTGGGGGCGGCTCGGCAAGCCGTTCGCCGCGGACTACTTCGGCGTGACGCCCGACCTCATCACCACCGCCAAGGGCATTACCAACGGCACCGTGCCGATGGGCGCGGTGCTCATGAAGGAAGCGCTCTATCAGGCCTTCATGCAAGGCCCGGAGAACGCGATCGAGATGCCGCACGGCTATACGTACTCCGCGCACCCGGTGGCCTGCGCCGCGGGCCTCGGCACCCTCAAGGTCTACGAGGACGAGGGACTGCTGACCCGCGTCGGCGAGCTGGCGAAGTACTGGGAAGACGGTGCGCACGCGCTGCGCGATTGCCCGAACGTGGTCGACATCCGCAACCTCGGCCTGATCGCGGCGATCGAGCTGTCGCCGCGCGCCGGCGCCGTCGGCGCGCGCGGCATGGAGGCGCACCTGAAGGCCTTCGACAAGGGCCTCTACATGAGGGTGACGGCCGACACGGTCGCGCTCGCCCCGCCGCTCATCGTGCAGAAGGGCGAGATCGACCAGATCTTCGCGACGGTGCGCGAAGTGCTGAAGGGGCTTTCCTAGAAGGCTCTATTTCGCGGCCGCGCGCACCACGCCGAGGCGCCGGCCGCGCGTCTGCTGCTTCAGGCGCGGCGGGTTCACCAGGTCGCGGATGAAGTTCGGCAGCGCGAAGACGCCTTCGTGCGTCTCGCCGTTGTAGAACTTCAGGTCCTGCAGCTTCCTCTGCTCGATGCGGCGGTCGATCTCGTCCGCGGTGAGCGACTTGGGGTCGAGCTTGTCGGAGCACACCGCCATCGCCCACTGCGCGCCGTAGAGCGGTATGTACATGGTGTACGGCCGCACGATGCGGAAGATGCCGTTGAGCCGCTGCGCCAGCTCGGCCACCCTCGCCGGCTGCGCCACCGGCGCGCCGATGTGCAGGACCAGCGCGCCGCCCGGGGCGAGCGCCTGGCGGCACTGCTGGAAGAACTCGGCCGAGTAGAGCGCCTCCGCCGGCCCCATCGGGTCGTTCAGGTCGAGCGCGATCAGGTCGAAGCGCTCGTGCGTCTCGCGGATGAACTTCATGCCGTCGCCGACCAGCACGCGCAGCTTCGGATTGTCGAAGGCGCCGCGGTGCACGGCGAAGAAGTGCTCCTTGGCCACCTTGATGACGTCCTCGTCGATCTCGCACATGGTGACCTGCTCGACCGAGGGGTGCTTGAGCGCCTCCTCGGACGAGCCGCCGTCGCCGCCGCCGATGATCAGCACCTTCCGCGGCGCCGCGTGCGCGGTCAGCGCGGGATGGATCAGGTTCTCGTGGTAGACGAACTCCTCGCGCTCGGAGGTCATGTTGAAGCCATCGAGCCGGAAGATGCGCCCGTAGTGCGGCGTGTCGTAGATCTCCAGCTTCTGGAAGCGCGTCTGCCACTCGCCGACCTGGCGCGAGGCCTTGATGTAGAAGCCGGTCGAGTCGTTCAGCCGCTCCATCAGCAGGTGCTCGTTGCGATCGACCGCGTGGCGCGCCACTTCCGTCGGGCGGAACAGCTCGACCATGCCGTCGAACAGCTTCCTCGCCTTGGCGCTGTTGTCGGCGCTGTAGTTGCAGACGTAGACGTCGATCGTGACGCCTTGGCGCTCGGGCCAGGTATGCAACGCGAGGTGCGATTCGGCGAGCAGCACCATGCCGGTGTAGCCGCCGCCATCGAACTGGTGGAAGTTCGCGTCCATGGTCGTCAGCCCCGCGTCCGCGACCAGGCGCAGGCAGCGCTCCCTCATGCCCGCGCCGTCGAGCAGCAGCTGCGCGTCGCAGCGACACCCGCTCAGGTCACCGATGAGATGCAGACCGTTCATGTCCGTGCCCCCCCGAAAAACGAGAAGGCGCAGCCCTGCAGATCAGTTTCTGGCTGCGCCCCCGCGTTGCCGCCTTGCGGCGAAAAACCGAGTTCAATGGCTTCGTTCAATTCGTTCAGTACCCCGCTTTGAGCGCTTTCATGCGCCCGTTTAACCGTTGGCGCCGGAAGACGGTTGCAACATCTCTGCAACAACTCCGTCGATCAGGCGCCGCGCGATCGAGATTTTGCTTGGAAGTTTAGGTAATTGCAATACTTTGAACCAGTTGGCGGCCTCGATTTCCCCTGCCTGCGGACGGATCTCGCCGCTCTCCCAGTCGCACACGAACGCGATCATGAGCGAGTTCGGAAACGGCCAGGGCTGGCTCGCGAAGTAGCGCACGCGCGACACGCGCACGCCGACCTCCTCCTCGACTTCCCGGGCCAGGCATTGCTCGAGCGTCTCGCCCGGCTCGACGAATCCGGCAAGCGCGCTGAACATGCCAGGGGGGAAATGCGGGCTGCGGCCGAGCAGAATTTCCCCCTCCCGCCGCACCAGCGCCATCACCGCCGGGGAGATCCTCGGGTAGGCGGCGAGGCGGCACGCCGGGCAGATGCGCGAGCGCTCCTCCGCCTTAGCCTGCGTGGGCGCGCCGCAGCGGCCGCAGAAGCGGTGGTTGCGGTCCCAGTCGAGCAGCTGGATGGCGCGGCCGGCGAGCGCGAAGTGCGCATCCTCGAGCACGCTGAAGAGGGTGCGCAGGCCCTCCCACCCCAGTCCGGGGGGCGGCGGCGGCGCGTCGGCGGGCAGCTCGGCCGTCCAGCAATCGGCGCCGGCGAGTCGCCCTAGATATAGGGCCCTCTCGGGTTTGAACCACAATGGGTTGTTGTTTTTCTGCAACGCCGGGCCATCCGGCAGTCGCGCCCAGGCCGGCCGCGACGGCACACGCAGGTCGCCGGAGGGATGCGGGCTCGGCGGCCCGAGCTGGACCAGCAGGCGGTCGCCCCGGAAGACGAACCAGTGGGCCGCCGCGCCGGGCGCCGCGGGCGCGGCCACCGCGGGCTCGAATTCGAGCGGGCTCATGAACGGCATCGTCTGGGTCATCGGCGAATTATAGAAACACCCTCCGATATAATTCGCGCTCTTCCGCCGCTGCCCACCGCCTGCTGAATGCGATGACATCCCCGGCATCCGAGCGCGAGATGGCCGATGCGCTGCGCGTCCTCGCCATGGACGCCGTCCAGGCGGCGAATTCGGGCCACCCGGGGATGCCGATGGGCATGGCGGAGGTCGCGGTGGCGCTCTGGCACCGCCATCTCTCGCACGACCCCGCCGACCCGGCGTGGGCCAACCGCGACCGCTTCGTGCTCTCCAACGGGCATGGCTCGATGCTGCTCTACGGGCTGCTGCACCTGACCGGCTACGACCTGCCGATGGCCGAGCTGAAGCGCTTCCGCCAGCTCGGCTCCAGGACCCCCGGGCACCCGGAGTACGGCTGCGCCCCCGGCGTCGAGACCACGACCGGACCGCTCGGCCAGGGCCTGGCGAACGCGGTGGGGATGGCGCTCGCGGAGCGGCTGCTGGCGGCCGAATTCAACCGCCCCGGACACGAGATCGTCGACCACCGCACCTGGGTGTTCCTCGGCGACGGCTGCCTGATGGAGGGGGTGTCGCACGAGAGCTGCGCGCTTGCCGGGACCCTCGGCCTGGGCAAGCTGGTCGCGGTCTACGACGACAACGGCATCTCGATCGACTCGGACAAGGGCGAGATGCGCCAGTGGTACACCGACGACGTGCGGCGGCGCTTCGAGGCCTACGGCTGGCAGGTGATCGCGAACGTCGACGGGCATGACGTCGAGGCGGTCGACCGGGCGCTCAGAAAGGCGAAGCGCGAGCGTTCGCGGCCGACGCTGATCTGCGCGAAGACGGTGATCGCGAAGGGCGCGCCGACCAAGGCGGGCACCGGCGCGGCGCACGGCGCGGCGCTGGGAGAAAAGGAGGTCGCCGCGACGCGCGCGGCGCTCGGCTGGAAGCTTCCGCCCTTCGAGATCCCGCAGCCGGTGTACCAGGCGTGGGACGCGCGCGAGCGCGGCAAGCGCGCAGGGCGGCGCTGGAAGCGCGCCTTCGCCGCCTACGAGAAGGCGCATCCGGAGCTGGCGGAGGAGTTTTCCCGCAGGACCAAGGGGGATCTGCCGGCGAATTTCCGGGACCTGATTGCCTCCATTTCGAGCGAGGCGAATCAAAAGGCCGAATCCATCGCCACCCGCAAGGCGTCGCAGAACGTGCTCGAGGTTCTGGTGCCGGCGTTGCCGGAGCTGGTCGGCGGCTCGGCCGATCTCACCGGCTCGAACCTGACCATGGTCAAGGCCTCGAAGGCGGTCGGCAACCCGGCCGCGGGCGGCGCGGCGGGCGGCAACTACGTCTTCTACGGCGTGCGCGAGTTCGGCATGTGCGCGATGATGAACGGGCTGGCGCTGCACGGCGGCATCATTCCGTACGGCGGCACGTTCCTCACGTTCTCGGACTACGCGCGCAACGCCCTGCGCATGGCGGCGCTGATGCGCCGGCGCGTCATCTACGTCTTCACGCACGACTCGATCGGGCTCGGCGAGGACGGGCCGACGCACCAGCCGGTCGAGCACGCCGCCTCGCTGCGGCTGATCCCGAACCTGGAGCTCTGGCGGCCCTGCGACACGGTGGAAACCGCGGCGGCGTGGGACGCCGCGATCCGGCGAGGCGACGGGCCGACGGCGCTCGTGCTGACCCGCCAGAACGTCGCCTTCGCGCGGCGCGGCGAGGCCGCGCTCGCCGACGTGCATCGCGGCGGCTACGTGCTCTCGGAGGCGAAGGGAGCAGCGCGCGTGGTGCTGGTCGCCACCGGCTCGGAAGTGCAGCTCGCGTTGGGCGCGCAGGAGCTGCTTGCGGCGCAGGGGATCGCGGCGCGCGTGGTGTCGATGCCCTCGACCGGCACGTTCGACCGCCAGGCGGAGGGCTACCGCAACGCGGTCCTGATCCCCGGCGTGCCGCGGGTCGCGGTCGAGGCGGGCGTTACCGACTATTGGCGCAAGTACGTGGGGCTGGAGGGCGCCGTGGTGGGCATCGACCGCTACGGCGAATCGGCGCCCGCCGGGGAACTCTTCCGGCATTTCGGCTTCACACCGGAGAATGTGGTGCAAGCGGCAAGGAGCGTAATCCGATGACGATCAAGGTGGCGATCAACGGTTTCGGGCGCATCGGCAGGAACATCCTGCGGGCGCATTACGAGAGCGGCGGCAGGCACGACCTGCGCTTCGTCGCGATCAACGACCTGGGCGACGCGAAGACCAACGCGCACCTGCTCAAGCACGACACGGTGCACGGGCGCTTCCACGGCGCGGTCGGCGTCGACGGCGACAGCCTGGCGGTGAACGACGACCGGCTCAAGGTGCTGGCGGAGCGCGACCCCGCGAAGCTGCCGTGGAAGGCGCTCGGCGTCGACGTGGTGCTCGAGTGCACGGGCCTGTTTACCAGCAAGGCGAAGTGCAGCGGGCACCTCGCCGCGGGCGCGAAGAAGGTGATCATTTCGGCGCCGGGGGACAAGGACGTCGACCGCACCGTGGTGTTCGGCGTCAACGACAAGACGCTGAAGGGCAGCGACGCCGTGATCTCGAACGCCTCGTGCACCACGAATTGCCTGGCGCCGCTCGTCAAGGCGCTGGACGACCGTATCGGCGTGGTCTCGGGGCTGATGACCACGGTGCACGCCTTCACCAACGACCAGGTGCTGACCGACGTCTATCACAAGGACCTGCGCCGCGCCCGCTCCGCGGTGGCGAACCAGATCCCCACCAAGACCGGCGCCGCGGCGGCGGTCGGGCTGGTGCTGCCGCACCTCAACGGCAAGCTCGACGGCTACGCGATCCGGGTGCCGACGATCAACGTGTCGATCGTCGACCTGAGCTTCGTCTCGAAGAAGCCCGCGACGGCGGAAGAAGTGAACCGGGCCGTGAAGCAGGCGTCCGAGTCCGACCTCAAGGGAATCCTCGAATACAGCACCGAGCCGCTGGTGTCGTCCGACTTCAACCACAACCCGGCGAGCTCGATCTTCGACGCGACGCTCACCAAGGTCGCCGGCGGCACGCTGGTCAAGGTCGGCAGCTGGTACGACAACGAGTGGGGCTTCTCCAACCGGATGCTCGACGTCGCCGTGGCGCTGATCGCCGCCAGGTGATGGGCTTCCGGCGGCTCGCCGACCAGGAGCTGCGCGGCAAGCGCGTCTTCATCCGCGCCGACCTGAACGTGCCGCAGGACGAGCGCGGCGCCATTACCGACGACACGCGCATCCGCGCCTCGCTTTCGGGCATCCGCCTCGCGCTGGAGAAGGGCGCGGCGGTGATGGTCACTTCGCACCTCGGGAGGCCGAAGGAGGGCGCGTACAGCGAGAAGGATTCGCTCGCTCCGGTCGCCAGGCGCCTCGGCGAGCTGCTCGGGGTCGACGTCGAGTTGATCTCGAATTGGACCGAAGGCGTCGACGTGGCGCCGGGCAAGGTCGTGCTGCTCGAGAACTGCAGGTTCAACAAGGGGGAGAAGGCGGACGACGAGGGGCTCGCGAAAAAGATCGCGGCGTTGTGCGACGTCTACGTGAACGATGCTTTCGGCACCGCGCACCGCGCCGAAGCGACCACCCACGGCGTTGCGAAGTTCGCCAGGGTCGCCTGCGCCGGGCCGCTCATGGCAGCGGAGCTCGACGCGCTCGGCAGGGCGCTGTCCGATCCGAAGCGGCCCCTGATCGCCATTGTCGCCGGCGCCAAGGTCTCCACCAAACTGACGATCCTCGCCGCGCTGGCGAGGAAGGTCGATCGCCTGATCGTGGGCGGCGGCATCCTGAACACCTTCCTGGCGGCGCGCGGCTATCCGGTCGGCAAGTCGCTTGCCGAGCAGGGCATGGTCGAGGAGGCAAGGCGCATCATGGCCGAGACCGACGTGCCGCTGCCCGAAGACGTGGTGGTCGCCGGAGAGGTGTCGGCGCGGGCGAGGGAGACGATCACCGACCCGCGCAGCGTCGGCGCCGACGACATGATCCTCGACATCGGCCCGAGGAGCGCGGCCGCGCTGGCGGAAATTCTGAGGCAGGCGGGCACGATCGTCTGGAACGGGCCGGTGGGCGTATTCGAGATTCCGCAGTTTGCGCACGGCACCGAGACGGTCGCGCGCGCGGTCGCCGAATCGAAGGCCTTCTCCATTGCCGGCGGCGGCGACACCATCGCGGCGATACACAAGTTCGGCGTGACCGGGCGCATCGGCTACCTCTCGACCGCGGGCGGCGCGTTCCTCGAATTCCTCGAGGGCAAGACGCTGCCGGCGGTCGCCGCGCTAGAGGCGCGCGCCTAGATGGCTGCGCTGGCGCCGGGCGCGCGCGGTGCGGCGCTGCGGACGCTCAGCGGCCTCTCGCGCCGCGCGCCGGGACGCTCGCTGCTCTCGCTGCAGGCCCTCTTCGCGCGGCTGGCGCGCGCCGAGGATGCGCGGGGCGCCCTCGAGATCGAGGAGCGGATCTGGGACGTGTGGATGTCGGACGCGAACGCGCACGCCGAGCGCGCGCTGGACCTCGCCACGACCGACATCGCCGCAGAGCGCTACGACATCGCCGAGACCCGCCTCGCGCGCCTAGTCGGCGCACGGCCCGATTTCGCGGAGGCCTGGCACAAGCTCGGCGTGCTCTATTTCGTCCTCGGGCGCGACAGCGAGGGCCTGGCGGCGCTGCGCGGCTCGCTCGAGCGCGAGCCGCGGCACTTCGCGGCGCTCGGCGCGATCGGCGAGATCCTCGCCGCCGCGGGCGAGCGCGAGGGCGCCGGGCTCGCCTATCGTGCCGCGCTGCGCCTGCACCCCCACATGCGCGAGGCGCGCGCGCGCCTCGAGAAGATCCTTCGCGGCGCAGCGCGCTGATAGACTGTCGCCATGCCCCGCAGCACCAAGATCGTCGCCACTCTCGGGCCGGCGTCTTCCGACCCTGCGGTGCTCGAGCGCATGGTGCGCGCCGGCGTCGACGTGGTGCGGCTCAATTTTTCGCACGGCACCGCGCAGGACCACCTGGCGCGCTCGGAACTGGTGAAGGAGATCTCGCGCAAGTCCGGGCGCACGGTCGCGATCATGTGCGACCTGCAGGGGCCGAAGATCCGGATCGGCAGGTTCAAGGACGGCAAGGTGAATCTCGCCAAGGGCGACAGGTTCATCCTTGATGCCGACTGCCTGCTCGGCGACGAGCACCGCGTCGGCCTGGACTACAAGGAGCTGCCGCGCGACGTTGCGGAAGGCGCGGTGCTGCTGCTCGACGACGGCAAGATCGTGCTGGAGGTGACCGCGGTGCGCGGCGGCGAGGTGCACACGCGGGTGCGCCACGGCGGCGCGCTGTCGAACAACAAGGGCATCAATCGGCAGGGCGGCGGGCTGACCGCGCCGGCGCTGACGCCCAAGGACATCGAGGACATCCGCACCGCGGCGCAGATGAACGCCGACTACCTCGCGGTCTCGTTCCCGAAGTCGGGCGCCGACATGTACATGGCGAGGGAGCTGCTGCGCGCCTCCGGCGGCAAGGCCCTGCTGATCGCCAAGATCGAGCGTGCCGAGGCCGTCGGCGACGCGGCGCTGCGCGAGATCATGGCCGCCTGCGACGGCGTCATGGTGGCGCGCGGCGACCTCGCGGTCGAGGTGGGCGACGCGACGGTGCCGTCGCTGCAGAAGAAGATGATCCGCCTCGCGCGCGAGCAGAACAAGCTCGCCATCACCGCGACGCAGATGATGGAGTCGATGATCTCCTCGCCGGTGCCGACGCGCGCCGAGGTGTCGGATGTCGCCAACGCGGTGCTCGACGGCACCGACGCGGTGATGCTGTCGGCCGAGTCGGCGAGCGGCAAGTATCCGGTAGAGACCATCGAGGCGATGCACCGCATCTGCGTCGAGGCCGAGCAGACGCAGCCGCTGACGCTCGAGCAGGAGTTCCTCAACCGGATCTTCGGCCGCGTCGACCAGTCGATCGCGATGGCGGCGCTGTTTACCGCCTATCACCTGAAGGCGAAAGCGATCGCCACTCTCACCGAATCGGCCGCCACCGCGCTGTGGATGAGCCGGCTGAACTGCGGCGTGCCGATCTACGCGCTCACCACGCAGACCGCCACGCGCTACCGCTGCGCGCTGTTCCGCGACGTCTTTCCGCTGATGGTGAAATATTCCGGGCACGACCGCGAGGAGCTGCTCGCCGAGGCCGAGAAGGTGCTGGTGGGCCACGGCGTGGTAAAGATCGGAGACCTGATCGTGCTCACCATCGGCGAGCCGATCGGCAAGCCGGGAGGGACCAACACCATGAAGATCGTCAAAGTGGGCGATCACCTCAAGCCATGAGCGGCGCCACGCCCAACGCGAAGCAGCATGCGCAGCTCGCGCCGCTCGCCTCGCGCTTCGTCGAGGTGGCGTCGCTGCCCTGGGAGAAGACGCGCTTCCCGGGCGTCGAGGCGAAGACGTTGCTGGTCGATCGCGAAAGCGGCGTCGTGACCTCGCTGATGCGCTTTGCGCCCGGCGCGCGGCTGCCGGACCACGAGCACGTGCTGATCGAGCAGACTTACGTGCTCGAGGGCAGCCTCGTCTGCGGCGAGGGCGAATGCACCGCGGGCAACTACGTCTGGCGCCCCGCCGGCAGCCGGCACGAGGCGTGGGCCGGCCCCAAGGGCGGCCTCATGCTCGCCATGTTCCAGATCCCGAACAAGTTCTTCGAGCCCGACGGCCGCGAGACCGACGTCACGGGCCAGGACTGGAACGCGGCCTGGTCAAAGGCCCTGTTTCGCTAACTAGCGGCGTCTTCCCTCGTACAGGTCCCGCCCGGCCACCAGCGCTCGGATCTTGCCGTCGGCGATGCTGCGCTTCAGCATCCAGAAGCCGCAGTCGGGGTGGACGTACTTGACCCGGCCTCTTCCCAGCACCTTCTCGGCACGCTCGATCGCGCGCGCGATGTCGCTCGGCGACTCGATCTCGGTGCGCTTGATGTCGACGACGCCGAGGCCGAAGCCGAGGTCCTTGCGCAGGTCCCTGAACACCGCCAGCTCCTCGGGCGGCCGGTGCGCGCATTCCATGACGATGTGGTCCGCCCTCAAGGCGTTGAGGTAGTCGATCAGCTTCGCCCAGGTGCCCTTCTGCACCGTCTGGCCGCCGTAGTTGCCGAAGCACAAGTGCACCGCGGCCCTGGCGCCCTTCGGCACGGCCTTGAGCACCTTGTTGATCGCCGCCGCGGCCCAGCGCCATTCGTCCGGGTGGCCGGGCAGGTTGGCCTCGTCCACCTGCACGACGTCGGCCTCCAGCTGCTTCACCTGGGCCGCGAGCACGTCGGCAAGCGCGTGCGCGAGCTTTTCCGCGCTCCGGTAGTGCAGGTCGTGCAGCGTCTTGGCCAGCATGTGCGGCCCGGTGAGCGTGAACTTGAGCGGGCGGTCGGCCAGCTTTTTCGCGCGCGCGCAGGCGAGCGGCAGGTTGAGCGTGCCGGCGCCGACCGCGCCGTGCACCACCCCCGGCGGGCGCGTACGGAAGCGCATCCCGGCGCCGCGGGAGTACGCCAGCCATTCCGAGAACCCGATCTCGCTCCGGATTCCGCTCATGGGACGGGTGAAGTACTCGATCATGCCGTTGGTCTCGGGATGATCGGGGTCGAAGCGGTACAGCTCGCCGTCGCACACCACGTCGATGCCGGCCTGCGCCTGCGTATCGAGCACCACGCGCGTCGCGTCCGCCAGCGCCTGCTCCGACGGCCGCGCGGCGAGCCAGTCGGGCACCGGGTAGGAGCCGACGACGGTCGTCTTGATCCGCGGCGCGCGCATGACGCGCCATTATAATTTACCGAATGGTTAACACGGACCTGCCCGCGGGGTTCGCCGGCGTCGAGGCGCTGGAGGACTTCATGACGCGGCCGAGCGGCGCGCTGGCCGCCGATCTGGCGCGCGCGCCGGGCGACATCCTGGTGCTCGGCGTCGGCGGCAAGATGGGGCCGACGCTGGCACGCATGGCGAAGCGCGCCGCGCCGGACCGGCGCGTGATCGGGGTCGCGCGCTTCTCGGAAAAGGGCCTGCGCGAGAAGCTGGAAGGCTGGGGCGTGGAGTGCATCGCCTGCGACCTGCTCGATCGCCAGGCGCTGGAGAAGCTGCCGCGGGCGCCGAACCTCGTTTTCATGGCGGGCCACAAGTTCGGCGCCGCCGGCAACACCGCCTTTACCTGGGCGATGAACGTGCGCGTGCCCTACCTGGTCGCCGATGCGTTTCGCGGCGCGCGCAGCGTGGTGTTCTCGACGGCCTGCGTGTACCCCTTCGCCGACGTGACGGGCGGCGGCGCGGGAGAGGGCACGCCGACGCTGCCGCCGCCCGGCGATTACGCGACTTCCTGCGTCGGCCGCGAGAAGGCGTTCGAGTACGGCGCGCTGGCCTACGGCACGCCCGCGCGCCTGGTGCGCCTGGAATACGCCATCGACATGCGCTACGGCGTGCTGCACGACGTCGCGGCCAAGGTGTTCGCCGGCCGGCCGGTCGACGTGACCATGGGGCACGTCAACGTGATCTGGCAGGGCGACGCGAACGAGCAGGCGCTGCGTCTGCTTGCGCACTGCACGGCGCCCGCTGCGCCCCTCAACGTGAGCGGACCCGAGGTGCTGAGCGTGCGCTGGCTGGCGGAGGAGTTCGGCAGGCGCTTCGGCAGGAAGGCCGAGATCACCGGCGCGGAAGCGCCCGCCGCGTGGCTCGTGGACACGCGCGAGTCGCAAAAGCTGCTCGGCGCGCCCTCAGTGCCGCTCAAGGCCCTGATCGACTGGCAGGCCGACTGGACGAGGCGCGGCATGCCGGGCCTCGGCAAGCCGACCCACTTCGAAACCCGGGATGGCAAGTACTGACGCCGGGCGCGAGGTGCCGCTGCGCGCGCTCGGCGAGAGGGACCTCCCGGGGTGCCTGCGCCTCTCGGCCGCGGCGCGCTGGAACCAGAACGAGGCCGACTGGCGGCTGATGCTGCAGATCGGCCGCGGCTGGGGCATCGCGCTCGCCGACGGCACGCTGGCGGCCTCGACCCTGGTGCTTCCTTACGACGGCTTCGCCTGGATATCGATGGTGCTGGTGCTGCCGGAGCATCGCAAGCAGGGCCTTGCGACGCGTCTGCTGCGCACCGCGCTGTCGTCGCTGGAGCAGGAGGGCAAGGTGCCGGTACTCGACGCCACGCCCGCCGGGCGCGCGGTGTACCTGCGGGAGGGGTTCGCCGACGCCTGGGGCTTCAAGCGCTATCGGTTGAGCGCTCCGGCCGAAGGCCTGCGCCGGCGGCACGAGTCGGTGCGGCCGCTGCAGGCGCGCGACTGGGGCAGGCTGCTCGAGATCGACCGCGCCGCGTTCGGCGGCAGCCGCGAGCCGCTGCTGCGCGCGCTTGCCGAGCGGCTGCCCGGCGCGGCGCTGGTCGCCGAGCGCCGCGGCGCGATCGCGGGCTACATCTTCGGCCGCGACGGCCGCGAGGCGCAGCAGCTCGGGCCTTTGGTGGCGGAAGACTCGGCGGCGGCGAAGGCGCTGCTCGAGTCGGCGCTCGCCGGGGCCTCGCTTCCCGTCTACGCCGACATCGCCGACCACACGCCGACGCTGCTGGCCTGGCTGGAGGCCCTCGGCTTTGCCTACCAGCGCCCCTTCACGCGCATGGTGCGCGGCGCGGGCGCGGCGCCGGGCGACGCGCGCCGCGTGTTCCTCGTCGCCGGCCCCGAGCTGGGCTAGCCTACTTCGTCATCTTGATCGACTTGTCGAGGAACTCGTTGTCGTAGACCGTCTTGACGTCGTACGGCTTGTCGATGCCGATATAGTCCTTCACCAGCGCGTAGTCCGAATCCATCCGGCCCGGGTCGTGCCAGCCGAGCGCCACCGTGCGCGAGAACTTGTCGCTCATCAGGTCCTCCACCAGGTGCCAGTTCTGCATCTCGTTGTCGAACTTGAGCGCGCCGTTGGCCTCCACCAGGGCATCGATGCACGGCTTCGGCTCCTTGACGCAATCGGCGAAGGCCTTCTGCGTCACCTTGACGAACTTGGCGATCAGCGCCTTGTGCGCCTTGAGGAACGCGCCATTGACGATCACGGAGTTGCCGTAGGGGTTGAGGCCGATGTCGCGCCAGGCGACGAAGCCCATGTCGTCGCCGAGCTCGCGCTTGAAGATGTGATGGATGTTGTAGAACGAGGTGGTGATGTCGATCGAATGCGCCTTCAGCGCCGCGAGCTTGGCGTTGGCGTCGATGTTGACCCAGGTGACACACTTGGGGTCGATGCCGTTCGCCTTGGCGAGCGCCGGCCACATCGGCCGCGCGCCGTCGGCGGCGGGGTTGCCGATCTTCTTGCCGCAGAAATCCTTGATGCCCTTGATGCCCGAGCTCTTCAGCCAGTACAGGCCCTGCGGCGAGTTGGCGTAGACGTTGAACACCGCCACCAGGTCGGCGCCCTTGCCCTTGCCGATCAGCACGTTGCCCATGTCGGCGAGGCCGATCGGATTGGCGCCCGCGCCGACCCTCTGCACCGCGAGCGCCGAGCCCTTGCCCGGCTCGAGGTTGAGGTCGATGCCCTCCTTCTCGTACCAGCCCATCTTCTTCGCGTAGTAGTAGGGCGCGTGGTCGCCGCCGGGCACCCAGTTCAGGATGAAATCGAGCTTTTCGGCGGCGGCGGCGGGCAGGGCGAGGGCCGCGGCGAGCGCGGCGGCGAGCAACTTGCGCATGGGATTCCTCCTTTGGATCGCCCGGCGATGGTATCGGCGCGCGGCGCGCAGTGTCAATGCGCCGCGCCGCGTTGACGCCTTCCTGCGCCTGGGCTACGGTAACCATCCGGTTAACTGCGCGGTCCCGAATGCCGCTTCGCTGGTCCGACCTGCCGCCGAAGGTGCTGGAGACACTGCGCCGCGGCACCGTGATTCCCGCGCACCCGCTGGCGCTGGACGCCGGCCGGCGGCTGGACGCGCGCCGCCAGCGGGCGCTCACCCGCTACTACCTCGACGCCGGCGCCGGCGGCCTCGCGGTCGGCGTGCACGCCACCCAATTCGCGATTCGCGAAACGGGAATGTACGAGCCGGTGCTCGCGCTCGCCGCAGAGGCGGCGGGCGAATGGACGAAGCGCCCGGTGGTGATGATCGCGGGGCTCTCGGGCGGCACCGCGCAGGCGAAGCGCGAGGCGCAGGCCGCGCGCGCGCACGGCTACCACGCCGGCATGCTGTCGCTCGCGCCGATGAAGGGAGCGTCGCTCGACGAGCTGGTCGGGCATTGCGCCGCGGTGGCCGCGGAGATGCCGCTGGTCGGCTTCTACCTGCAGACCGCGGTCGGCGGCATCCCGCTGCCGGCCGAATTCTGGCGCCGCTTCTGCCTGATCGAGAACGTGGTCGCGATCAAGGCGGCGCCGTTCAGCCGCTACCGCACGCTCGACGTCGCCAGGGGCCTGGTGGCGGCGCGCGCCGAGGACCGCGTCGCGCTCTACACCGGCAACGACGACCACATCGTGCTAGACCTGCTGGCGCCGCTCGCGGTGAAGCGCGGCGGCGAAACGGTCGCGGTCCGCATCCGCGGCGGGCTGCTCGGCCACTGGAGCGTGTGGACCAGGCGCGCGGTCGAGCTGCTGGAAAGGATAAGAGGCGCCAGCGTGGCCGACGAGGAGCTGCTGGCGCTCGACTCGCGCGTCACCGACTGCAACAGCGCCGTGTTCGATGTGGCGCACGACTTCGCCGGCTGCATCGCCGGCTGCCACGAGGTGCTGCGGCGCCAGGGCCTGCTCGAGGGCATCTGGTGCCTCGACCCGAAGGAGACGCTCTCCCCCGGGCAGGCGGCGGAGATCGACCGCGTCTGCCGCGAGCATCCCGACCTCACCGACGACGACTTCGTGCGCGCGAACCTCGCGCGCTGGCTCGCCTGAAAGGACATCCCGGAGGACCCATGCCGCAGCAAGACGATTCGCTCTCGCGCCTGGTGCTGGCGGTGCTCGCGCACCTCGGGCTGGTCGCCGCCTGGTACCTGTTCGTCCGGATCGGCCACGTGCCGAAGTTCGTGATGCCCTCGCCGCAGGCCACCGCGCTCGCGCTGCTCGAGCCGAGCTACAGCTGGTGGGCCAACATCGCGGTCACGGCGACCGAGATCTTCGGCGGCTACTTCCTCGCGCTCGGCGTCGGGGTGGCGCTCGCGCTCGCCTTCACCTGGTCGCGCACGCTGGAGGCGCTGTTCATGCCGCTGCTGGTGTCGCTCAACATGATCCCGAAGGTCGCGCTCGGGCCGCTGATCATCGTCTGGTTCAAGTACGGCGTGTTCCCGAACACCGTGATGGCGTTCTCGATCTGCGTGTTCCCGATCCTGCTCACCACGGCGCGCGGGCTGCGCGAGATCGAGCCCGAGCTGCTGGACCTGGTGCGCTCGCTGCGCGGCTCGCGCTGGCAGCTGTTCACCAAGATCCAGCTCCCCGGGGCGCTGCCGTACATCTTCGCCGGCATGAAGGTGGCGGCGATACTCGCGGTGGCGGGCGCGATCGTGGGCGAGTTCCTCGGATCCGACAAGGGGCTGGGCTACCTCATGCTGCAGGTGCAGGTGACGCTCGACACGCCGGCGATGTTCATGGCGGTGCTGCTGATCACGCTGCTCGGCGTCATCCTCTACGGGCTGGTGCTGGCCCTGGAGCGCCTGCTGGTGGTGAAGGACGCGCGCGTCGCCGGATGAGCGAGCCCTTCATCCATCTCGCGGGGGTGCGCAAGGCCTATCGCCGCGGGCGCGACGAGCATCCGGCGATCTCGGACGTCACCTTCGACGTCATGCCCGGGGAGCTGGTGTCGCTGGTCGGGCCCTCCGGCTGCGGCAAGTCCACGCTGCTCAAGATCCTCGCCGGCCTGCAGCCGCACGACGGCGGGGAGGTCCGCATCGGCTCGGCGGCGCACCCGTTCGACCCGGCGCGCGACGTAGGGATGGTGTTCCAGGCGCCGCTGCTGCTGAAGTGGCGCCGGATCCTGGAGAACGTGCTGCTCCCGGCGGAGATCCTCGGCCTGCCGATGGCCGAGAGCCGCGAGCGGGCGCGCGGCCTGCTGAAGCTGGTGGGGCTGGAAGGCAGCGAGGCGATGTACCCGTACGAGCTTTCCGGCGGCATGCAGCAGCGCGCCGCGATCGCGCGCGCGCTGGTGCACGACCCGAAGCTGGTGCTGATGGACGAACCCTTCGGCGCGCTCGATGCGCTCACGCGCGAGAAGATGAACCTGGAGCTGCTGCGCATCTGGCGCGAGGCGGGCAAGACCATCGTCTTCGTCACGCACGGCATCTCGGAGGCGGTGTTCCTCGGCACGCGCGTGGTGGTGCTGACCGCGGGCCCGGCGCGCATGGCCGACAACATCGAGATCACGCTGCCCCGGCCGCGCACGCTCGAGGTGAAGACGCACGAGACGTTCGGCGAGTACACGCGGCGCATCTACCGCCTGCTCGGCATGGAGTAGCGGTGGGCGCGACCTACGACGGCATCCTCATCGGCGCGGGACATAACGCGCTGGTGCTGCAGGCCTACCTCGGCCGGGCCGGGCTGAAGACGCTGTGCCTGGAGCGCGGCCACGAGCCGGGCGGCGGCCTGCGCACGGTGGAGGACCCGCGCCACCCCGGCTTCCTGCACAACACTCACTCGTTCTTCCATCGCGCCATTACCCATATGCCGTGGTACTCGGAGCTGGAGCTCGAGCGCCGCGGCGCACGCTACCTCGAGCCCGAGCTGAACGTCGCGCTGGTGCAGCAGGACGGCAACGTGCTGGAGTGGTGGACCGACTTCGACAGGACCGCGGCGTCCTTCGAGCGCTACAGCCCGCGCGACGCGGCGGCGCTGCGGCGCTGGCGCGACGACTTCGTGCCGGTGCTGGAGAAGATCGTCGGCCCCGAGGCGCGGCGGCCGCCGCGGCCCGCGGCCGAGCGCCGCGCCGCGCTCGAGCGCAGCAGGGAGGGCCGCCTGCTGCTGGAGACCGGCGCGCTCTCGCCGCAGGAGTTCGTGCTGCGCGAGTTCGAGCACCCGACCGTCCAGGCGGGCTTGCTCTTCTTCAACGGCCTGCGCGAGGTCGACCTGCGCGCCAAGGGCTTCGGCCACCACATCCCGATCCTGCTCGCGGCCGCGGGCAAGGCGCAGATGTGCGTCGGCGGCTCGGCGGGGCTGGCGCGCGCGCTGCTCGAGGCGGTGCGCGAGACCGGCGGCGAGGTGCGCTGCGCCGCGGCGCCGCGGCGCATCGTGCTCGAGCGCGGGCGCGCCGCGGCCGTCGAGCTCGCCACCGGCGAGCGCATCGCGGCGCGCCATCTCGTCGCCTCCAGCCTGAATCCGCAGCAGACCTTCCTCGAGCTGATGGACGAGGCCGACGTGCCGGCCGACTGGCGCGAGAAGGCGCGGGCGTTCAAGTACAACCTGCTCGCGCCGCTCTTCGCCCTCAACCTGAACCTGCGCGAGCGCCCGGTGTACGCGGCGGAGAAGGACTTCCCGCAGCTGGGGCGCGCGCTGATGGTGATCCTCGGCCTGGAGCGCTACGCGCAGTTTCCCGAAATCGTCGCGGCGCACGGGAAAGGCGAGATCCCGCCGCCGGTGATGTGGGGCAGCACGCCGACGGTATTCGACCCCTCGCAGGCGCCCGCCGGCCATCACACCGCCTTCATGTGGGAGAAGCTGCCGTACTTCCTGCGCGGCGATCCACGAAATTGGGACGCGGAAAAAATCGCGCACGGCCGCGCCATGCTCGACTTCTGGACGCGCTACGCGCCCAATCTGGACGGCGCGGTGCTCGATTCGTTCACGCGCAGCGCGCTCGACACCGAGCGCTCGCTGCCGAACATGCGCGAGGGCGACCTGCTGGTCGGCGCCTTCACCGGCGGGCAGGTCGGCTGCGACCGGCCGTTCCCCGGCGCGGGGCAGTACCGGGGCCATGTCGAAGGCCTCTACCTCTGCGGCTCGTGCTGCCATCCCGGAGGCAACATCACCGGGCTGCCCGGCTACAACTGCGCCCAGGCGCTGTACGCCGACCTGGGCCTCGCCTTTCCCGCCGATGCGAAAGCGCACTAAAGTGCGGTCGGTCGTCAACGGCGGGCGCGACGCCGAGCGCACGCGGACGCGGATCCTCGCCGCGGCGACGCGGGAGTTCGCGCGCCACGGGCTGGGCGGGGCGCGCGTCGACCGCATCGCGGCGGCCGCCGGTGCCAACAAGCGCATGCTCTACTACTACTTCGGCAGCAAGGAGCGGCTGTTCCTCGCCGCGCTCGAAGGTCGCTATGCGCATATCCGCGACGCCGAGCAGGCGCTCGCGCTCGAGCACCTCGCGCCGCGCGAAGCCCTGAAGCGCCTGGTGCGGTTTACCTGGAACTATCACCTCGAGCATCCGGAATTCATGACGCTGCTGAACAGCGAGAACCTGCACAAGGGGCGCCACCTGAAGAGGTCCGGCCGGGTGCGCGAGATGCATTCGCCGCTGGTCGAGATGCTGGAGGCGATCCTGCGGCGCGGCGAGCGCGCCGGCGCGTTCCGGCGCGGGGTCGACCCGGTGCAGCTCTACATCTCGATCGCCGCCGAGGGGTACTTCTACCTCAGCAACCGATACACGCTGTCGCAGATCTTCGCGCGCGACCTGATGGCCCCGGCGGCGCTGCGCGAGCGCGCGGCGCACGTCGGCGCGATGATCCTGAACGCGGTGCGCGCCTGATGCGGATCGCGCTCTGCAACGAAGTCATTGCGCCGATGCCGTTCCCGGCGCAGTGCGAGTACGCCGCGAAGCTCGGCTACGACGGCCTGGAGGTTGCGCCCTATACGCTGTCGGAAGAGCCGCACCGCATGGGCGCGGCGCGCATCGCCGAAGCGCGCTCGGCGGCGGCCGACGCCGGCATCGCGGTGACGGGGCTGCACTGGCTGCTGCTGCGGCCCGCAGGCCTATCGATCTCGACGCGGGACGACGCCGTGCGCCGGCGCACCGTGGACGTGATGCTGGCGCTGATCGACCAGTGCGCCGAGCTCGGCGGCCGCTACCTCGTGCACGGCTCGCCGCAGCAGCGCCGCGTCGACCCGGGCGACGCGCGCGCCGCGGCGATGGCGCGGGCGCAGGAATGCTTTGCGCGCGTCGCCGAAAGGGCCGGCAAGGCGGGCGTCGTCTACTGCATCGAGCCGCTCGCCGCCGAGCAGACCCCGCTCATCAACACCCTGGAGGAGGCGGCAGCGATGGTCGCGGCGATCGGACGCCCGGGCGTGCGCAGCATGCTCGATTGCAGCGCCGCCGGGCGCATGGAAGCGCGCACGCTTTCCGAGCTGGTCGATGCCTGGCTGCCGCGCGGCGTGATCGCGCACGTGCAGGTGAACGACCGCAACCGGCGCGGCCCCGGCCAGGGCGAGCAGCGCTTCGCGCCGCTGCTCGCGGCGCTGGTGCGGCACAAGTACGCCGGCGACATCGCGGTCGAGCCGTTCGACTACGTCCCCGACGGCCCCGCGGCCGCGGCGCGCGCCATCGGCTATATCCGCGGCATCCTGGAAGCGCTCGGCGAATGAACGCGCCGCGCTTCAGCGTCGCAGCGATCGAGCTGCTCGAGCGCGACGTGCGCTTCCGGCTGCCGTTCCGCTTCGGCGTCGTGACCCTGACCGCGGCGCCGCAGGCGTTCGTGCGCGCCCGCATCCGCCTGCAGGGCGGCGCGGAGGCGGAGGGCGCGGCGGCCGAGCTGATGGCGCCGAAGTGGTTCGACAAGGACCCGGCGCTCTCCAACGACGACAACGTCGAGCAGTTGCGCGGCTCGCTGCGCGCGGCGCGCGCCGGATACCTCTCGGGCGGGGAGCGGACCGCGTGGGGCCACTCCGCGCCGCGGGGCGGGCTGGTGGAGAATTTCGGCTCCGCGCTGATCGACCGCGCGCTGCTCGACGCCCTTTGCCGCGCCCTCGAGATCTCGTTCTACCAGGCGGTGAGGCGCAATGTGATCGGCGCCGAGGCGCATGACGGCATCGACTTGCCGCAGTTCTTCTCCCGCCTTGAGCCCGCGACGGATATCGCCGCGCGGCATACCGTGGGGCTGCTCGACCCCATCGTCGCGGCGGACCTCGCGCAGCCGGTCGCCGACGGCCTGCCGGAAACGCTGGAGGACGTCGTCGCGCGCTACGGGCACCGCTACTTCAAGCTCAAGGCGGGCGGCGACCTCGAGGCGGACCTCGCGCGCCTGGCGGCGATCGCCGCGGTGCTCGATCGCATCCCGGAGCCGTACCATGCCACGCTCGACGGCAACGAGCAGTACGAAGGCTTCGAGGCGGTCGCCGCGCTGTGGTCGCGCATGCGGACCGCGCCGCAGCTCGCGCGCCTGGCGCGGAGCATTCTCTTCGTGGAGCAGCCGGTGAAGCGGCAGCGGGCCCTCGCCCAGCCGGTCGCCGGCGTCGAGGCGCCGGTCATCATCGACGAATCCGACGATTCGCTCGACGCGTTCCCGCGCGCCCGCGTGCTCGGCTACCGCGGCGTGTCCTCGAAAACCTGCAAGGGCATCTACAAGTCGCTGCTCAACGCCGCGCGCTGCGCCGCCTGGAACGCGGAAGCGGGGTCAGGCCCCGTTTTTTTCATGAGCGGCGAGGACTTGACGATCCAGCCGGGCCTCGCGCTGCAGCAGGACCTGGCGCTGGTTTCCCTGCTCGGCCTGACGCACGTCGAGCGCAACGGGCATCATTACGTCAACGGGATGGCCGGCCTGCCGCAAGGGGAGCAGGCGGCGTTCCTCGCCGGGCATCCCGATCTCTACGAGCGCAGCCACGGCGCGGTGCGGCCGCGGATCCGCCGCGGCAGGCTCGAGATCGGCTCGCTCAGCTGCGCCGGCTACGCCAGCCGCGCGATGCCGGACTGGAATTCCATGAGGAGGATGGCGTGACCACGAGACGCATCGGCATCATCATGCACGGCGTCACCGGGCGCATGGGGACCCACCAGCACCTGGTGCGCTCGATCCTCGAGATCCGCCGCCGGGGCGGCGTGCCGCTCAAGGACGGCTCGCGCCTGGTGCCGGATCCGATCCTGGTCGGCAGGAACGCGGAGAAGCTGGCGGCGCTGGCGCGCGAGCACGGCCTCGCGCGCTGGACCACGGATCTGGCGGCGGCGCTGAGGAGCCCGGAGGACCGCATCTTCTTCGACGCGGCCTCCACCCAGCTGCGGCCGCGGCTGCTCAAGCAGGCGATCCGCGCCGGCAAGGACGTCTACTGCGAGAAGCCGGTGGCGACCACTCTCGCCGAGGCGATCGACCTGTACCGGGCGGCGAAGAAGGCGCGCGTGAGGCACGGCGTGGTGCAGGACAAGCTCTGGCTGCCGGGCTTGATCAAGCTGGCGAAGCTGCGCGACGCGGGGTTCTTCGGCCGCATCCTCTCGGTGCGCGGCGAGTTCGGCTACTGGGTGTTCGAGGGCGACCGGCAGCCCGCGCAGCGCCCGTCCTGGAACTACCGCAGGAAGGACGGCGGCGGCATCATCCTCGACATGCTGTGCCATTGGCGCTACGTGCTCGACAACCTTTTCGGGGCGGTGAAGGCCGTGTCCTGCCTCGGCGCCACGCACATCCCGTGGCGCTGGGACGAGACCGGCAAGAAGTACAAGGCGACCGCGGACGACGCCGCCTACGCCACCTTCCAGCTCGCGGGCGGCGTGGTGGCGCACTTCAATTCGTCCTGGACGGTGCGCGTGCGGCGCGACGACCTGCTGACGCTGCAGGTCGACGGCACCCGGGGCAGCGCGGTAGCCGGTTTGCGCAGATGCCTATTCCAGAGCTACGACAAGACGCCCCGGCCGGTCTGGAATCCGGACATGCCGCAACCGATCGATTTCTTCGCCGGGTGGGAGGAGGTCCCGGACGAGAGCTACGACAACGCGTTCAAGGCGCAGTGGGAGCTGTTCCTGCGGCACGTAGCCGGCGAGGCGCCGTTCCGCTGGGGCCTGCTCGAAGGCGCGAAGGGCGTGCAGCTGGCGGAGCTCGGCTTGCAGAGCTGGAGGCGGAGAAGATGGATCGACATCCCGAAGCTGAAGGCTTGAGAATCGACCTTCCGGCTGCGGCCGGAGCGCTCGAGACCTACCGCCTGAAAGGGCCGAGATCGTTCGCCAGGCCGGCGCAGCCTTTCACGCGCCTCGCCTACGCCGCGGCGCATGTCGTCGCCGACCCGCGCTCCGCGAAGGAGCCGTGGCTCGAAGCGGCGATCGACTGGGAGGCGACGCTCGCGTACCGGCGCTACCTGTGGTCGTGGGGCTTCGCGGTGGCGGAGGCAATGGACACCGCGCAGCGCGGCATGGGGCTGGACTGGGAAACGTCGCTGCGCCTCATCGGTGAGAGCGTGGCGGAGGCGAAGCGCGTGCCCGGCGCGGTAGTGGCGTCGGGAGCTGGGACCGATCATCTGCCGGCGGGCGAGACGCACTCGATCGAGAAGATCATAGCGGCCTACGAGGCGCAGTGCGAGGCCATCGAAAAGCTCGGCGGCCGCATCATCCTCATGGCGAGCCGCGCGCTCGCCGCGACGGCGCGCTCCCCCGAGGACTACGCGCGCGTCTACGACCGCATCCTGCGCCAGCTGAAGCGGCCCGCAATCATCCACTGGCTGGGCGAGATGTTCGATCCCGCGCTCGCCGGCTACTGGGGCAGGGACGATCACGACGAGGCCATGGGCGTCTGCCTGGACATCCTGTCGAGGAACTCCCCCAGCGTCGATGGAATAAAGATTTCCCTCCTCGACAAGGACAAGGAGATCGCCATGCGGCGGCGCTTGCCGAAGGGCGTGCGCATGTATACCGGCGACGATTTCAACTTCGCCGAGCTGATCGAGGGCGACGCGCAGGGGCATTCGGACGCCTTGCTCGGCATCTTCGACGCCATCGCGCCGGCCGCGTCGCAGGCCCTCTCGCATCTCGCGCAAGATCGGCTGGAGCAATACCACGACGCGCTCGCGCCCACGGTGCCGCTCTCGCGGCACATCTTTTGCGCGCCGACGCGGTTCTACAAGACAGGAGTCGTCTTCATGGCCTGGCTGAACGGCCACCAGGACCATTTCGTGATGGTGGGCGGCCAGCAGAGCGCGCGCCATGCGCTGCACTTCGCCGAGCTGTTCCGCCTGGCGGACGCCGCAGGGCTGCTCGCGGATCCGGGGCTCGCCTGCCGCCGCATGAAGCAGCTGCTCGCGCTGCATGGCATCGCCGCCTGAGGCGGGGAGGCTCTCCCTCAATACCGCGACCGTGCGCGCGCAGTGGTCGCTCGCGCAGGCGATCAACGGCTGCGCGCGCCACGGCATCCGCGGCGTCGCGCCCTGGCGCGACAAGCTCGCGGAGATGGGCCTGAAGCGGGCGGCCGCCGCGATCAGGGCCCACGGCCTCACGGTCACGGGCCTGTGCCGCGGCGGCTTCTTCACGGCCGAGGGCTGGCGCGACGACAATCTGCGCGCGATCGAGGAGGCGCACGAGCTCGGCGCCCGCTGCCTCGTGCTCGTCGCGGGAGGGCTGCCGCCGGGCTCGAGGGACCTGGGGCTCTCCAGGGAGGCGATACGGGAGGGCATCGCGGCGATCCTGCCGGAAGCGAGGAAGGCGGGCGTGCCGCTCGCGATCGAGCCGCTGCATCCCATGCAGGCGGCCGATCGCGCCTGCATCAACACGCTCGAGCAGGCGCTAGACCTGTGCGATCTCTTCGGCGAAGGGATCGGGGTCGCGGTCGACGTGTATCACGTCTGGTGGGACCCGAAGCTGGCGCAGCAGATCGAGCGGGCGGGGAAGGATCGCATCCTCGCGTACCACATCTGCGACTGGCTGGTACCGACGCGCGACACGCTCAACGATCGCGGCATGATGGGCGACGGGGTGATCGACCTGCCGCGCATCCGCAGCTGGGTGGAGGCCGCGGGCTACGCCGGCTTCCATGAAGTGGAAATCTTTTCCGAGCGGGACTGGTGGCGGCGCGACCCCGACGAGGTGTTGCGCACGGCGCGCGAGCGGCACGCGCGCTGCTGCTAGATAATGCAGCGCATCCGCGCTGGGGAGGAAGACGTGCCGGACAAGCTGCGCCTCGGATATATCGGCGTCGGACTGATGGGCCTGCCCATGGTGCGGCGCCTCGCCTCGCTCGGCTACGCGATCGGCGCCTTCGACATCGTGCCCGAGCGGGTAGCCGCCGCGCTGGCAGGCGCGCGCGCGGCGGCTTCGCCGGCCGACGCAGTGGCGGGCGCCGACCTCGCGGTGCTCAACCTCCCGACCACCGACGCCGTCGAGGCCGCGGTTTTCGGCCCTTCCGGCGTGGCGAGCGCGCTGCGTCCGCCGCAGCTCGTGGTCGACTTCTCCACCATCAAGGTCGAGAAGTGCCGGGCCTTCGCCGCGCGGCTGCGCGCCGAGACCGGCTGCGGCTGGATCGACGCGCCGGTCTCGGGCGGCCCGCCGGCCTCCGGCAGCGGCGCGCTCACCGTGATGGCGGGCGGCGAAGCGGGCGAAGTGGCGCGCGCGAAGCCGTTCTTCGGCGACGTCGCGGCGCGCTTCACGCACATGGGCCCGGTGGGGGCCGGCATGGCGGCGAAGATGCTGAACCAGCTGATCGTCGGCTGCGGCCATGCGGTGATGGCGGAGGCGGTGGTGCTCGCCGAAGCGGCCGGCATCGATGCCGCGCGCCTCCCCGAATGCCTCGCCGGCGGCTACGCGGACAGCGCGGTCCTGCAGAAGCTGTATCCGCGCATGCAGCGCCGCGACTTCGCGCCCCAGGGGTACGCCCGGCAGCTGCTCAAGGACCTGGAGATGGCGCACGAGTACGCCGGCGGCCTGAAGGCACCCGTGCCCATGATGGCGGAAGCGCTGCAGCTGTACCGTATGCTCGTGCACCTCGGCCACGCCGAGCTCGACAGCGGCGCGATCGTGAAGGTGTATGACCGCGGCGAGACCTGAACCGGAAGGACGACGCCATGCGCGGTGCAGTGTTTCTCGGCAATCGGCAGGTGGAGATCCGGAAGTTTCCCGATCCGACGCCCGGCCCGGGCGAGGTGGTGATCCGGATGAAGGCCTCCGGGATGTGCGGCTCGGACCTCAAGTTCTACCGCTCGCCGCCGGGCGAGGCGCAGAAGTCGCTCGGGCTGGGCGGCGACGCCGAGCCGTTCATCGCCGGCCACGAGCCTTGCGGCGTGATCGAGGCGCGCGGGCCGGGCGTGTCGGAGCGCGAGGCGCCGACCGGGCAGCGCGTGATGGACCATCACTATGCGGGCTGCGGCGTG
The DNA here is from genome assembly GCA_035500055.1 of Burkholderiales bacterium. GTDB lineage: Bacteria > Pseudomonadota > Gammaproteobacteria > Burkholderiales > SG8-39 > RBG-16-66-20. The sequence goes on along the minus strand of DATJXO010000085.1, from coordinate 6,083 downwards.
TGCAAGCACTGCAGGGTGGGCTGGTCCCAGCTGTGCCGCGCCGGCATCACCGTGTACGGAGTGACCGCAAACGGCGGCCACGCCGAGTACCTCAAGGTGCCCGCCCGCACGCTCGTGCCGCTGCCCGACGAGCTGTCGTTCGCCGAGGGCGCGGCGGTGGCCTGCGGTACCGGCACCGCCTACGGCGCGCTGCGCCGCATGCAGCTCGCCGGCGGCTCGACGCTCGCCGTGTTCGGCCAGGGGCCGGTCGGGCTCTCGGCGACGCTGCTCGGCGCGAAGATGGGCGCGCGCGTCATCGCCATCGAGACCAACCCGGAGCGCGCGACGCTCGCCAAGCAGTTCGGCGCCGACGCCGCGCTCGACGCCTCGAGGATCGACATCGAGCGGACGCTGAGGGAGATGACCCGCGGCGAGGGCGTCGACCTGGCGCTGGATTGCACCGGCATCGCGGCGGCGCGGCTCGCGGCGGTGCGCTCGACGCGGACCTGGGGCACGGTGTGCTTCGTGGGCGAGGGCGGCGAGGTGACGCTCGACGTCTCGAAGGACCTGCTGCGGCGCCAGCTCACGCTGCTCGGCTCCTGGACCTTCAGCGCCATGGGCATGGCCGAGTGCGCGCGCTTCGTCGCCGACGCCGGCATCAAGCTCGAGCGCATCTTCACCCACCGCTGGACGCTCGACCAGGCGGCCGAGGCCTACCGCGTGTTCGACCAGCAGTCGAGCGGCAAGGGCGTCATCGAGTTCGCGTAGGCGGCGCGGCGATGAGCGAGGACGCGGCGATCGACTACCGCCGGCTGTTCGACCTTGCCGGCCGCAAGGCGCTGGTGCTCGGCGCCGCGTCGGGGATCGGCAAGGCGTGCGCGGAGGCGCTCGGACAGCTTGGCGCCGAGATCTATTGTGCCGACCTCGACGCCGCCGGCGCGGAGGCGACCGCGGCGGCGATACGCGACGCTGGCGGGCGCGCCCACGCCGGCGGCCGCACCGACGCGGCGAGCGCGGAGGAGGTCGCCGCACTGGCCGACCGGGCGCGCGAGCGGCTTGGCGCGATCGACATCGGCGTGACCACGCCGGGAATCAACATCCGCAAGCGCATGTTCGACTACACCGAGGCGGACTTCGCGCGGGTGGTGGGCCTGAACCTCGGCGGCACGTTCCACTTCTTGCGCGCCGTCGGCCGCGTGATGGTGGAGCAGAAGCGCGGCAGCCTGATTGCCTCGTCCTCGGTGCGCGCCACGACCATCGAGCCGGGACTCGCGGTGTACGGCGCCACCAAGGCCGCGATCTCCCTGCTGGTGAAGGGGTTCGCCGCGGAGGTCGGCGGCTTCGGCGTGCGCGTCAACGCGATCGCGCCGAGCATCATCGAGACTCCGCTCACCGCGCCGATCAAGGCGCGCCCGGAAATCTACGAGACGTATGCGCGCCACACCGTCGCCGGGCGCTGGGGCCAGCCGTTCGAGGTCGCGAGCGCGGTGGCGTTCCTTGCCTCCGACGCCTCGAGCTACGTCAACGGCAGCACGCTCCTGATCGATGCGGGCTGGACGGCGATCGACGGGCCGCCGACCGGGCTCACGCGCGCCTAGCCGGCGCTAGAAGTAGGGAACGCCCTGGGTGTTGACGTAGAGCGCGTAGAGCGAGGTGCTCGCCGCCATGAAAAGGCGGTTGCGGTGCAGGCCGCCGAAGCAGACGTTGGCGCAGCGCTCGGGCAGGTCGATGCGGCCGATCAGCCGTCCGCCCGGATTGAACACGTGCACGCCGTCGAGGCCCGCCTCGCCCATGCCCCAGCCGCACCACAGGTTGCCGTCGAGGTCGACGCGGAATCCGTCGGGTGTGCCCTTGGGGCCCGCGTCGATGAGGACGCGCCTGTTCTTCAGGGTCTTGCCCTGAACGACGTCGAAGGCCAGGATCTTTCTCGGAACGGAACGCGACTCGACGATGTACAGGACCGACTCGTCGGGCGAGAAGGCGAGGCCGTTGGGCTGGTTGATGCCCTCGGCGACCACCGTCATGCCGCCCGCGGCATCGACGCGGTACACGTGGGTCGGCAGCCCGGGCTCGGCCTTGAATCCCTCGTAGTAGCCGAGGATGCCGAAGCTGGGGTCGGTGAACCAGATCGAGCCGTCCGACTTCGTGACGATGTCGTTCGGCGAATTCAGCCGCTTCCCCTCGAACGAATCGGCCACCGTCACGACGCGGCCATCGGGTTCGGTGCGGGATACGCGCCGGCCGCCGTGCTCGCAGGTCAGGAGCCGGCCCTGGCGGTCGCGCGTATTGCCGTTGCCGTGGCCCGAGGGCCTGCGGAACACGCTGGCGACGCCGGTCTCCTCGTCCCAGCGCCACATGCAGTTGCCGGGCACGTCGCTCCACACCAGGCAGCGCTGGTCGCCGAACCACGCCGGGCCCTCGGCCCAGCGCGTCAGGCCGGCGGCGAGGCGCTCGACCTTGGCGAGCGGCAGCCGGTAGCGGGTGAACGATTCGTCGATCGCGACGATCGACGGGTCGGGATAGCGCGCGCTCGGGGCCCACTCGGACATGGGCGCTAATATACCGCCCGTGAAGACCGTGCTCATCACCGGAGCTGCAGGCGACGTCGGGACGCACCTGCGGCGGGAGCTCGCGGGGACCTATCGCGTTCTCGCGTCGGATTTGCGAACGCCAAGGGTGAAATTCAATAGCCAACCCTTCCTGCGCGCCGACATCGCACGCTTCGCCGATGCGCTACGCGTCACGCGCGGCGTGGATGCGGTCGTGCACCTCGGCGGCTATTCGGTGGAAGGGCCCTGGGCGGGCATCCTCAGCGCGAACATCGTCGGCTGCTACAACGTGTTCGAGGCGGCGCGCCGCAACGGCGTGAGGCGCATCGTGTTCCCCACCTCGAACCACGCGGTCGGCTTCTACCGGCGCGACGAGACCATCGACCACCGCGTCTATCCGCGACCGGACAGCCGCTACGGCGTCTCGAAGGTCTTCGGCGAGGCGCTCGGGCGCCTGTACGCCGACAAGTACGGCATGCAGTTCCTCATGATCCGCGTCGGCAACGTCGGCCCGGCGCCGATCGACAAGCGACGGCTGTCCATCTGGGTGAGCCCGCGCGATATCGCGCAGCTGGTGACGATCGGCATCGAGCATCCCGACATCCGCTTCGAGATCGTCTACGGCATCTCGGGCAACAAGCGCGCCTGGTACGACAATTCGAATGCCCGCCGCCTCGGCTACCGGCCGCAGGACGATTCCGAGCGCTTTGCGCAGGAAGTGCTCGCGCGCGAGCCCTCCGGCGCCGATCCGGTCGCCGAGCGCTACCAGGGCGGCGTCTTCTGCGTCGCCGAGGAAGTGCCGAACCCGGCGCCGCTGCCGAAGCGGCGCCGCCGCTAGCCGTAGATTCTCCAGCCGAAGCCGCCGCAGGCCGGGCAGGTCTGCGAGCCGACCTTGCCCGTCGCGTCGCACGACTCGCACGGGTCCCACAGGTAGGCGAGCGCGCTCTTGTAGATACCCGCGCAGCGCCGCCCGTGGAGCGTCGCGTTGCAGCGCTGGTTGAGGTTCTCGCGCTCGTTGCTGAGCGCCCGGCATACGCTGCACGCGGCGAGGGGCTTCGGTTTTCTTTCCGCACGCATGGCGACCGCGACACTATGCAGCGGACGCCCGGGCCGGGCTTGACCCGGATCAAGTCCGGCGGCGGCCGGTCCACCTGGCCCACGCGCCGGGCAGCGGCGCCTAGTCCTCGGCGTGCGCGGCGGGCTTGTGCGCGGCGACCAGGCGCTGCTGCAGCGGCGGCGGCGCCGGATCGTAGTGGCTGAACTCCAGCGTGTAGGAGCCGTGGCCGGCGGTGATCGACTTCAGCCGCGCCGGAAAATGCTCCAGCTCCGAGAGCGGCGCCTGCGCGGTGATCTGGACGGTGCCCGGGCGCGGCGCGTCCGAGCCCTTGATCTGGCCGCGGTGCCCCGAGAGCTCGCCCGCGATGTCGCCCATCTTCTCCTCGGGCGCCACGATCTCGACGTTGACGATCGGCTCGAGCACGATCGGCCGCGCCTTGCCGAGCGCGTCGAGGAACGCCTTGCGTCCCGCCGACATGAAGGCGACGTCCTTGGAGTCCACCGGGTGGCTCTTGCCGTCGTAGACCGTGACGCGCACGTCCTGGATCGGGTAGCCGGCGACGTAGCCCGCGTCGAGCACCGAGCGCACGCCCTTTTCCACCGAAGGGATGAACTGGTTGGGAATGGCGCCGCCCTTGACGCTGTCGACGAACTCGAAGCCCTTGCCGCGCGGCAGCGGCTCGACGCGCAGGAACACCTCGCCGAACTGGCCCGCGCCGCCGGTCTGCTTCTTGTGCCGGCTGTGGCCCTCGGCGCGCGCGGCGATGGTCTCGCGGAACGGGATCGACGGCGGCCTGGTGTCGAGCTCGAGCTTGTACTGGCTCGACATCTTCTCCAGCATCACCTTCAGGTGCATCTCGCCCAGGCCGCGCATCACGGTCTCGTTGGCCTGCGCGTTGTGCTCGAGGCGGAAGCACGGGTCCTCGGCCATCAGCTTGTGCAGCACGTCGGAGACCTTCTGCTCGTCGCCGCGCTTCTTCGGCTGCACCGCGAGGCCGAACACCGAGGTCGGCAGCTCGAGCGGCCTGGCGTGGATGTGCGCGTCCTCGGCGGAGTCGTGCAGGATATGGTCGAACTGGATGTCGTCGATCTTGGCGATGGCGCAGATGTCGCCCGGCACCGCCTCGGCGACCTCGACCTGCGTCTTGCCCCGCAGCACGTAGAGGTGCCCCGCCTTGACGGGCTTGCGGCCGTCGCCGATGAACAGCTGCGTTCCGGGCGTGATGCGGCCCTGGTGGATGCGGAACACGGCGATCCTGCCGATGTACGGGTCGATCTCGATCTTGAAGACGTGCGCAAGCGCGTGCTTGCCCGGGTCCGGCACCGCCGCGACCTCGCGCCCGGCGCCGCCGCCCGCAGGGACGCTCAGGTACGCGGGTGGATTGCCTTCGGCCGGGTTCGGCAGCAGCTTCACGATGACGTCGAGCAGCTCCTGGACGCCGGCGCCGGTCTTCGCCGAGGCGAACACGACCGGGACCAGATGGCCCTCGCGCATCGCGCGCTCGAGCGGCTCGTGCAGCTCCTCGGGCGCAACCTCGCCCTTCTCCAGGTACGCCTCCATCAGCTTCTCGTCGACTTCGACCACCTGCTCGACCAGGCGCTTGTGCGCGTCCTCGACCGAGGAGAAGTCGGCCTCGCCCAACGGCGCGAAGAAGCAGTCCGAGACCTTGCTCGCCCTGGCCGCGGGCAGGTTGAGCGGCAGGCACTCCTTGCCGAACGCCTGCTGGATTTCGCCCAGCAGCCCTTCGAGGTCGACATTGTCGGCATCGATCTTGTTGACGATCACCAGGCGGTCGAGGCCGCGCTTCGCCGCCCACTGCATGAACCGGCCGGTCATCATCTCGAGGCCGTTCTGCGCGTTGATCACGATCGCCGCGGTCTCCACCGCGGCGAGCGCGGGCAGCGCGTGGCCGAGGAAGTCGGGGTAGCCGGGCGTGTCGAGCAGGTGGATCCTGTAGGCGCCTTCGTCGCCGGGATGCCCGCCCTCGGGCGCCGGCGCCTCGAAGCTCGCCACCGCGAGCTTGAGCGAGTGCCCGAACGATTTCTCCAGCGGCGTGTAGTCGCACACGGTGGTGCCGCGCTCGATGCTGCCGGCAGCGGGAACCGCGCCCGCTTTCGCAAGCAGCGCCTCGGCCAGCAAGGTCTTGCCGGACCCGGCCTGGCCTACCAGGGCGAGGGTCCGGATGCGCTTGATGGGGAACTTGGACACTTCGGGCCTCCTCCGCGATTCCCGCAGGCTTTTTTATACCAGACCGGCCCGGCGGCTGTTAAGCGCGGCTCGCTCGCGGGGCGCCGCTACCGCGTGCGCTCGGCCGCCGCCGTGCAGCGGATCGACTCGAAGCAGAACTCGGCGAACAGCTTCTTCTGCGGATTGCCGCAGTCGAGCTTCGCGATGGCGTTGCCTCCCAGCCGCAGCGCCCGGTACTTGACGCGCCGTATCGCGTCCTCCCAGGTCGCCGGCGGGCCCCAGTAGGAGCGCTTGCAGGAAACAGCCTCGAC